>NZ_JAKMTE010000010.1:0-52748 GCF_025773025.1 Campylobacter sp. CNRCH_2013_0855 | reverse complement strand
ATAGTTTCTAAATTTGGTTTTAATTTTTTAATTGGGTTAGGATTATTAAAACCGCTTTTCAAATCAAAGTCTCGTTTTTTCACTTTGATTTCTAAAGTAAAAACTATATAATAATTTTTATAAAGATTGTAGAAAACTATTTTTTATGTGTAAAATATATAAATACATTTTATTTACATCTTAATATTTTTCTTAGATAAATATTTAAACTTTTATATTCTTTTTAAATTATCAACTCTTTCTTTATTTATTTCCTTTTCTTTAAAATCGTAAATATTTTGATATTTTGACAAAAATAAACAACCTTTAATATCTTTTATACGATATTCTAGTTCTTTTTTTCTTGTACTGATTATTTCTTTCCAAGTCATTGCCTCTACGATATAATTACTGTCATCCATCTTTCCTAGATACTCTTGCTTTTCTGATGAAATGCATATGGCTCTTATGTATTTAATATTACTTTTTTGCTTTGATAGTGAATTAAGAATTTTAATAATATATTTATTAAACACATCATGAAGTGTTGATAAAGTAATTTTTGTTTTTGGCGATTTTAATTCAATAAGTATCAACTCATTATCTTTAGTGCGAGGTATGAAAATATCCGAAATTTTATTTAACTCTTTTTCATCATCTGTATTTATTGGCAATTTTATTTCAGTAAAAATTCCTTTTAATGATTGATCGCTAAAAAAATCAATATTTAAATATTCTTCATCAAATAACCATAAATTATTTTCTACAATTTTATACAACTCTGTTCTTTCTTTTGTTTCTGTCTTTCCTTCATTGAATACCAAATTTTCAAAATGTTGTAAAAAATCAAGTCTTGATATATAAGTATAATATTTTTTTATTAGATTTAAAAAATCAACATTTTCTCTTATATAATTAAAAACTTCGTGCTCTTCTTTTTTTAAATTAAAAACAAGATCTAAATTCTCAAGCGTATTATAAGAATTATCTGAAATTAATCCTATTAATGAATTGCTAAAATATGATGCATTTTTTCTATTAATATTATATTGCTTAATAGTTAGTGGTAATGATAAAATTTGATACGCTTCTTTTATTTTTTCTTGTATCATTTGATCGGTTTGTTTTTTAAAAAATTCGTTTTCTTCTGTTAATTTATCAGCTATTAATTTTGCATTCTTAAGCCAAACTCTAGATAATAATTGCTCTAAATCAGGCTTATATAAACTCTTAGCCTCCTCTATAATTTTTTTGTAATTAAAGTAGGGTTTTACCTTGTATTTCTTATTTTTCTTAGAACTTATAAATAAAGCACTATGGTTATTAATTCTATTTAATTAGTAATTTTGCAATCGCAACTTCTTTCTAAATTATCAAAATTTAAAACTTTAAATTCAAATTCTACCAAGACTAAGGCCATTTAAACTTCTTTTTGGTTTAGTAAAGCTAGAATTATTTTAATTAGATAAAATTGATGGTTATAATGTAGTAACTGAGAGTGTGATAATCAATTCTAGGATACATTGTATTAGGGTGCAAGTTTTCACACTACTCTATTATTTTTCAAGTTTTAAGATCTTTTCTGTTTTTATCTACTTTTCTAAGTGATAGCTCATTCTTTATTTTGTGATTTATTTTATATTTTTGTATTTTATTACAATAATTTGATATTTGTATGTAAGTAATTAAAATATAAGAAAATATTTGAGCGAAAAATTAAAATACTACCAATAAAAGCGAATAAAGAAATGGAATAAGTATTTATACGATAGTTGCATTTATAAATAAAATAAGAAAACGCTCTTAAAGATTTTTTGCAAGAAGCAGGAGTTATAGCTTAGAAGCTATAGCTCTTATAAGCCATAGTTTAAATTGGGGTTTAAATGAGGTGTTAGATTTAGATTTGGAAGAATTTGAAAAAGCTTTAGAAATAGCAAAAGAGTTGTTAAAAACTAAGAGTTTTTAATTGTTTTATTTTTAAAAGAATAAATCTTTAAAATAACAAAAAGAATAAAATCTAAACTTATTACAATTAGCCAAGTGGGTAAAATAAGCAATAAGGCAATAGGTGGCACAATCATCATTAAAATAGCAGTTATGATAATGCCTATAAAATAAGAAAAGATAAAAATAGCTATTGTATTGAAAAAACCATCATTTGCACTTTGATAACTTATTAAAAAAGCAGGTATAAGTGTTGTTAGTAATAAAGCAATGTGCGAAATTGTATCATCATTAATAAATTTTAAAATTTTCATAGCAAAGATTTTAAAATACAAACACTTAAAAAGGGTTGAATGTGGAAAATGCTGGAAGTATTGGAATTGGTGTTGTTTTAGGTTTAGCAATTAAAAATGCAAGTGCTGTTGGTAAGGTGGTTAAAGATTTTAGTAATTTAGAAAAAATAGCAGCAAAAACTAAACTCTGTATTAGTGGATTACAAAAAGAATTAAACACTCTTAAACTCAATACCAATTTAAGAGCGGAATTAAAAGCTCAAAGAAAAGGTTTGCAAGATGAGTTTTTAAGTCTAGGTAATGTCATTAGAGGTGGAATTATTGGTAAAGGTTTAGGGAAGCTATTAACTTTAAATATACTATAGCTGATATTAGGAGTATTGTAAATTTTGATGAGAGTAATAATATAAATAAAATTTTATTTATAATTTTTTATAATTAATTTTATATGCTCCAATAATTCTTCCTATGATTTTTAATTCGTTAGATTTTTTAATGTTGATATTAGGATATTCTTTGTTATCGCTAATCAAACATAAGGGTCTTTTTTTTAATCTTTTAATTAAAATTTCTTTTTGATATTCAACAATATATATACCACCTTCTATACTCGAGTTATCTTTTTGAAATACAATCATTTCTCCTTCTTTTATCGTGGGCTCCATGCTATTCCCTATCATAGAGACAATACCTATCTTTAAAAATTCTTGTAAATTAAACATGTTATTTAATTCATTTTTATTAAAAGGTATGGTTTGTGTAATGATGTTGCTATTACTAATAAAATCCGATGAAAGATAATAGTTTTTATAAAATGGAATCAATATTGTATCTTTATTGTTTATTTTTTCAGTTTGTTGTAAATTCTTATCAACTGAATTTATATAGTTATTTTGTTTATATTTTAGTTGATTAAATTTTAATATAGCATGTGAAGATATCCTTTTTCGTTGTCTCCAGCCTATTGCAGTAGATTTTTTAAGACCTAATTTCTCAGCTACCATTTCTAAACTAGTAACATTAAAATAAAGCTTCATTTCTTCTACTAATGTTTTAAAATTTTCCATTCACCGCTTTCTAAATATAGTTATTTTATTTATAAATTATTGACATATAAATAAAATAACTATATAATGTATAAAATATATTTCTAAATTGTATCTTAAAAAAATCAATTTGAAATAAAAATTACAAAATGAAAGGATAGTAATTGTTAAAAAAATATTTTGAAGATAATAATATTAATCTTAAAAAGTTTGCTCAAAAATATGATTTAGACTACATGAGTCTTTTTAGAGTTGTTAATGGTTATTATTCTGAAAAATATACAGCTAAAGCAAATACCAAAGCTGTTTATAAGAAACTTTTAGAACTCAATATTATTAATGAGCTTCCTGATATTTTGAAATAATAATGAGAATAAGTTAATTTTAAGTCAATTGTATAATTGATTTACATTTAGCTTACTTTAAAAAAGGAGGGGTTGATGAAAATTAGTGTTTTAAGTATTGGTGGTACTATTTGTATGTTGAAAGATGAATCAGGAGGTGTTAGTCCTAAATTAAATGCAAAAGCCTTAGTTGATGGTATTGGTATGACGGATAATATAAGTATAGAAACAAAAAGCATATTATCCATTCCGAGTCCATCTTTAAAATTTGAGAATGTTTTAGAGATTATTAGAATAGCAAAAGATGAAGTTAAGAATCGCTCAGATGGGATAGTAATTACACAAGGCACTGATACATTAGAGGAAAGTGCATTTTTATTAAGCTTATTGTGGGATGAAGAAGTTCCTATAGTTGTAACTGGAGCTATGAAGAATCCAAGTGAGATTGGGAGTGATGGGTCTAGTAATTTATACCAATCAATTCTTGTTGCAAGTAGTAACTTATCTAGAAAAAGAGGTGTTTTAGTTGTGTTTAATCATGTGATATATTTGCCAAGATTTTTACATAAAAGTAACTCTTTTTCTCTTGAAACTTTTAAATCCATCAATGGGGGTAATATTGGATACATATATGAAAAACAAGTAAAATATATTGCACCAATATATAGATATAAAATTTATAAAATTCCAAACAAAATGGATAAAAAAATTGCTATTATACCTACTTGTTTATCTGGGGATGATTATTTTCTAGATAATTTATCTGGTTTTCATGGCTTGATAATAAATGGCTTTAGTGCGGGACATGTTTCATTTGACTTTATTGAAAAAGTAAAATCATTAAATTTAAATATACCATGCATTGTTACAACTAGAACAGGAAGCGGTCCTACTGCTTATAATACATACTCATATAAGGGTAGTGAAATTGATTTGCAAAAAAATGGTTTTATTATGGGTGGTTTTTTTGACTGTATGAAAGCTAGAATATTTCTAACTTTATTGTTATCAATTGGTTTTAATAAAGAAGACATATTAAAAGAATTTAATTCTTATTATATGTATTTTTAGTTAGGAAATAATATGAGCTATTTGTTTATTTCACAAATATTTATGTGTATTACTCTTTTTTTAATGGTAATTGGAAAGACCCCATTGTATTTAACTGCTGTTGTTGGTACAACAATAAGCGTTTTGATTGCAATGTTAGATTCAGATAATATTCTTATAAACTCTCTTTTGCTTGCAGGTTTAAATCCTGTTATTTTAGATATGACGGGTATTTTGATGTTTATAGGTATAATGCAGTCAAGTGGATTTATGGATGAGATTATAAAAATTATCATAAAATTTGGTAGAAGAATTGGTGGAGGAGAAGGAATTGCTTCTGCTAGTGCTATATGTGCTGGAGTTATAGGAATGTTGACAGGTTTTACTCAACCATCTGTAACAGCCGTAATTACCGCAAAACCATCAGTATTATTAGGTATGAATCCGAATCATTCTGCTGCTATACATGGGCATGCTGGCCACCTTGGTAATTTTGGTGGTTTTACTCACCCAACGCAAGTTGCGATTATTGGGGCTACTAATATTGGTTTTGGTTTGATTAATATTTTTGCTATTTTTGTTACAGTGAGTTTAATTTTATGTTCAGCGTTTCGGTCTAAAATTTATCAGAGGAAAAATTTTGTAGTTATTGATAAGAATAAAATACAAGAAATAGTAAAAGAAATAGAAAATCAAAATAGTAAACATAGTGTCTATGTTATTTTTTTGCCTTTTATTGTTTTATTTGGTGGTTTTATTTTAGGATATCCTATTTTTTTATTGGGGGTATTTTCTAGTATCTTAACAATTGTACTTAGCAGGGTCAATATTTTTAATGCAGAAAAAAATATGATAGATGGAGTTAATAAGATAGCTATTCCGTTGGTTGCGACTATAACATTTTTATTTATGAGTGCTGTGATTAAAGAAATAGGATTAGCAAAAACTATTGCAACTATCTTTGAGCCAATTTTAAATGTAGCTCCAGTTCAAGCAATGTTTATAGTAGCTGTTTTTGCTGGATTTATAACACAAAGTTATGGTGCGAGCTCAGCTATTTTGTTGCCATTCTTACAAGCTACTATGGAGGTTTGTGATTATAATTTTGCTTTGGCGTTTGTAGCAGCGGGTGGAGCTTCTATAGCTCAATACTTTTTAACAGGAGGACCCGTTGCTGCTTTGTCAACTGTAATACCCTTGGTTGAAGGATCAAATTTAAAGGATTCAAATAAATTTCAAAGACCTTCGCAACTGTTTGCTTTATTTTTAATTTTCATTATTTCTTTTTTTATTAAGTTTTAGTTTTGACATATGTTATTAAACCTATAAAAATTTATTGTTTTATAGGTTTGTAACTTATATATCGGAATATTTTTTGCTTGTTGTGATTTATAATTTTATTCAGGAGCATAAAGATGTTTCGTATAGAGGAAAATCGATTTTTTAATCACTCATATGATATTTTTAGTTCAAAACAAAAAAATGAAAAACAAACTGTGCAATCCCATCAAGAACAAGCATTTTCACTTGAATTAAATTCAAGTATCCAAGAAAAAAATAGCTTGTATGATAGACCTTTAAAGGAATTGTTTCAAGAAGCAAAAGAAGCTTCAGAGAATGCCTTGAAAGAATACAGAGAGGAAATGTATTATAATAAAGAGACCGGTAAATATGAGAAAAAATTTACAGAAAGTAATGAAAAATACAAAGAAAAGATAAAAGAGAAAGTAGAAGAGCAAATTAAAGAAAATATACAAAGTAGTTTGCAAGATAAAATTTCTCATATCAATATTCAATTGAGTCCTAAACAGTTAATAGCACAAGCGCAATTTGAAGAAAAGCAAAAAACGACTCTTAAAACATCAGACGTTTTTATGTAATTATTTATGGTAAAGGAATATTATGAAGAAAATTATTAGTGTTTTAGTGTTATCAAGTATAGTTTTAATTGGTGGAGATAAATTATTAAATATTTACGAAAGTCCTACTTGTGGATGTTGTGATCTTTGGGCTAATTATATGAAAGATAAAGGCTATAAAGTGCAAATACACAAAAGCGAGGATTTTTTAAAAATAAAAGAAAAAATGAATATTCAGCCTATGTATCAAAGTTGCCATACTGGCGTAATTGATGGTTATGCTATAGAAGGACATGTTCCTGAAGATGCAGTTGCTTGGCTTTTGAAAAATAAACCTGAAGATGTTATAGGTATTTCTGCTCCTGGTATGCCTCAAGGAAGTCCTGGGATGGAGCAAGGTTACGAAGAAGAATATCCTGTAGTTTTAATGCTTAAAAATGGAGATTATAAAATTTATGGGATCTATAAAGGACATAATTTAATCACGACAAACTAAGCAATTTTGCTTAGTTTATTTTATATATTAAGGGTATTCTTATATGAAAAGTTTTTTCATATTGTGGAAAATTCTTAGACGCTATACGTATAGTTTCTAAGGCACTATCGTTCAATAATTTATATTTTGATGGTTTTAATATTTTTAAGTTTAATAGATTTTTATCTTTAGTCCATGTGAATTCTACTAAAATTTCACCACTCATTCGCATTTTTTTGGCTTGTCTAGGATAGATTAAAGCTTCATCTATAGCTTGTTTGACTTCTTTTAAAAGTTCATTGTTATTAGTTAAAGATATGCTTTCTTGAGAAGTTGTTGGAGTATTTTTTTCTTGGGTTAAAGTTTTTTGAGGTTTTATTTCTTCATTTAATTGATTTGTTATCTTGGTATTAGTTAAAGTATTTACTTTTTTAGGTTGAATAACAGATTTTTCTTTCGTTTGTTCTAGTTTTTTTATTTTTTCTTGTTTAGGCTGTTCGGTTTTTGCTTTAGGAGAATCTTGTAAAAACTGTTTTGTAGCTATATTAAATTTTTCTTCTTTTGAAGAGCTATGTTGTATATGTAAAAAATTCTTAGTATAAATAAAAACAAAAAATAAAGGTAAAAAGAGAAATAAAGTGATAAAAAATGACTGATTTTTATGATTATTTATAAATGTTTTCATCTTTTTTGCTCTGTTAAAATTTGAAAATTTTCATGATTTTTATTTTTTAAAATATCAATAATTTTTACAAAACTTTCAAATTTTGCTTCTTTATCACTTTTTAATTCCACTAAGGTTTTAGAATCTATAGTGTCAAATTTTACTTTTATTTCTTCTAGGGAGATTGCTTTTCCATCGATATAAAATTTATTTTCTTTATCAATCAAAATACTCACTTTGTCCTTGTTTTCATTTATGGAATTTGAATTTTCGCTTTGTGGTAGATTGATTTTGATTTCACCATGTGCGATAAAAGTGGATATGCTTAAAACAATAGCTAGTAAAACAAGCATTATGTCTATAAAAGGAATGATGTTTAAACCTTCATTTTTTGGTAATTTAAGCATTTTTATCCTTAAAAATACGATATGCATTACTCAAGGTTGATATTTTTCTAAGCAATCCATTATAAGCCATTAAAGAAGGAATGGCAACTAAAATTCCCAAAGCAGTAGCCTTTAAGGCTAGTGATAAACCAATAACAATAGATTTAACATCAATATTCCCACTTGCACCCATATCATAAAATGTAATCATAATCCCCACTACAGTTCCCAAAAGTCCTACATAAGGAGCATTAGTGTAAATGATATAAAGCATAGTAAGATTTTCACTAATTGCATCATCAAATTTTTCTTGACATTGATAATCATTTAGTTTAATTTTTCTAAAAAACAATATACGTTCTATAGTACACCATATAGCAATAAATGCCATTATCCCTAAAACTACAAATATAATTAAATCAATATAAGTTTTTAAAAATTCCATCATATCCTCATTTTAAATTTTTTGTGATTATATTACTAAAAGTTAAATTTTTTATTAATAACAATTATCATAATTGATACAATAAATTTATTTTAAATTAATAATTATTATCATAATATTCCAGTTTTGAAAATATATTTACAAGAAAGGAAATAATGAAAAAACATTGTTTATCATTTTGTGTTGCTAGTTTTTTGGTCTGTAATGCTTTATCACAAGAAGTTTTATTAGATAGCTCCATAGTAAGTGCTTCTGGTTTTTCTCAAGATATTAAAGAAGCCCCTGCCACTATAAATGTGATTAGCAAAAAAGATTTGGAAAGTAAGCCTTATAGAGATGTTGCCGAAGCTATTGCTGATATTCCTGGTGTGGATTTATTTGCTAGCAAAGGAAAAACTGGATCTTATAATATTACCATGAGAGGTATTACTGGATATACTTTAATTTTAATTGATGGGCGCCGTCAAGGGATAGGCGGAGAAGTCGGGCCTAATGGTTTTAATGAAATTTCAAATTCATTCCTACCTCCAATTTCTAGCATAGAAAGAATAGAAGTAATCAAAGGACCAATGAGTACTTTATATGGATCTGAAGCTTTAGGTGGTGTTGTAAATATCATCACAAAAAAAGTAAGTGATAAATGGGAAACATCAGTTAGTCTAGATAGTATTTTTAATGCACATAAAGAATGGGGTGATACTTATGGCACAAGTATATATTCAAGTGGTCCATTGATGAATGATCGCCTAGGATTAACTTTACGTTTTAGAGAGTTTTATAGGGAACAATCTAATGTTGAATTTAGCAATGGAAGTGGACAAAGAGTGCAAGGTGATCAAGCACAAAGTCCTACAAAAGCAAATAATTTTAACTTAGGAACTCGGTTAAATTATTTAGTAGATGATTATAATACTTTGATATTTGATATTGATTTTTCAAGAAATCATTATGATAATAAAAAAGGACAACTAGGAACGCTGACTAAACCATCTGGTGATAATGGGGCCTTAACAGGTGGCTATACAGACACTATGCAAGTAGATAAGTTGGTAACTTACCTAAGTCATGAGGGTGTGTATGAAGATTTTTCGATTACTTCTACCTTGCAGTATAATCGTGTAAGTAATGATGGACGCGAAGTGGTTGGTCAAAAAACACAACCATTTTTAGGACAAAATAGAAATATAGTTGCTGAAGATATTATTTTAGATACAAAATCAGTTATTCCTTTAGGTCGAAGCCATATTTTAAGCGTGGGTGGTGAATATAGACTTGAAAAAATGCAAGATAAAATCGCTAATCCTACTAATTTTGATCAGTATTTATTAGCTTTTTTTGCAGAAGATGAGTATAGTATAAGAGATGATTTAAGATTTACTTTTGGTGCAAGATATAATTATCATGAAATTTTTGGAAATAATATTTCTCCAAGAGCTTATTTGGTTTATAATCCCACCAGCGAACTTACTTTAAAAGGTGGTGTTTCAACAGGCTTTAGAACCCCATATGCTAATAGATTGATAGCTGGTGCTTATAATTATAGCGGACAGGGTAAGTACCCTATGTATGGAAATCCGAATTTAAAAGAAGAAACCTCGCTTAATTATGAACTAGCTGCTGTTTATAATAATGATTTATTTTATATTTCAGCAACTGGCTTTTTAACAAATTTTAAAGATAAAATTTCTAGTCAAAAATTCGGCAAAGATAGTATGATTTCGGGTATTGGAAAATGCGAGGCTGATACATGCTATCAAGCGATTAATCATGGCAAGGTTGAATACAAAGGTATAGAGCTTGGAGCGGGGATTACTCCTATAGAGCATTTAAATTTAGATCTAGCTTATACTTATCTTGATAGTGAAGTAAAAGATGCACAAGATAAGGCTGTGATAGGAAAACCAGAAATTGATAGTTTAAAACACAATATCATGTTAAAAGCAAGTTATAATATCTTCAATAAATTCACTCCATGGGTAAAAGGTGAATGGCAAATAGATCGTTATATGGGTGATACAAATATTAATAGAGAATATTATCAAGATGTCTTTCTAGCTTCTATGGGTGTGCGTTATGATATTAATAAAAAATGGAACATTAATGCAGCAATTTATAATCTTTTTGATAAAAGTTTTACAAATGATTGGGATTCTTATAAGAGTGATGGCAAAGATGTTTGGGTAAATACTTATAATCGCATAGAAGAGGGAAGAAGAATTTATATTTCAATCAATGGTAGTTTTTAATTTTGTATTGTCGGAGGACCAAAGAGCTTGTTAAGAGCTTCTTTGGTTTCATCTTTAGGATCATATTTTTTAGCGTCTTTTTTAAAATTTTCAAAATGCTCATTTAAATTTGGAGTGCTTTTTACTTCTTGTTTTATAGGGGTTTTGAATATATCTTGTAGTTTTTGAGTATCTATGGTTTCTATTTTTTGAATTTTAATTTGTGTTTTTTCTCCAAAAAGCTCATGAAGTAATGTTTTGATTAATTTAAAACCATTGTTTAAAACCATTCTATCATCATCTTTAGCATGTGAACTAATACTTAAAATATTACCTTCAAAAGAAATAAACTGCGTGGTTTTTTTGAAAACTTCAGCTAAGTCATAATCTCTTTTATATATTGCTTTTAAGAGATTTTCATAAGGACTAAGCTTTTCTTCTTTAAGAGTTTGTTGAATAGAAGGAATTTCTTGTTGTTTTGGACTTGGCGTGTTATCTTGTTTTGAGCTTTTAATAGCCTCATCAATGCCTTTTAGATAAGTTGCCTCTATAAGCATGAAAGCCATAACGCAAAGTACAAAACTATCATCATCACTAGAATTTAACATAGTCTTAGCACGTGAAAGAATTCTAAAAAATCTTTCATAAATTAACATAGAAAAAAGATTGTTTTTGGCAAAAAATGCTTCTTTTAGAAAAAATATCATCTCATCAATGACATTACTTGCCTCATAATCTTCAAATTCTTTTAAAAACTCAAGAACTTTATCTTTATCATTAGCTAAAATAGCTTGATAAAATTCTTCAATTTTAGCTGGATCTAAAAAGCCTAGCATAGCGGTGATTTTTTGTGTTTGTATATCATTTTGACAATATACTATGGCTTGATCTAGCAAGGTTAGGGTATCTCTTAAAGAACCATTTCCACTTCTTGCAATGAGTTTTAAAGCTTCTTTTTCATAACTAATATTTTCTTTTTCTAAAATCCACTCAAGATGATTTAAGATATCATGAGTAGAAATTTGCTTAAATCTAAAATGCTGCGTTCTTGAAAGAACTGTGGCAGGAAGTTTTAAAGGATCGGTTGTTGCTAGTATAAATTTTACATAACTTGGTGGCTCTTCTAAGGTTTTAAGCAAAGCATTTGCAGCTTGCGGGGTGAGCATATGCACTTCATCGATAATAAAAATTTTAAATCTAGCTAAAGATGGAGCGTATTTAACTTGCTCGATAAGCTCTTGTATATCTTCTAAGCTTCTATGGCTTGCTGCATCCATTTCTATAATGTCTATATTAGAACCATTAAGCGAAGATAAGCATTGAGAGCATTCCCCACAAGGATTAGCACTTGGTCCATTTTCGCATACTAGGGCTCTTGAAAAAATTCTTGCACTTGAAGTCTTTCCGCTTCCGCGTAATCCTGAAAATAAATAAGCATGTGCTAAACGGTTATTTTCAAGAGCATATTTTAAGCTTGTAGAAACAGTATTTTGCCCTATAAGTTCATTGAAATTTTTTGGTCTGTATTTAACAGCAAGAGCTTGAAGCATTGCTACTCATTCATGATAGATAATAACTCTTCATTGCTTTTAGTTTTTAGCATTTTAGAGTATAAGAATTTTAAAGCTTCTATATCATCCATTTGTGAAATAGCTGATCTAATTGCCCAAATTTTTTGAAGTTTTTCAACACCTTGAAGTAATTCTTCTTTTCTAGTACCTGATTTTATGATATTAATTGCAGGATAAATTCTTCTGTCTGAAATATTTCTATCAAGAACGATTTCACTATTTCCCGTGCCTTTAAATTCTTCAAAAATTACTTCATCCATTCTTGAGCCTGTTTCTATTAAAGCAGTTGCTATGATGGTTAATGAGCCACCATGTTCTATATTTCTAGCTGCACCAAAAAAGCGTTTTGGTTTATGTAAGGCATTTGCATCAACCCCACCACTTAAAACCTTGCCACTACTTGGTGTGGCAGTGTTATAAGCTCTTGCTAATCTTGTAATAGAATCAAGCAAAATAATAACATCTTTACCTGTTTCTACCATTCTTTTTGCTTTTTCTATAACAAGTTCAGCTACTCTAACATGATTATAAGCAGGTAAATCAAAAGTTGAGCTAAAAACCTCACCTTTAACACATCTTTGCATATCTGTAACTTCTTCAGGACGCTCATCTACCAAAAGTACAATCAAATGAGCCTCTGGGTGATTTTTAGCAATAGCAGTAGCTAGTTCTTTCATTAGCTCAGTTTTACCAGTTCTTGGAGGTGCCACAATTAAGCTTCTTTGACCTTTTCCTATAGGAGCAAATAGATCAAGCATTCTACCTGTTAGTTTTAAAGGATCGTATTCTAATTTGATTTTTTCAGTTGGAAAAATTGGAGTAAGATTGTCAAATAAAGGTCTTTCTCTGGCTTCTTTTAATGGAAGATAATTAATCGCTTCGATTTTTAATAAAGCGTAGTATTTTTCTTGATCTTTTGGTTCTCTAACTTGACCAGTAACTATATCTCCAACACGCAGAGCAAATTTGCGAATTTGTGAATTTGATACATAAGCATCATTTACACTGTCACTTAAATTTGAATCCATTCCACGTAAAAAGCCATAGCCTTCAGGTGAAATTTCTAAAATCCCCGTAAAGAGTATAAAGCCACCTTTTTTGGTTTGTGCTTTTAGAATTTCAAAAATAAGATCTTGTCTTCTAAATTCTCTTGGATTTTCTATTTCTGCTTCATTGGCGATTTTAACTAAGCTTTCTAGATCAAGCAACTTTAAATCTTCTATCTTGTAACCTTCCACTGGAACGTGTGTTCTTTGATGTTGTTTTTTTTCTTTTGTATTTTCCATGTATCCTCTAAAATGTAGAAAATGTAGTATTTAATAATAAATAAGAGATTTTATTCAAAAAAATGCTTTTTTGTCAAATTTTTAAAATTATAATATAGCTTTGTAAATAATTTTTAAAATAGTGATTTTAAAAAAATGATAAAATATTGTAAAAAATTATTAAAGAAAGTATAAGATGAAATGCAAACACTGCCAATTAAGCTTTAGACAAGATCAAATGATAGAAAAAAATGGAAATTATTTTTGTTGTAAGGGTTGTGAGAGTGTTTATGAGATTTTGCAAGAAAATAATTTAGAAGAATTTTATGAAAAACTTGGCAATCAAACCCTAACCCCTGCGATAATAGAACACAATGTTAAAGATTATGAAAAATACATACAAAAAACCAAAGAAGGTTTTAGTGAGATTTTTTTACTTATAGAAGAAATTCACTGTGCTGCTTGTGTTTGGCTTAATGAAAAAATCCTCATTAAAAGCGAAGGAGTGATAGAAGTTGATATTAATTCTATTACTCATAAAGCTAGAATTGTTTTTGATGAAAAAAGTATAAATTTAGCAAAAATTATCCAAAGTATAGAAAGTATTGGTTATAAAGCTAGTGTGTATTTGCCTACAAAGAATGAACAAAGAGCAACTCAAACCAAAAGAGATTTTTATGCAAAATTAATAGTTGCCATAGCTTGCGTGATGAATATCATGTGGATATCTGTAGCTAAGTATGCTGGATTTTTTAGTGGCATGGAAGCTGATACTAAAGATATTTTGCATTTTGCTGAATTTTTACTTTGCACTCCTGTGCTTTTTTACACAGGCTCGATCTTTTATAAAAATGCCTATTATGCTTTAAAATTTAAAAATGTTAATATGGACACTTTGGTAATTAGTGGAGCAAGTTTAGCTTATATATATTCAGTGTGGGCGATGTTTTCAAGAGCTTCGCAAGTGTATTTTGATTCTGTGGCGATGATTATTTGTTTTGTTTTTATAGGAAAGTACTTAGAGCTTTTAAGTAAGAAAAAAGCTCTTGATACGCTTGATCATTTACGATCATTTTTAAGTAATGAAGTAAGGGTATTAAAAAATGACAAAATAGAAAATATTGATATAGAAGAAGTGCAAATAGGAGATATTATAGAGTTAAAAGAAGGCGATAGGGTTTTAATAGATGGAGTGTGTATTAGTGGTAATATTAGCTTGGATATGTCTAGTTTAAGCGGAGAGAGTTTACCGCTTGATGCGCAAAAAGATGATATGATTTATTCTGCTTCTTTGGTTTTAAGCGGGAATGCTTTATATAAGGCAAATGCACTTTATAAGGATTCTAAATTAGCTAGAATTATTAATTTACTCGAAAACTCAAGTTCAAAAAAAGCTAAAATAGAAAAAATAGTGCAACAAGTAAGTAAGTATTTTTCGCCTATTATCTTAACTTGTGCTGTGCTGTGTTTTGCTTTTACTTTTTTTGTATTAAATTTAGGTTTTGAGGAGGCTATGATACGTATGGTTTCTGTGTTAATCATAGCTTGTCCATGTGCTTTGGCTTTGGCTACTCCGGTGGGTTCTTTAGTGGCAATTAGTGCTGGTTTGAAAGAAAAAATTTTATTTAAAGAAGCAGGTGTTGTAGAAGATTTGAGTAAGTGTAATGTGGCTGTATTTGATAAAACAGGGGTTTTGACAAAGGCTAGTTTGGAAGTTAAAAAAAGCTTTTTGGATGAAAGGTTAGATAAAAATGAGTTATTAAATTTCTTACACCTAACTAACCATCCAGTAGCTAAAAGTATTTTGAAATTTTTGGATGAAAAAATTGATAGTAGAATAGAATTTGAAAAAGTTCAAAATTTTCAAGCAAGAGGTTATAAAGCTTTTTTGGGTAAAGATGAATTTTTGGGAGGAAATGAGAAATTTTTTAAAGAAAATCATATGCAAGTACAAGAATTTCAAACCACGCATTTTATATTTGCTAAAAATAAAATTATATTAGCAGTTTTTGAATTAGAAGACAGTATGAGAGAAAGTTCTGAAGAGTTGATTGAATTTATGAAAGAATGCAAAATGCAAATTTATATGTTAAGTGGTGATAATTTACCTGCTGTGAGTAAGGTGGCCGAAAAATTAAAAATAAATAATTTCAAAGCTTCATGTATGCCAGAAGACAAAATGCAAACAATAGCCAACTTAAATCAAACAAGTAAGGTTTTAATGGTAGGAGATGGGGTAAATGATGCTTTAGCACTTTCTTATGCAGGTGTTGGGGTTTCTTTAAAAGAAGGTTCTGAGCTTGCTATGGAAAATAGTGATATTATATTGTTAAAAAACGACCTAAAAAGCTTACAAAAGGCTATACAAATAGCTAAAAAAACTTATCAAATTATTAAACAAAATTTAGCTTTTTCTTTATTTTATAATGCCTTGAGCATGCCTTTAGCTTTTTTTGGTTTGATCAATCCTTTAATTGCGGCTTTATCGATGTCTTTTAGTAGTATAATAGTGATTTTAAATGCTTTAAGGATTAAAAAATGAATGGTGTTTTAATGATGATGATAGGTGTTTCTTTGATTGCTTTATTTTTGGCAATTTGTGCTTTGCTTTGGGGTATAAAGAATAAGCAATTTGATGATGATTATAAATTTACTATTTTAAATGATAGTGAAGACGCTTTAAATGATGCAGTGATTTTAGAAAAAAGAAAAAAAGAAGCTTTAGAAAAGAACAAAAAACAGCCATAAAGGCTGTTAAATTATTTTTTTAAGCTTTCGATATAATCTTCAATTGCTTTAAAATCTGCTTCTGTTAAACCTTTAAGATTAATTTTCATGATCGCTCCTTGACCATAAGCATTTCTTTTACCTGCTGCATAATCTTTCATGTATTGTAATCTTTCAGCTGCAGTTAAAGTATTTAAAGCAGGAACTTTGTTAAGATAAACTTTATCTGCTTTAGCACCATGACATACTGCACACTTTTTATAAAGTGTAGCACCATCTGCAGCAAAAGCTGAAACACCAAGACACGCTAAAGCTGATAAAACAAGTAGCTTTTTCATTATATCACTCCTATATAAATTGAAAATAAAATGTGTTTAATTATAAGCTTTTTTTATTTAAAGTCGCTTAAAAAACTTTTTTACTTGATAAATTATAAAATCTTAAAAAAAATACATTATAATTTTTTTATGGAAACTAAGGCATTATTTTTAGATAGAGATGGTATTATAAATACTGATAAAAAATATGTTCATAAGATCAGTGATTTTGAATTTTGTGATGGTATTTTTGAACTTTGCGAATTTTTTCAAAAGCAAAATTTTTTAATTTTTGTAGCTACTAATCAATCAGGTATTGCAAGGGCTTATTATAGTGAAAAAGATTTTGAAATTTTAAGTTCATATATGTTAGGTGAGTTTTTAAAAAGAAATATTAAAATAGAAAAAATTTATCACTGCCCACATCTAGAAAATTGCGAATGTCGTAAACCAAAACCTGGTATGTTTTTAAAAGCACAAAAAGAATTTAATATAGATTTTTCTCAATCTTTTTTTATAGGGGATAATTTAAGTGATATGCAAGCTGGAATTAATGCTGGTATAAAAAATCTATTTTTAATCAATGAAAATTATAATGATGATGAAAATTATAAAGTATTTAAAACTTTAAAAGAGTTTTTGCATTATTTAAAGGATAGAAAATGAAAATAGTGATAACAGGTGGAGCAGGTTTTATAGGCTCTGCACTTGCTTTAGAACTTCAAGATAAACATGAAGTTTTAATTGTAGATAAAATGCGCTCAAGCGCTACTTTTGAAAATGGAAATTTAGAAAGTTTTGGTCATTTTAAGAATATTTTAGATTTTGAAGGTGAGCTTTATGTAGGTGATATTAATGATGAAAAAACTTTAAAAGTTATAAAAGCTTTTAAACCTGATGTGATCTTTCATAAGGCTGCAATTTCAGATACAACTGTTTATGATCAAAATAAAGTTTTAAAGACTAATTTAAACACTTTTAAAGATTTTATAGAACTTGCTTTGGAGCTTAATGCAAAACTAATCTATGCAAGTTCGGCTTCAGTTTATGGAGATGCTCCAAGCCCACAAACTGTAAATTTAAGTGAAGCCCCTAAAAACCCTTACGCGTTTTCAAAGCTAATGATGGATAAATTAGCAAAAAAATACTTTGATAAAATACATATAGTCGGGCTTAGATATTTTAATGTATATGGTAAGGGAGAATTTTTTAAAAATAGCACTGCTTCTATGATTTTGCAATTTGGACATCAAATTTTAGCGGGTAAAAGTCCGCGTTTGTTTGAAGGAAGCGATCAAATTTATCGTGATTTTGTGTATATTAAAGATGTTGTGAGTGCAAATTTGCAAGCTTTAGAAGCAAAAAGTGGAATTTATAATGTAGCTACAGGCAAGGCAAGAACTTTTCAAGATATAGTTGATATTTTACAAAAAGAATTAAATACTAATTATCCTTGTGAATATATTTCTAATCCTTATAAAAACGCTTATCAATTCCATACCCAAGCAAAACTAGATGAGAGCTTTTCGTATAGAGCTAAATTTAGTCTTGAAGAGGGTATAAAAGATTATTTAGATGAGATTAAAAGACTTTATGAAAAGGAAGTGAATGCTTGATTTTTTAAGTTCTAAAAAGCCAAAAATTTTAGTTGTTGGGGATTTTATGGTGGATCATTATATATGGTGTGATTGCACTAGAATTTCCCCAGAAGCTCCTGTAATGGTGATGAAATCACAAAAAGAAGATAAAAGACTAGGTGGAGCTGGTAATGTATATGCAAATTTAAAAAGTCTTGGCGCTGAGGTTTTTGCTCTAGGACTTGTGGGTGATGATGAGAGTGGGAGATTTTTAAAAGAGAATTTAAATGCAAAATTATTAGTAGAAAAAGGCAGAAAAACTCCTCTTAAGAGCAGGGTTTTATCACATTCTCAGCAAGTTTTAAGACTTGATAATGAGAATGATTTTGATACTAAATTAGAAGATGAAATTATTCAAGAGTATAAAAAAATCGCAAAAGATTATGATGCGATTATTCTGAGTGATTATGCTAAAGGAGCTTTAACTTCAAAAGTTACAAAGGCTTTGATAGAATATGCAAATACTTTAAATTTACCTATTTTGATTGACCCAAAAGGAAGTGATTTTAGTAAATATCAAAATGCAACCTTGTTAACTCCAAATAAAAAAGAAGCTATTCAAGCTTTGGGTGTAGAAAAAATTGATAATTTAGAAAAAGCTTTAAAAAAATTAAAAGATGATTTAAATCTAACCTATTCTATTATAACTTTATCTGAAGAAGGAATAGCGCTTTTTGATGAAAAATTACATATTATTCCTGCAAAAGCTTTGGAGGTTTATGATGTAACAGGAGCTGGAGATAGTGTTATAGCTATGCTTGCTTATGCTTTGGCTTTAAAAGTTGATATTGTAAAAGCGTGCGAGCTAGCAAATGATGCAGCAGCTGTTGTAGTAGCAAAAGTAGGAAGTGTGAGTGTAAGTTTAGAAGAGATAAAAAACCTAAAAAAAGCTTCTTTTGAAGATAAAATTAAAAGCAAAGAAGAACTTATAAAATTGATGCAAAATCAAAAAGTAGTTTTTACCAACGGTTGTTTTGATATTATGCATTATGGCCATATAAAATATCTTGAAAAAGCTAAAAAATTAGGAGATGTCTTAGTTGTAGGTTTAAATTCAGATGAAAGCATAAAAAGACTAAAAGGAAACTCAAGACCTATAAATTTAGAGTTTCAACGTGCATGTATGCTTGCGAGCATGTATTTTGTAGATTATGTAGTGATTTTTAATGAAGATACTCCTTATGAATTAATAGAGTTTTTAAAACCCGATGTGTTGGTTAAAGGAGCTGATTATAAAGACAAAGAAGTGGTGGGTTCAAATTTAGTAAAAAAAGTAGAATTGATTGACTTTGAAGATGGATTTAGTACTACTAATATAATTAATAGGATTGCAAATGATAAATAAAATCGAAAAGGAATTTATTCAACATCAAAAAATTTTAGAACAAAGTTTGAATTTAAAAGAGCAAATTGCTATGATTGCTCAAGAGTTAAAAGTGTGTTTGAAAAGAGGTGGGAAAATTTTAATTTGTGGAAATGGTGGAAGCGCTGCAGATAGCCAACATTTTGCAGCTGAACTTAGCGGAAGATATAAAAAAGAAAGAAAAGCTTTAGCTGCTATTGCTCTAAGCACTGATACTTCTGCTTTAAGTGCTATAGGAAATGACTATGGTTTTGAATTTGTTTTTTCAAGACAAGTTGAAGCTTTAGCTAATAATAATGATGTATTGATTGGAATTTCTACTAGTGGAAAAAGTCCAAATGTGATCAAAGCTTTTGAAAAAGCCAAGGAAGTTGGTGCTAAGTGTATAGGGCTTAGTGGAAAGGGTGGTGGAGTGATGAATGCATTATGTGAATACAATATAGTCATTCCAAGTGATGATACGGCTAGAATCCAAGAAATGCATATTTTAATTATACACTGCTTATGTGATTTGATAGAAGAAGAATATTAAGTTTGGGTTATTTTCCCAAACTTAAATAATATTCAATTTGATCTTTTTGTAAAATTCTAATTAAATTTGTACTTCCTGCGACACCTACTGGAAATCCTGCGGTAAGAGTGTAAACTCCATCTTTTTTCATAAGGCCTTTTTCAACTCCAAGTTTTACAGAATTGCTTAAAAGCTCTGTTAAATTTTCATGTTTTTCTATTAGTATAGCAGGTTGAACTCCCCAAACTATACTTAAAAAATTTAAAGCTTTTTTAGAATGAGTAATAGCTATGATATCCATTTTTGGACGATATCTTGCTGTTTTAACTGCAGAAGCGCCACTACTTGTGATGGTAAAAATTGCATTTGCATTTAAATCGGTTGCTAGTTGCGTGCTTGATTTAGCAATGATATCAGTTTCATTAAAACATTTAAAATTTTCAAATTTTTCATAAGGATAATTTTTTTCTGTTTCAATGATAGTTTGAGTCATAATATCAACTGCATTTGCCGGATCAATCCCCACTGCACTTTCTTCGCTAAGCATAACTGCGTCAGTACCATCAAGTACTGCATTAGCAACATCTGAAATTTCAGCTCTTGTGGCAGTTTTTGATTTTGCAAGTGAAAAAAGCATTTGAGTAGCAGTAATGACAGGTTTATTAGCCTCGTTGGCTTTTTTAATGATGAGTTTTTGTATATTTGGCACTCTATAATAAGGCACTTCAATACCTAAATCTCCTCTTGCAACCATTATCCCATCGCTACAATTTATGATTTCATCAATATTTTCAACAGCATCAAATTTTTCTATTTTTGCAAAAATAGCAATTTTAGCATTATTTTCATCAAGTATTTTTTTAACTTCATCAATATCATGAGCATTTTGCACAAAAGATATGGCTAAAAAATCAACATCATTTTTAATACCCCACGCAAGATCGTCTTTATCTTTTTGAGTGATAACATCGATATTGATTTTTGTATTTGGAAAATTAATTCCTTTGTTTGAGCTAAGCACCCCGCTATTTTCTACTTGGGTTTGGATAAAATCTTTTTCAACTTGTATAACTTTAGTTTTTATAGAGCCATCACAAAGGTAGATATATTCCCCAACCTTTAGCATAGAAAGAATTTCAGGATGATTAATACAGACCTTATAATGTTCATTAGAAAGTTTTTCACCTTCAAAAGTATCTTTGTAAAAGTCTAGTCTATCTCCATTTTTTAGCTCAAAAGCTTCTGAAATCTTTAAGGTTCTAATTTTTGGCCCACTAATATCTTGTAAAATTCCAATTCTTGCATTAAGTTCAGCTGCTACTTTTCTAATAGTAGTTAAGTTTTTACTATGATACTCATGGGTTCCATGTGAAAAATTTAAGCGAAAAACATTCACTCCATTAATAATCATTTGTCTTATTGTAGCCTCATTTTCGCTTGCTGGCCCAATCGTTGCAACTATTTTTGTTTTTTTTAACATTTCTTATCCTTTTTATAGTAGTTCGCTAGTAAATAAATCCTCATTAAAATTAGCACCCAAGTATTGACAAATAAGTTTTGCATCTCTATAGCCATTACCAAGACAGCTTGTAGCACCTGGACTTGGTGTCATATTGAAAATTATACCTGGAATTTCAGTGATGCTTGCCTCGCCAAGCATTAGTTCTCCTGCTTTTTTATCAAGCACTTGAGGGCGTACTCCGCCAAAGTTTTTAGCATAGTAAATATCATCTGTTTTTAAACTAGGAACTATTTTTTTGGCATCTTTTACAAAAAGTCTTTTATTGATATAAGGAATTTCAAACAAATAATTATAAAGAATATAATTTCTAATAGTAGAATCTTTAAAAAGATTAAAACAAATTTTAACTACATTCATATCCAAATTTAATGTTTTGAAAAATTCAGGTAGTGATTTAAAGCCATGATATCTTTCTAGCATAGGGATAACTAAAGCAGTAGGACCAAAGCGCGTATTCATATTAGCTAATAAATCAGGATCACCATGTAGCGCTGCAAATGGGAGTTTTGGATTTTGTACCATATAAACTTTACCATTTAAAATTTTTCTTTTTGCCATGTAAAAACTTCCTGCAACAGGAAAGCAAGATTTATCTAATCCTATGCCCATTTTATGTGCTAAAAATAAAGAATGCGCTCCCGCATTTACTATAATCGATTTTGCACTATATTCTTTAAAATCTCTTGTTTTTATATAAAAAATATCATCTTTTTTTTCTATAAAAACAACTTCTTGATTATAAGCTACATGGGTATTTTTACCTTGTTTGCAAGCTTGTTCTATAAGATTTTGACTCATTAATCCAAAATCTACCGTGGTGTAAATTTCACCTTCTTCTACACCCATAGCTACTATATTATCTGCTCTATCATTGATGCTATCTTCACCTAAGACAACATTGGGTTCTATTTGTTTAATATCATTTTTGGTATAAAATTTAATATAAGGATATAATTCTTTAAATTCTTCATATCTATTTTTCATATACTCGCATTCTTTATCTCCAACTGCAAGTGCAAGTTTTTGGTGTGAGTGCATAAATTTATTTTGTGCATTTTGCAAAAGACCGTATTTAACAATCATATCTGCAGTTTTTTTGACTTTTTTTGCTTTTTCTAAGGTATAGTTTGTTTCTATATCGCCACAGTGGATAGTTTGCGAATTGCTTGTGCTATGACTATTTAAAGTTGCGGCATTATTATATTTTTCTAATAAAGCAATACTTTGAATATTTGTATATCTAGCTAGCTCATAAAATGCCGCAGCACCAGAAATCCCACCGCCAATTACTACGGTATCAAAATGTTTTTGATCCATTGTTGTCAATTCCTTTTGTATGTTTACTTTTGCTAATGATATCAAAATATAGTTGTTTTGAGTTTAAATAAAGCTTATAATTTTAAGAGTGGGGGTGCAGAAATAAATTTTAAAGTATAAAATTTTCACAAACAGCTTTTTTCATACCTCTAAAAATTAAAAATTTATCATAAATAGCATAGTCAAAAAAATTTGCGAGAAATTGTCCATCACCGCCGGTAAAATACAATTTTTTACCATATGCACTATCTTTTATGAGTAAATATATGCTTTTAAATACACCATAACTTAAAGCATCAACAGTTCTTTGGGGAAAAGCATCAAAATTTATTTGGGTATTTAATTCATATTTTAAACGTGATGAAATATTAGAAAAAGATTTTTTGTAGCTTTCAATACCAGGAAGAATAAATCCGCCAAGATGAATAGAATTAGAGATAATATCTACAGTGATTGCAGAACCCGCATCAACTACAACACCATCTTCTATAGTATAGCAAGCTGCTATTCTATCGACCCCTAAATTATCATAAATAGTATCAAAGTTAAAATATGGAGCAAGATTGATAAATAAGGGATTTTGTTTCAATCTTTGCTCTAAATTTGGATTAACATTGATATAAAATACTTTCTGTGTTGGCTCATATTGTAAAAACTGTTCTATACTCATAGAATGAAATTTTTGCTCGTTTAAAAAACTTGCGGTTGTATTGCCAATATCACATAAAAGCATAGCTTTTAATCCCTTTGGTAGCTAAATATTCTTTTGCTTTTGAGCAAATTAAAGCTTGATGAAAAATAAAATAATTTTTGAAATTTAAATTTAGAGTTTGGTTTATATTTTGAAAAATACTTTCAAATTCTAGACATTCTTTTGTTAAAATTTTACTTTTCGCAAAAGAAAATAAAATTAAGCAGTATTGCTTACTTGTATTTTCTCCATAAATGCAAATTGTTTTTTTCTTTTTGCTAAAAACATGAATATCTAAAGACTTAGTGTTTTTTAAAATAATCCCATGTTTTATAAGAATATCACTAAGTTCTTGATTCATTTTAGTTTAATTGCAAAAATTTATTTTGATAGAAAAATTTACCATTAACCATAAAACTTTTCTCATCAACAGCTTCATTGAGTGGATATACTATGTAATCTTTTAAATTTGTATTCAGTTTAATTAAATAGCCTGTTTTTTCAAAAATATATAAAGAGTTGTTATATAAGGTACTTTTAGAAAATAGAGCAAATTGAAATTTTACTTCATCAATTTTTCTAAGATTATAATCATTTTTAAGAATTCTTCCATCTTTTGTAAGTATGAAAATTTCATTATCATTGGTATTTACTTCTTTAATATTTTCGTTTAAATATAAGGTTCTATTTGGAGTGACAACAATGATTTTTTGTGCTGTTGCGGCAACCATTGTATCATTTTTTACATGAAGATAAATAATATTGTTAAAAAACTCTTCACTGCTTACTAAAATCTCTTTGCTAACTTTTAATGTGCTTTTGTTAAGTATAGCTAATTTTCCATTAAGCATAGGATATATTATAATAGTATTTAAAAAATAAGGATTAGCATAACGACTATCTTGAGCATAGGATGTGCCTAAGTTTTGAAGCATTCTGATACCAAGGTTTTTATTTGCATATACTAAGGTATTACTAGCTAAAACCAAAGCTATATCATCTCCATCTATACTAGCGCTTACCACACTTTCGTTAAATTTATGAGAAAATAATTCTTCGCCTTGTAAATTTAAGATTTTAAAGTTTCCATTATCATCAGCTATGATGATTTCTTCTAAATACGCATTTAGGATATGATAATTTTTATCTAACTTAAAATTAATAATATTACCCATGCTATCTACAAAGGAATTATTGCTTAATTGTGCTATATTATTATTGAAATTGATAATTTTACCGTTAACATTTTGAGAACTATAAGGAAGTTGTTCTGTTTGTGTTGGTTGATAATACTCTCTTTTTGTGCCACAAGCACTAAAAAATATTAAAGTGATAATAAATAAATAAAAGTGTTTCATTTTATTCCTTGGTAATGTTTTAAGCTTGTAATAATCTGCCATAAGGGAGAATTTATAGGTATTTTATTAAATTCTATATCTGCATTTTTAAAATCATTTTGTTTTAGAAATTCAAAACCTGCTAGCAAGGTATTATAATCTTTTAAAAATTCTGACTTTTGATTATTTTGAGCAAGTACTATTTGTTTTAACAAAGGATCTATATTAAGATTTAAAGTTTGGTTAAGATCTTGATTGTTTTGACCCATGATGAATATGGTATATAAATTTGCATTTTTTTGTTTTAATTCTTTGAGTAATTTTTGATCTGAAGGATTTTTTAATAAATTATTAAAAATTATATTACTTTCTTGAATATTACTTTCTTGTTTTAGATTATAAAAATAACTTCCACCAAAATATGCAATTAAAAGCACAATAATTGCAATGAAATAGTATTTGTATTTTTTTATAAAGCGTTCGGATTTAATAAAATTTTCCATCATTTGCTCTTGAGAGCTTAATTCTTCTTGGACTGCTTTTAAGTTTTCTTTTAAAGCCATATTTTCCCTTTTTTTAGCAAGAATAAATATTATTTATTGTTTTTAAGTCTATAATTGTAACATATAAAAATGAAAAAATAAATGATTTTATGTTATAATTTTTAATCTAAAAAGAGTTTTCTTGGATATAAATTAAAAATTAAGGTAAATCATGCAAATTGATGATAAATTATTGACTAAACTTGAAAAGCTAAGTGCTTTAAAAATTGCTGATGAGAAAAGACAAGAATTAGAAGAACAATTAAGTCAAATTGTTAATTTTGTAGAAAAATTAGATGAATTAAAACTTGATGATGTGGAAGCTATGACAAGCACTACAAAAGGTGGAACGCCATTTAGACTAGATGAAAGTATAAAATCTGAAGTATTTGATGTAATTAGTAAGCATGCTCCAAATTCTCAAGATGGATTTTTTATAGTTCCTAAAATAATTGAATAAAATATTTGGAGTTTAGTGTAGATGGAAAATTTTTCGTGGTTTGATGTATTTGTTTTGGGCTTAACTGTGATTTTAGGCTTGAAAGGTTTAGTAAGTGGTTTATTTAAAGAAATTTTTGGCTTGTTAGGTATAGTTGGTGGGGTTTTACTTGCTTCAAGATATGCTAAAGAAGTAGCAGAAATTATCAATAATAATTTTTATGCAATTGAAAATGAAAATCTTGCAATTTTTGCAGGTTTTTTAGCTTTATTGATTGTGATATGGATAGCATGTATGGCTTTGGGAAATATATTATCAAAAATGTTTAGCATGAGTGGTCTTGGTTTTATAGATCGTATTGGTGGATTTTTATTTGGTAGTGCTAAAATATTTTTAATTTTTGCTATTTTGGTGGCTTGCATTAATAATATAGAATTTTTAAATTCAAGTTTAGAAAAATATGCAAAAAATAGTCAAACCTTGGATTTACTTAGAAAAACAGGTGAATATATAATGAATACTAATTTTACTCAAAATGGTTTAGATAAAATACAAGAACAACTTATAGATTCTAATATAAGTCTAAATTCGGAGGTAGACAATGCAAATTGAAAATATAGAATACGATGTTTTGCTTGAGCGTTTTAAAAAAACACTTAAAGACAATGGCCTAAAATATACCAAGCAAAGAGAGGTGCTTTTAAAAACTTTATATAATAGTGATATGCATTATACTCCAGAAAGTCTATATGTAGAAATAAAGCAAAAAAATCCCGAATTAAATGTAGGCATTGCAACAGTTTATAGAACTTTAAATTTATTAGAAGAATCAGGTATGGCTACTTCTATATCTTTTGGTGCTTCAGGAAAGAAATTTGAACTTGCAAATAAACCTCATCATGATCATTTAATTTGTAAAAGTTGTGGTGAGATTGTAGAATTTGAAAATCCTATTATCGAACAACAACAAATGTTAATCGCAAAAGAATATAATTTTAAATTAACAGGACATTTAATGCAACTTTATGGTCTATGTCCACAATGTAGTAAAAAATAAAGGTATATTTAATGTTTGATAATATTTTAGAGCAACAAAAAATTCAAAAAGCGCAAGAACTAAAAGAACTAGGAATCAACCCTTATCCGCATTTTTTAAAAAAAGAAATGAGTATAGATGAGTATAAGGTTAAATTTGCTTACGTTAAAGATATGGAAAATCAGCGCGATGAAAATGCTCATGGAGTATTAGCAGGAAGATTAAAACTTCTTAGAATAGCTGGTAAATCGGTATTTGCTAATATAGAAGATGAGCAAGATAATTTACAAATTTATTTTAATCAAAACATTTTAGGGGAAGAATACTTTGCTATTTTGAAAAAATATCTTGAAGTAGGGGATATTGTTTTGGTTAAAGGTTTTCCTTTTATGACTAAAACAGGAGAATTTAGTCTTCATGTAGAACAAATTCAAATAGCTACAAAAGCCATAGTGCCTTTACCGGAAAAATATCATGGACTGACAGATATTGAGCAAAGATATAGAAAAAGATATCTTGATATGATTATGAATAGTGAGGTAAGAAAAGATTTTATTTTGCGTTCCAAAATTGTTTCTTATATTAGATCTTTTTTTGATAATAAAGGATTTTTGGAAGTTGAAACACCAATGATGCATCCTATTGCAGGGGGAGCAAATGCAAAGCCTTTTGTGACTTATCACAATGCTTTGGGCGTGGAAAGATTTTTAAGAATTGCCCCAGAATTATATCTAAAACGTTTGATTGTAGGCGGTTTTGAGGCGGTTTATGAGATTAATAGATGTTTTAGAAATGAAGGAATGGATTTAACGCACAATCCTGAATTTACTACAATCGAGTTTTATTGGGCTTATCATAATTATCATGATTTAATGGATTTAACAGAAGAGCTTTTTGCTATGCTTTTAGATAAGTTAAATTTGGATAAAAAACTTGAATTTGATGAAAAAATAATTGATTTTTCTAAGCCATTTGAAAGAATTACTTATAAAGATGCATTAAAAAAATATGGTGGTTTAGATGATGAGCTTATTAACAATAAAGAATTGATTTTAGAAAAGCTAAAAAAAGACGGCTTTGAAGCTAATGAAAAATTAGAATTAGGTCATTTGCAAGCTGAACTTTTTGATAATTATGTTGAAGATAAATTGATTAATCCTACTTTTGTGATAGATTTTCCTATTTCTATAAGTCCTTTATCTAGAAGAAGTGATAAAGACAAAGATATTGCTGAAAGATTTGAGTTGTTTATCGCAGGTAGAGAAATTGCTAATGGATTTAATGAGCTTAATGATCCACTAGATCAATATGAGAGATTTTTAAAGCAAATTGAAGCAAAAAATGCAGGCGATGAAGAAGCATGTGAAATGGATGAAGATTTTGTTAATGCGCTAGGTTATGCTATGGCGCCAACCGCAGGTCAAGGTATAGGAATAGATAGATTGGTTATGCTTTTAATTAATAAAAAATCAATTCGTGATGTAGTACTTTTCCCAGCTATGAGATCACTTAAAAATGAGATAAAAGGAGAGTAAATGTTGGAAAAATTTGATAAAGAAATTTTTGATTTAACCCAAAAAGAGTTAGCAAGACAATGCGATGGTCTTGAAATGATAGCAAGTGAAAATTTTACCATACCAGAAGTTATGGAGGTAATGGGTAGCATTTTAACAAATAAATATGCAGAAGGCTATCCTGGTAAAAGATATTATGGCGGATGTGAATTTGTAGATGAGATTGAAACGATTGCTATAGAAAGATGTAAAAAACTTTTTAATTGTAATTTTGCCAATGTACAACCTAGTTCAGGTTCACAAGCAAATCAGGGTGTGTATATGGCATTATTAAATCCTGGTGATAGAATTTTGGGTATGGATTTAAGCCATGGAGGACACCTAACTCATGGTTCTAAAGTAAGTTCTTCTGGAAAGGTTTATGAAAGCTTTTTTTATGGAGTTGAGCTTGATGGAAGAATTAATTATGATAAAGTGAGAGAGATAGCAAAAGAAGTTAAGCCAAAACTTATTGTTTGTGGTGCTAGTGCTTATCCTAGAGTGATTGATTTTGCTAAATTTAGGGAAATAGCAGATGAGGTTGGTGCGTACTTGTTTGCTGATATTGCACATATTGCAGGTTTAGTTGTAGCAGGCGAGCATCCTAGTCCATTCCCTTATGCTCATGTTGTAAGCTCTACTACACATAAAACTTTAAGAGGTCCAAGGGGTGGGATTATTATGTGTAATGATGAAGAAATTGCTAAAAAGATAAATTCTGCAATTTTCCCAGGTATTCAAGGTGGTCCACTAATGCATGTAATTGCTGCTAAGGCTGTTGGGTTTAAATATAACCTAAGCGATGAGTGGAAAATTTATGCTAAGCAAATTATTAAAAATACTGCTACTTTAGCACAAGTTTTAATAGATAGAAAATATGATTTAGTAAGTGGTGGCACTGATAATCATTTGATTTTATTAAGTTTTTTAAATAAAGAATTTAGCGGTAAGGATGCAGATTTAGCGCTAGAAAGAGCAGGTATTACAGCTAATAAAAATACTGTTCCAGGTGAAACTAGAAGTCCTTTTGTAACGAGTGGTTTAAGACTTGGGACAGCAGCTTTAACGGCAAGAGGCTTTAAAGAAGAGCAAATTGCTACTGTTGCAAATTATATAGCTGATATTTTAGATGATATACAAAATACTAAATTACAAGAAGAAATCAAGGTTAAACTGAAGGATTTAGCAAGTAATTTTATTATTTATGAAAGGGCTTTATTTTGATTACAACAATGGATTTAGCTTTAATTAAAATGGTTACAAGCCATTATTATATAAAGCGTGATACTATAGTAAATAAATACGAATACAAGGGTAGAATTTTCTTTGACAAATTTGAGAAAGTCAATGCTCCATTAACTGCTAGTGTTATACAAGAGCATATGGAAAAAAAGATAATCGTGGCACATTCTTTGATCAATAGTTTTGATAAAGTTGAAAATATTGTATTTGATTATAATGGTTTTAATGCGGAGCGTTTTTGGCATAGAGCACAACTTATTTTAAGAGAAGAAGGTTTTATTAATTTTACTGCTTATAGAACAAGAGCTAATAATCATTTGCATTTATATATCCATAAAGGACATACAACCTTTAATGAGGCTTGTTCTTTGGGTTCAAAATTATCTTTACTTTTTTCTCAAAAAATGCCTGTAGAGTGGAAAGTTTTTCCTAGTATGGATATACCTAGAGAATTTAATATTTTAACCCTACCCTATGAAGTTTATCAAAAAGAACGCGGTGCTTCTTGGTCTAAACATATGTAATTTTTTGAAAGGATGAAAAATGGAAGAAAACAATAAAAACGAATTTGATGATATTATTTTGCAAAAAAGCAATAAAAGCGAAAAACTCAAAAAAATTTTATTTAGATCGATTATTTTAATCATTGTATTTTTAGTTGTTATGATAGTAATGAAGCTAATTAATGATCCAGGTGAAGAAAAAACTTTGCAAATGCCATCAGAACCACAAGAGCAAGCTGCTTATGAAAATAATTTTAATTCTTTACCTATTACAGATAGTACTAAAGAAGAAGATGAATTTGAAGCTTTGGCTAGAAAATTAAAAGAAGAAAGCTCTTTGGTTGATACAAATACTACTATAGAGGAAAAGCAAGAAGTTCCAAATAATAGTGTGTTAGATCAAATTGCTACAGTAGAATCAAAAGAAGAGTCAACTAAGGTAGAAGAAAAACAAGAAGAGATTAAGCCTGTAGAAAAATCTATAGAAAAACCAATTCAAAAACCTTCTGAAAAACCAAAAAATAATGTAGTTGAAAAGCCAAAAGCTCCAGAGCAAAGCAATACAAATGAATTGTTTGAGAGTATAAAAACTCCAAGTGTTCAAACGCAACTTCCTGTAGGTGCGTATATTCAAGTTTTTTCTTTAAATAGTTTGGATCCTAAATCAAAAGAATTGAATATACTTAAAGAAAATGGATATGATTACAAAATTTATAAAACAACAGTAAATGGTAAAGAGTTAACAAAAGTTTTAGTTGGGCCTTATAAAGAAAGTGAATTAAAGACTGAATTAGAAAAAGTACGTTCTAAAATTGCAAAAGGTGCTTTTACATTTAGAGTAAAATGAAAACTTTTGCAGTTATAGGCGATCCTATTATGCATTCTAAATCCCCAAGAATGCATAATAATGCCTTACAAGCTCTCAAAAAGGATGCAGTTTATATAAGATGTCACCTAAAAGATAAAACAAAATTAAAAGAAACTATTCAGAAGTTAGATGGGGCTAATATTACCATACCTTTTAAAGAAGTAGCTTGCGAAATCGCTGATTTTAAAGATGAAAGCGTTATGCATATAGGCTCTGCTAATACTTTATTGAATAAAAATAATAAAATTTATGCTTATAATACAGATTATCTAGGATTTTTAAAAGCGATTGAAGATTTTTCTTCTGTTGAAAATACCTTGATCTTGGGTGCTGGAGGTACAGCCAAGGCTTTGGCATATGCTTTAAAATCTAAGAATATTAAAGTCACAATAGCAAATCGCTCTAATGCTAGGTTTGAAAATTTAAGTAATTATCTGTGTTTTTTATATGATCAACTTGACTTAAATGAAAAATTTGATTTAATTATTAATACAACTAGCACAGGCTTAAATGATGAAAAATTACCTTGTCAAGAAGAGATTTTAAAAGGTGTTTTTCAACAAGCCAAATATGCTTTTGATGTGATTTATGGTAAAAATACACCTTTTTTAAAATTAGCAAGAGAAAATGGCTTGAAAATAAAAGATGGTACACAAATGCTTTTATGGCAAGGTGTTTTTGCTTTTGAGTTGTTTTTGGAATGTCAAAAAACAGAAGAAATTTTTAAAGCCATGGAGATGGCTTTAAAACTTCCTTAATGACTAAACCAGGATTTGATTTTATCAAACAAGCTTTCTTGTTCTATAAAAGCTTCTTCATCTGCCAAGCCAAAGCTTTTTTCAAGTTGTAACAATAGATTTTTTTGTTCTTCGGTGAGAGTTTTTGGAAATTTTATTTCAATTTGTACAATATGCGAACCAAGTTTTCCATTGTGAATATTTTTAACACCTTCATTGGTTAATTCAAATTTTTGCTTATCTTTTGCACCTATTGGAAGCTTAAGATCAGCTTCTCCTCTTATGGTAGAAACTTTAATAGTTTTTCCAAGAGCAGCTTGAGTAAAAAATACAGGTACTATAGTATAGATATCATCATCATGTCTGATAAATTTATCATCATCTTCTACAATGATTTTGATATATAAATCACCTCTTTGAGAATAATTTGGAAGCTCGTTGGCTTTGTTTTGCACTCTAAGACTCATACCGCTATTTATACCTTCTGGTATATCAAGTTCTATATAATCTTTAATTTCTTCATAACCATTACCATGACATATTTTGCATTTATCTTTTATAATTTGACCGCTACCTTTACAATGATCACAAGTTTGTACAAAGGTCATAAAGCCTTGCCTAATACCAACTTGACCTTTCCCATCACAATGAGAACAAGTATTTAATTTTCCATTTTCTGAGCCACTTCCTTTGCAAGATTTACAAAAACTTTTATAGGTAAAATCAATTTTTTTCTTACAACCAAACACAGCTTCTTTAAAATTAATTTTTGTTGTTATCTTTGAGTCATGGGGGTATTTGTTTTCTTTTTCCTTTTTACGTGTTGAACTGCCAAAACCAAATCCTTCTCCAAAAAAGCTTGAAAATATATCTCCTAAATCAACATCTCCAAAACCGCCAAATCCACTTGCTTGTCCTTTAAGCCCTTCTTTCCCATATCTATCGTATATGCTTCTTTTTTCATCGTTGCTAAGCACCTCATAGGCTTCATTAACAAGTTTAAATTTTTCTTCCGCTTCTTTATCTCCTTGGTTTCTATCAGGATGATATTTTAATGCCATTTTTCTATAAGCTTTTTTTATGGTCTCTTTATCTGAAGTTTGAGAAATTTCTAGTATTTCATAGTAATTAAGTTCCACTTTTTTCCTCTCTTGAAAAATTAATATTGTAATTTTAGCAAAAAAATAAATGAATAGTTAAATTATGTGTTATAATGTTAAGTTTGTAACATATTTTCACTAAAGGGGTAGAGATGATTAATGTTTTAATGATCGAAGATGATCCAGATTTTGCAGAGTTTTTGGCAGAATATTTGGCCCAGTTTAATATAAAAGTTACTAATTATGAAGATCCATATTTGGGAATGAGTGCTGGTATAAAAAACTATGATTGTTTAATTCTTGATTTAACTTTACCTGGACTTGATGGTCTTGAAGTTTGTCGTGAAATAAGGGAAAAATATAGTATTCCTATTATTATTTCTTCAGCTAGAAGTGATTTAAGTGATAAAATTGTAGGCCTTCAAATAGGCGCAGATGATTACTTACCAAAACCATATGATCCAAAAGAAATGCATGCAAGAATTATGAGTTTGATTCGTCGTTCTAAGCGAACTAATGAAACTCCTGAAAAAATAATCAATTCAGCATTTAAAATTGATGAAAAAAGACATGAGATAAGTTATAATGATGAAGTTTTAATATTAACACCTGCTGAGTATGAAATTTTAAGTTATATGATAAGACAGCATGGCTTTTCGGTAAGTAGAGAGCAGCTTGTGTATCATTGTAAAAGCCTAAAAGATAAAGATTCCAAAAGTCTAGATGTAATTATTGGTAGGTTAAGAACTAAGATCGGTGATAGTTCTAAAGCACCAAAGCATATTTTTTCTGTTAGAGGAATAGGGTATAAGTTGATAGGATGAAAATCACAATTAATCTTAAGATTACTGCTCTTTTTGCAACAGCTTTTTTGTTTGTTTGTGCATTATTTGTTTTGCTTGGAAAAATTCAAATTGATTCGTATTTAACAAGTGAGCAAAATAGACAAAAAGATATTATCGAAAAGATTATTTATAATTTGGAAAGAAAGGAGAAATTTTCTGTTCATGATTATCTTCTTTCTAAGTCCTTTGTCTTGGTTGAAAGTGAGCGTAGTATAAAACATATTGTTACAAAAGGTGAAAAGGTTTTTAGAATCAATTCTTTATATGGCAACTTTGCTTCTATTGTTTATCATAATCAAATTTATTTTTATGTTGAGCAAGATAAAACAAGATGGCTTTATGAATTAAATTCTTCCACACGTTTAGAATATTTGTTTTTGCTTAGCTTTTTTTTCAGTTTGATTTTAATTATATTTTTATACTTTTCTGTATTAAAATCACTAACACCTTTAAAAATTTTAAAGAAAAAAATTAAAAATATTAGTACAGGTAAAATAGAACCTTTATCTGAGTATTCTCAAATTAATGATGAAATTTCTGAAATTTCTTTTGAATTTGATCACGCAATTAATAAAATACAAGAACTTGTAAAATCTAGACAATTTTTTTTAAGAATGATTATGCATGAACTTAAAACACCTATTGGAAAGGGTAGGATAGTTTGTGAGATGTTAGACAACCAAAAACAAAAAGATCGCTTGGTGGCGATTTTTGAAAGGCTTGAACTATTGATTGATGAATTTGGAAAGATTGAAAAGGTTTTATCAAGAAATTGTCAACTCAATTTGCAAACCTACCATCTTAGTTTAATTTTAGAACAAGCTGAAGATTATTTGATGAGAGATGATTTTTATCAGAAGGTTAAGATTGTATATAAAGATGATGTTATGATTGTGGCAGATTTAGAACTCTTCTCTTTAATGCTTAAAAATTTAATTGATAATGCTATTAAATATTCTGATGATAAAAGCTGTGAAATTATATGTTCTGGAGATTATATAATTGTTAGAAATAAGGGTGTGCAGCTTAAAAAAACTTTTGATTATTATTTAAAGCCATTTGTAAGAGAACAAAATACCCAAGTTGAGGGCATGGGGTTAGGACTTTATATTATTAATAATATTTGTAATCTTCATGGTTATAATTTAACCTATAGTTATGAAGATGGATATCACACCTTCAAAATTGTTTTTTCAAGGTTAAAATAGCTTGAAGGGTATAGAAAAATTCAATGAGTTAGTAGAGATTTTTTCTGCTCTTCCCACTATAGGTAAAAAAACGGCTTTAAGGCTTGCATATCATGTGTGTATAAAAGATCCTTTACTTGGTTCAAAACTTGCTTATCATATTGAAGAATCTATTAGAGCGATTAAAAAATGCATCCAATGTGGATCTTTAAGCGAAAATGAATTATGTGAAGTATGTTCTAATATAGAAAGAAATAATAATATAGTTTGTATAGTACAAGATCCAAAAGATGTTTTGGTTTTAGAAGATAGTGGAAGTTATGATGGACTTTATTTTGTACTAGAGAATACTAGTGAGGATAATATTATAAAATTAAGATTAATAATTGAAAGTAAAAATGTAAAAGAAATATTTTTTGCTTTCACACAAGGATTAAATTCTGATGCTATTATTTTTTTTATAGAGGAAAAACTAAAAGATTTAAATTTAAGCTTTTCACAAATAGCCCAAGGTATTCCAAGTGGTGTAAGTTTAGAAAATGTGGATTTTATATCTTTGCATAAGGCAGTAAATCATAGAACTAAGCTTGATTGATGTATTTTTTTAACAGTGCTAACCATTCAATTTTGTTAATGTCATTTAAGACCATATTGGCAAAGTCACAGTTTTTAATCCTATCTTTGGAAAAAAGCAAAATGGTATTTTTGGGATTTTTTATTTTGTATTCATGTAGTATTTGGCTAATATGTATTAAATCAAATTTAATAACTTCATAATCTATTAAAATCAATTTGAAATTTAATTGTAAAGCCTTTTTAAAATCACTTAAATTGTTTACAGCTTGATTATTTGGACAAAATTGATTGGTTATATTTAAAATAAGATTATTTTCAAAACTAGTAGATTTAAAAATCAAAACATTAGAATTTTCTTTTCTATAGTTCTCTTGCGCAAAATTAACATTTAAAAAATTAATTATGTCTTCAGTGTAAATTTCAGTAAAAGTAAAATTTAAAATATCATCAACTCTTTCTTTTGAGATAATAAAAGTAAAATTTCTTTCTTTATAATCATTTATAATTTCACTGCTAATTCCTATATTTAATAATATACATTGTAAAAGAAAATTTTCAATAACATTGTTGTTTATAATACCCACATGAATATTTTCAAAACAATTATTTGTGGAAATTTTATTGTGGTGATATTGCTGTAAAATTGGCTTTAGTGTAGATAAATTATCTGCTTGTAAATAACTTAAACCTTGAATAAGATACTGGAAATTTTTTTGTACAAGTTTATTTTGTAGTTTTTGATCTTGTAATTGCTTGTTGATTGAATCAAATAATAGTTTTAAATTTTCCTTTAACTCTTCCAAAGAATTTGATTTTGGCAAAGAAAAATATTTTTCAATCTCCTGAGTTAAAAATTTATTTTTTTTGATTTTCTGATTTTTTAGAGTTATACAAATACACGCAATGATAAAAATCAAAATACTCACAAAGGTATAAACGAAGAATAGTTTTTGGTCAATAGGGTATAAAAAATAATAATTTAAAAAGCATAAAATTAAAGTCAAAAGACTAATAAGTAATATCATAAATTATCCTTGATTAATTTGGCTATTTTTGCATTAGAAAGTGATTTTAACTCATCAAAATTAGCTTCACTAATCTTATCAAAACTACCATAATAATCTAAAAATTTTTTAATATATCCTTGGGAAATTCCAAGTTGCATTAGCTTAGAACTTTGCAAATCTTGCTTTCTTTTTGTTTTTTGATGAAAACTAATTGCAAAGCGATGTGCTTCATCACGCAATTTTTGTAAAAATTGTAATTTTTTATCATCGGTGGAAAGTTGAATTTTGCCTTCTTGAGTATAAATTTTATCTTTTGCATTTCCTTTTGCCCTATAAGCTTTTGTATCTATTTTTTCTTTAGAAATTGTTAAAATATCTACATTTGCTCCAGAACTTTTGATGATATTATTTGCTAGCTTTAATAAAGTATCTCCTCCATCAATTAACCATAAATCAGGCGGAGGATTTTTATCAAACGACATGGCTCTTTTACTAAGAGTTTGAAGCATTTGATCGTAATCATTTTTATAGGATAAATGGTAGTGCCTATAAGAACTTTTGTCAAATTTTCCATCTTTATAGGCTACCAAAGCACCGACATTTGCTTCACCTTGCATGTGAGAATTATCAAAAATTTCTATATGATTAGGATAATTTTGTAGGTTAAAAAATTCTTTTAATTCTTTTAAAAATAAATAATCATCACTTTTTAAGTGTTTTTGTATATTTATTTTTGCATTTTCTAATGCAAGCTCACACAAGGCCTTTTTTTCACCAAGTTTTGGAGTCTTAAGGTGAAATTTTTTAGAAAATCTCTCGCTAAGTAAATTTTGCAAAAGATTCATATCTTCAAATTCTTCATGTGTGTAAATTCGGGTTGAATTTATTGGGCTATCTTGGGTGTAATTTTCTAATATGTATTGCTTGTATACTGCATTTAAGTCAAATTCATCTTGATGATTTAGGGTTAGCACTTTATGGTTTGAGCTAATTATCCTACCATTATTGATGACAAAACGCACCATAGAGAGTATATTTGCTTCATGGTATATGGCAAAAACATCAAAATCTTCTAATTTTGCAAGGTCTATTTGTATTTTTACGCTTAAATCTTCTATTGTTTTGATTTGATCTCTTATAATAGCTGCTTCTTCGTAGTTTTCGTTTTTTGCATACTCTAGCATTTTATTTTCTAATTTTTTTGTTAAAGATAGAGGATTTAAAAGAGCTTGAGTAGCCTTTTGGATAATTTTTTCATATTCTTGCTTAGAAATTTTTTGCTCACATGGTCCTTTGCAACGCTTAATTTGATAAAAAAGACAAAGTTCTTTGCAAGATTTTTTTTGTCTTAGTTCAAATGATAAATACAAAGCATTTAAAAGCTCTTTTGCTCCTTTAAAAAACGGACCAAAATATTTTATTTTATTTTTTTTGATGATTTTTCTTGTAATTTCAAATCTTGGAAAATCTTCATTTAAGTCTATATAAATATAAGGGTAGGTTTTATCATCTCTTAATAGTATATTGTATTTTGGATGAAGCTGTTTTATAAAAGAATTTTCCAATATTAAAGCATCGGCCTCACTTTTTGTGGTAATAAATTCTAAATGATGAGTCTGGCTGATCATCTTTTGAATTCTTAAACTATTGTTGGGATTTGGGCAAAGATTTGGAGTGAAATTAAAATAACTTCTAACGCGGTTTTTTAAATTCTTGGCTTTACCTACGTATAAAAGCTTACCTTGTATATCAAAATACTGATACACGCCAGGTAAATTGGGTAAAGTCTTGAGTTCGTTTTCAAGCATTTTTTATAAGCTTTCGCAGTTCTTCAAATTTATTATATAAAATAGGATTTTTAAAATGGTTTCTAAAATCTCCATTAGAAAGTTCTAGATGAGTATTTTTATGTTCAATAAAAATACTATTTTTAGATGTAAAGTTTTTATCATTAAGTATTTTTATGTTTTCTACTTTTGCAAAATTACTCATTGGCTTAGCTAAAGTATAGTTTTTTATGAGACTTTTAATCATTTTTTTGGTATTATCGTGATTAAGCTCCATATATGCAATGTGGTGTTTAACTAAAATAACCAAAGTATTATTTTTTATAAAGAGTTTAGTAATCATTTGTTGGTGATTAAGGTTTAACAAATTTAAAAACTCTTTATATTGTAAAAGTACTTTTAAAGGTCTATAATGTTTATATTTTTCAGAATTGGCAAGTGTATTGATAACATCATGACTTGTTTTAATTTTATTTTCAACTTTCATTTGATTATTGTAACATTTTTTTTATTAATATTGTTAAGTGCGTGTGGCTATAAAGCTACTCCATTTTATGAAATAAAAGATAATAATGGTAGTGTAAAAGAGATAAAAAAATTCCAATCTTTGGAGAGTGAAATATGAGTAAAATACTTTTTTTACTTTGTTTTGGCGTTAGTTTTTTATTAGCTAGTCAAACACATGAGTTAAATTTAGCTTTTAGTGCTTTGGGTATAGGCGTTTTAATAATTTTTATATTAGGCTATTATTTTATTGCAGCAGAAGAAAAATATCATATTAATAAAACCAAACCCGCTTTATTTATAGGAACTTTGTCTTTTGTTATCATAGGTATATATATGGTAATGAATGATTTAGATACGCAGATACTTGAAGAAAGTGTTAACCACCTTATTTTAGAAATTGCACAAATTGTCTTTTTCTTAATAGCCGCTATGACTTTTATAGAGGCTTTGATAGAAAGATCAGTTTTTGAAACTTTAAAATACAAACTTGTGAGCAAGGGTTATACTTATAGAAAGTTATTTTGGCTAACAGGAATTTTAGCTTTTTTTATCTCCCCAATTGCAGACAATCTTACAACTGCTTTGATTTTATCTACCGTGCTTTTAACCATAGATAAGCATAACAAAGAATTTTTAATCCCGGGTGCTATAAATATTGTAGTGGCGGCTAATGCAGGTGGAGCTTGGTCGCCTTTTGGTGATATTACTACTTTAATGGTTTGGACGGCAAAAAAAGCTACATTTTTTGAATTTTTTGCTCTTTTTCCTGCTTCTTTTATTGGTTGGTTGCTTACTGCTTATTTATTATCGCGTTATGTGCCTAATATTGAGCCAAATTTTCACAAAAATAATCTAGAAAAAATTGAGATTAAACCAGGTGGCAAAGTTTTTATTGTACTTGGTTTTTTAACTATTGCTTTAGCAGTATTTATTCATAGTATTTGCGATTTACCTGCGATGTGGGGTATGATATTTGGCCTTTCTTTGCTTAGCTTATATGTATATTTTTTTAATAGAAAGCAAAAAAAGAAAGACTTAAATATTTTTCATTATATGACGCGTATAGAGATGGATACTTTATTGTTTTTCTTTGGTATTTTATCTGCAGTTGGCGCCTTGCATTTTGTTGGTTGGCTTGCTTACGCTTCTGATCTTTATGCAAAATTTGGAGCTACTAGTATTAATATAGGCGTAGGATTTTTATCTGCTATTGTAGATAATGTTCCGGTTATGAGTGCGGTACTAAAAGCAAATCCAAGCATGGATGATACTCAATGGCTTTTAGTAACTCTTACAGCAGGAATAGGGGGGTCATTAATAAGTTTTGGTTCGGCTGCTGGAGTAGGAGTAATGGGTAAAATGAAAGGAATTTATACTTTTAATGCTCATTTAAAATATGCATGGACGATTTTGGTTGGTTATATAATATCTATTATAGTTTGGTATGTACAATTTCAATTGTTAAATTTATAAAGGAGTTAGATGAAAAAAGCAGATATTTTAGTTTTGGATTTTGGTTCACAATACACACAACTCATTGCTAGAAGATTAAGAGAGCAGGGTGTGTATGCAGAAATTTTACCTTTTAATGTGAGTTTAGATGAGATTAAGGCTAAAGAGCCTAAGGGTATTATTTTAAGTGGTGGACCAGCTAGTGTATATGCAAATGATGCTTATTTTTGTGATAAGGGTGTCTTTGATTTAAATATACCTGTTTTAGGGATATGCTATGGTATGCAACTTATGGCGCATCATTTTGGAGCAAATGTCGCTCCAGCAGGTCATAAAGAATATGGTAAAGCAACTATAGATATTCAAAATGATAGTGATTTGTTTAAAAACTTACCTAAAAAGCAAACAGTGTGGATGAGCCATTCTGATAAGGTTGAAAATTTACCACAAGGTTTTGAGGTTTTAGCAACTAGTGAAAATAGTCCATTTTGTGTGTTTGGAGATGAGAAGCGTAAATTTTTTGCTTTACAATTTCATCCTGAAGTGCAACACAGTGAATTTGGAAAAAGCATCTTGAAAAATTTTGCTAAGTATGCATGTAATTGTGATAGTGTATGGAATATGGGATCTTTTGCAAAAACTCAAGCACAAAAAATCAAAGAAGAAGTAGGAAATGATAAAGTACTTTGTGCAGTAAGTGGTGGAGTGGATAGTAGCGTAGTGGCTGCATTGTTAGCAAGTGCAATTAAAGATCAAGTAGTGGTTGTTTTTGTTGATAATGGTCTTTTAAGAAGCGGTGAAAAAGAACAAGTTGAGTATATGTTTAGACATACTTTGGGTATTGATCTAATTAGTATTGATGCTAGAGAAATTTTCTTAAGTCGTTTGGCAGGGGTGAGAGATCCTGAGCAAAAAAGAAAAATCATAGGAAATACTTTTATAGAAGTTTTTGAAGAAGAAGCTAAAAAACATAAAGATGTAAAATATCTAGCGCAAGGGACTTTGTATACTGATATTATTGAAAGTTCGGTCGTAGGAGCTAGTAAAACTATAAAATCTCATCACAATGTGGGTGGTTTACCTGAAAAGATGAATTTAAAACTCATCGAGCCTTTAAAGGAAATTTTTAAAGATGAGGTAAGAGCTTTGGGAATGGAGCTTGGCTTAAGTAAAGATGTGGTTTATCGTCACCCTTTCCCAGGGCCAGGTCTTGCTATACGTATAATGGGTGAGGTAAATGAGCCTAGTTTGGAGCTTTTAAGAAAAGCAGATGTTATTTTGATTGAAGAATTAAAAAGTAGTGGTTGGTATGATAAGACATGGCAAGCTTTTTGTGTGCTTTTAAACGTACAAAGTGTTGGTGTAATGGGAGATAATAGGACTTATGATAACGCAGTTTGTGTGCGTGTTGTTAATGCAAGTGATGGTATGACTGCGACTTTTTCTCATTTGCCTTATGAATTATTAGAAAATATTTCGCGCCGTATTATTAATGAAGTAGAAGGAATCAATCGCGTGGTGTATGATATTTCTAGTAAGCCACCAGCAACGATTGAATGGGAATGATTATTTAGTACAAAAATATACAAAAGCAGGGGGAAGATTTTGCCAAATGATAGGTGAAATTTCTACCTTGCTAAAAGTAGCAAAAAGTTTTTTCTTAAAAGCCCTTCCTTTTGGTGTTGGGAGTATATAAGCAAATGTTGCAAAACAACCGTTTTCCTCTAAAGCATCATGGATAGATTTTAATAATAAATCTTGCTCTTTGGAATTTAATAAAGCCCAAGGAATTCCTGAGATGATCAAATCAACGCTGTTGATCGCTCTTTTTTCTAGCATATTAGGCAAGAATTCTGCTGAGCTGATTTCTATATCTATATTTTTTATATTTTGCTTTAATTTTTTTGCCATGTGAGGGTTGATTTCAACGGCAAAAAAACTTGCATTATGATTTTTTTGCTTGAAAATATATTTTGTAAAACTTCCTGTGCCAGGTCCTATTTCAACGATATTTTTTGCATGTTTAACATGGGAAGTTATGAGTTTGCTTAATTTTTTAGAGCTTGCACAAAACGCTCCTGTTTGTTTTGGGTTTTTAAAATATTGATATAAAAACATAAATAAAATACCTAAAATATTTGTTTTGAAGAAATTCTAAAATATTATTGTAAATTTATAAAAACAAAGTTAAAATAAGAATTTAATTTTTCTTTAGATCAAGGATTTGGATATGCACGGAAAAATAATGGTTTATGTGGATGCTACTGGGAGAGGAACAGTAATTAATCTAGCAAAAACATTTTTTGAATTTAATAAACATGCATGGCATGATAAAAGAAGTATGCCAACGGTTGGTATGTTTGTTGAATTTAGATCCGATGGAAAGCATATTACTGATTTAAGACCTTCTAAATTCCAAGAATTTACAGATAATGATTTTATTAAAGAAAGAGATTTTTGGAAAACAGATAGTGATGATGAATTAGAAGATTTAAGATTAACAAGACGTGATGCTTATGTTCAAGAACTTTATAGAGAAACTGATTATGATAATCTTGATAAAATCACATTAAATTTAACCATTCCGCAAGCTATTCAAAGGTATTTTTATAATGAAACCTTGTCAATTAATGCAGTAAAAGATATTAACACAGATGAAGTGCCATATATTATAGATTTTTTTGCTATGAAACGTTTCTTATATAAGGCTTTAGATACTTTGTTGTTCTCAGATAATACCATCAATCAAGCTGATTTTTCTGCAATGAAAAATATCATAGTACACCTTGAAATGGCATATAAAGATATGAAAGATAAGCAAAAACATATTAATATGGAACGTTTGTATGATGAGGTATTTTTATCTCATCAATGTCATTATCAAGCTCTTTTGGCTTCAATTGATAATAGGAAAAATAGGAAATTAGCACTTGATCGTCAAATGAGTACTTTAATTACAGATATAAAATCAAAACAAGCAAGATTGGAATCTGAAAATGGTAAAAAACGCCAAGAATTTGAAGAGTTAATACAAAGTAAAAAACAAAAATTAATAGAAATTAAAAATGAAGCGGATTATTTTACAAAAAGTGTAGAAAAATTAGAGGCGATGAAAAAGTCTTTTTATGAAAAAAATCTTACTATTTTTAGTAATAGTTTTAATATGGCAAGAGAAAAACTTTTTGAAAAAATTAAGCAAGGCTTGAATATTTGTGCTACAAAACTAGATATAGAAATTTGGAAAAAATCTTTAAAGTCGACAAGTATAAAAAATTCTTATTTTAAAACAGCAAGTGAAATTTCTTTTTGTACTCTTTCTTTTGCTGAACTTTACTTAAATAGATTAAACAAACATGCACTAAACCCAAATGATCAGCTTTTATTTTCTTATGTTAAAAAAGTAAGAAAGGAATGCGAAAAGAGTTTTTTAGTAGTTACTTCTAATCCTGATTTATATGTTAGCATGAAGATTCAAATTTTTGCAATGAATCCTTATTATGTAGTTAAGCATGCGCCTAAAAAAGTAAATTATCAAGGATTAATGAAAAATACTGAATTTGATATAGTTTATGTAGATGAAAAGACTATATGGGCACCTGTTGCTGATGTTATCTTAGAAGGGAAATATTTCTTAAAAAAAGATTCTAAAACTAAATTTAAAATTTTATAAAAATCCTTTTTAAACCCTATTTTTAAGTTTTCTTAGTTATAATTATATTGCCTAAATGGTTCGATATGGTATTAAAGAGGATCCAACACATTAATTATAAGCTGTGATGTGTGATTTACCGTGTTCTGTGACTTCGTTTGAGTTTTGAAAAAAGCGAGAAGCTGCAGCCTTTAAAAATCACCTAATGGCATACTTTGACTTTTTGAGGGTCAGACACTTATACTCCGGCCATTTGGGTTTTTGCAACACTTTTAAGGAAAATAATGAAAATTTTAATATTAGGAAGCGGTGCAAGAGAGTATTCTATCGCTTTGGCTCTTCAAAAAACAAATGATAATTTAGAATTTTATTTTGCTCCAGGAAATGGTGCTACTGCTAAAATAGGAACTAATCTTAATATGAAAGATCCTAAGGTGATTACAGCTTATGCAAAAGCATCTGAAATTGATCTTTGTATAGTTGGGAGCGAAAATTTTTTAGCAGAGGGTATAGTAGATCTTTTTAAAGAAAACAATATTGCTATTTTTGGGCCTACTAAAGCTGCTGCTATGCTAGAGGCTTCAAAATCTTATATGAAGAGTTTTTTAAAAAAATATAAAATTAAAACAGCTAAATTTTTAAATACAACAGATTATGAAAAGGCTAAGAAATTTATTACATCCTTAACACCTCCTATTGTTGTGAAAGCAGATGGTTTGTGTGCAGGTAAAGGAGTAATTATAGCGCAAAGTCACGAAGAAGCTTTGGAAGTTACTAAAAATATGCTTAGTGGTGAAAGTTTTGGCGAAGCTGGAAAAATTGTTGTAATTGAAGAATATCTCGATGGTTTTGAATTAAGTGTATTTGCGGTTTGTGATGGAAATGATTTTGTATTATTACCTGTTGCGCAAGACCATAAAAGATTATTAGATAACGATAAAGGACCTAATACAGGTGGTATGGGGGCTTATGCTCCAAGTGCTTTAGCAAGTGAAATCTTATTAGGGCAAGTAAAAAAAGATATAATAACACCGACTCTTAAAGGCATGAAAGAAGAAGGTGCTGAATTTGTCGGTGTGTTATTTATAGGTTTGATGGTTGTAAATAATAAACCTTATGTTTTGGAATATAATGTGCGATTTGGCGATCCTGAGTGTGAAGTTTTGATGCCTTTGATAGAAAATCCTTTGGATTTATTTTTAGCATGTGTGAATAAAAATCTTGCCAATGCTCATATAAAAATTAAAAACGAATTTGCTGTGGGCGTAGTTTGTGCAAGTAAAAATTATCCTTACAAGGACTCACCAAAAGCCTTGATTGAGATAGACAATATCCCGCAAAATTCTCATATTTCTTATGCTGGTGTAAGTTTGGAAGATGATAAATTATACGCTAGTGGTGGTCGCGTATTGGTTTGTGTGGGAACTGGAAAAAGCATTGAAGAAGCTCAAAAAAACGCTTATTTACTTTGTGAAAATGTCCATTTTAAAGGAAAACAATATAGAAAAGATATTGCTTTTCAGGTTCTTAAATGAGTGCAAATCAAGAATTGTTTGATAAATTAGAAAAAGAAGAGCTAAAATTAGCAAGTTTTAAAAAAAGATTTTTAGCTTATATTGTTGATAGTTTTGTGATTTTAACTATTGTGAGTATTATTTTATTTGATAAGATTGACTCTATGCAAACTTATGATGAAATTCATAATCTTTTAATGCGTTTTGCTAGTGGAATTTTGATTTTGCAGTTTGCGTATCATAGCTTGTTTACTTATTTATATGGTGCAACTTTAGGAAAAATACTTTTGAAAATTATGGTGATTGATCAAGAATTACTAGATAAACCAAATTTTACCCAAAGTGCCTTAAGGGCAGGTATAAGACAAGTTAGTGATATGTTATATGGTTTAGGTTTTGCTTGGGCTTTGAGTAACATTGTTTTAAAAACTTGGCATGATTATGCAGCAAAAACAGTGGTGATAGATCTTGCGTAAAATATTACTTTCTTTGGCTTGCATAGGAAGTTTATATGCTTCTAAAGTAGATATTTATGCTTTAGATGTTGTAAAAAAAAATGATACTATAGAAGCAAAAAATAATGTAGTTGTAGTTTCTGATTTGTATTTAATAACCGCAAGCGAGGCTAAATTTAATGAAATAACTAAAGATTTAGAATTATTTGGTGATATAAATATCTTAAGAGGACAGAAAGAAAGAACTAATTCTACTTATACTAAAATTAATCTCAAAGATAATACAACAGCTTTTAAAAATTTATTTTTTTCAAATAATGATTTGGAAGTTTGGTTGCAGTGTCATCAAGCTAAAATTGATGATAAATTTATAATAAGTAAAAAGTCTGTTGTGTCTAGTTGTAATGTTGAAAATCCTGATTGGGAGATTCGTTTTGATGAAGGAAAACTAAACAAAGAAAGTAATTTTTTGCATCTTTATAATGCAAGATTATATGTTAAAAATACTCCTGTGATGTATTTGCCGTATTTTGGTTTTAGTGTGGATACCAAAAGAAAAAGTGGTTTGTTAATTCCTCAGGTAGTTTTAAAACAAAGCGAGGGATTATATTATAATCAACCAATCTATTATGTTATTGATGATAATGCAGATATACAATTTGAACCTCAAATTAGAACAAAAAGAGGTTATGGACTATATTCAACTTTAAGATTTATCGATAGTCCTTATTCTCAAGGCGAAATTAGTGGTGGTATTTTTGGAGAAAAATCAAGCTATAAAAGAGAAGAAAATTTAAAAAACAAAGAACACTATGGTTTAGAAATTAAATATTCAAGTGAAGCTCTGTTTAAAAGTCTTTTGAGTGATGAATTTCAAGAAGGTTTATGGGTTGATGCTACTTATTTAAATGATGTTGATTATATGAATTTGAGTTCTAGCGCAAAAACAGAAGCTTCTTTGGTCACTTCTAAAATAAATTATTTTTTATCAGATGATGATAATTATTACGGTGCTTATGCAAAGTATTATATAGATACTTCTAAAATTAGCAATAAAGATACTTTGCAAGAATATCCATCTTTTCAATATCATAGATATCTAAATGGTTTTTTTGATAATTATATACAGTATAGTCTAGATACTTCTTTTCATAGATATTATAGACATACTGGTATTTATGCTAAAATTTTAGATTTTGATTTACCATTAATTTATCATACAAGTTTTATGGATGATTTTTTAAATTTTACCTTTACCGAAAGGGTTTATGCTAATTTTGTGGATTATTCCAATACAGATATTAAAAACCAAGAGCACTTATTTCAAAATTCTCATAATTTTTCTTTATATACAGATCTTTCTAAGCCATATGAAAATTTTTATCATACTTTGTATTTAGGAGTTAATTATTTTCTACCTGGAGCCAAGTCTGGAGAAATAACAGAAGATTTTATAAATATTGATAACAATCCTGAACAATTTAATTTTTCAATGTTTCAGTATTTTTATAATACTTTAGGCAAAAAAAAATTATACCATAGTTTAAAATTAAAATATTTTACCAAAGAAGGTAGTTTTGGTGGTTTTGATAATATTGTAGAATATTTTTACAATGATTATATAAGCTTTAGAAATGAAGCAGAATATTCAGGAGTAGATAGTCGTTTTGATAAAGTTTTTAGTGAAGTATTATTTGATTATGATAAATGGAAATTTAGCCTAAATCATGCTTATAGAATTTATGAAAAGGAAAAATATAACTTTTTGGGAACTAAAGCCCAATATGATATAAACACTAATTATCAAATTTTTGGTGGATTATGGTTTGATTTAGATAAAAATCCTGATAAATGGGAGGTGGGTTATACTTATCAAAGAAAATGTTGGAATTATTCTTTGATGTATCGTAAAGATATTTCACCTAAGCTTACTAGCGGAGGGATTAGCGCCAAAGATCAAAGCGGTGTATATTTTATGTTTAATTTTTATCCATTGGGTGGAGTTTCTTATGATTTTTCTTTGGAAGAGAATGAAAGGTCTATATAATGTTTTTTGAAGATGAAAAAGATGCACTTGAGAGATTATATGATATATTGCCGTTGAATAAACTAAAAGATTATATTATCATCACACCTTCTTTAAAATCTATAGTTTTTGTTGATGCGCTGGCACAAAAATTAGAAATTCCATATGATTTTTTATTCACAGAGCAAATTAAAGCTCCTAATAATGATGAGTGTCAAATAGCTATGATTAGCGAGACAAAAGAGCTTGTTTACAATAAGGCTTTAGTTAAAGCTTTTGATATAAGCTTAGATTATATTTATGGTGAGGCAAACAGGACTTATGAAGAAAAAATTTTAAAAAATGTATATCGTTATAGAAAAGGAAATCTTTTAAAAGGTTTAAAAGGAAAAAATATTTTAATGCTGCATGAGGGCTGTGAAAGTGGGATTACTGCTTCTTCATGTATTAAAAGTTTGCTAAAAGAAGAAGTAAATAGCATTATTTATGCCACTGCTTTAATGCCAAGCGATGTGTATGATTATATTAGTGTTTTTGTAGATGAGGTTTATTGCGCGCAAAAAATTGATCATTTTGTGAATATTGAGTTCTATTTTAAAAATAAAACGATTTTGCAAGCCCATGAAATTTTAGATATTTTAGAAGAAAGTAAATATTATCTTCCTTTAAAAAAGTAAATTTATATCTAAACAATTTGTTGTTTAGATATAAATTTATAGGCAAAATAAAAACAGGCTTTTTAAGTTTTAATTTTTAAAATTTAAAAAGCTTATTTGGTTTTGTCTATGATAAAAATTTAAAGGAAAAATCATGCGACATGAAATAAATATCAATAATCATATTGAAATATTTGATACCGATAAGGTAGCAAAACAAGCCGCAGGTGCAGTTTTAATGCAAGAAAAAAATGCAGTAGTTTTAGCAACTGTAGCAAGAGAAGAAAAAATGGTAGAAGAGGATTTTTTACCTCTTACGGTGCAATATATAGAAAAAGCTTATGCAGCAGGTAAAATTCCAGGTGGCTATGTAAAAAGAGAAACTAAACCAGGTGATAATGAAACTTTAAGTGCAAGGATTATAGATAGAAGCTTAAGACCTCTTTTTCCAAAAGGCTATGCTTATCCAACCCAAATTGTAGTTATGGTTCTTTCTGCTGATCCTGAAGTAGATTTACAAGTAATGAGCTTAAATGCTGCAAGTGTTGCTTTATATTTAAGTGATATTCCTATTAAAGCGCCAGTTTGTGGTGTAAGAATAGGTCGTATAAATAATGAATTTGTTTTAAATCCAAGCAACAGTGAGCTAAAAAATAGCACCCTAGATCTTTATGTAGCAGGTGTGAAAGATGAGCTTTTAATGATAGAAATGAGAGCTTTGGCAAATAATCAAAACAATAAACATTGTATGAATGAGTTAAGTGAAGATGATACTTTAAAAGCTTTAGATTTTGCAGGTAATGCAATTTTACGTGGCTCCAATGAATATGAAAAAACATTTGCTGCTTATAGAAAAAATTCCAAACTTGAGTTTAAAATAGAGCTAGATAATGCTCAAATTATTGATTATATAAAAAATACTTATATAACAAAACTTAAAATTGCTATTAATCAAATGGCAAAAAGTGAAAGAGCGAGTGAAATTTTGCAAATTGCAAAAGAAATTGAAAGCGAAGCAATAGCTATCGAAAATGAATGGAAATTTGAAGATATTGAAAAAGCTTTGCATGTATGTAAAAGAGAACTTATTAGAAGTCAAATTATTAATGAAAATAAACGAGCAGATGGTAGAGGTTTGAAAGATGTTAGGAAAATAGACATAGAAACAAATATTTTACCAAACGCTCATGGATCTTGTCTTTTTACTAGAGGACAAACCCAAGCTTTAGTTGTTGCAACTTTAGGAAATGATAATGATGCTCAAATGTCAGATTTGCTAACAGAAAAAAATCCAATTTGTGAAAAATTTATGGTTAATTATAATTTTCCAGGTTTTTCTGTAGGTGAAGCTAGCCCTATAAAAGCTCCTGGTAGAAGAGAACTGGGGCATGGAAATTTAGCAAAACGAGCTTTACATCCTAGCGTAGATATAGATTATGCTCATACCATTCGTTTGGTATCTGAAATTTTAGAAAGCAATGGTTCTAGTTCTATGGCCACTGTTTGTGGTGGTGCTTTGGCTTTAAGAGCTGCAGGAATAAAAAGTGAAAAACTAGTAGCAGGTGTGGCAATGGGGCTTGTTTTTGAAGATGAAAAATATGCTATTTTAACAGATATTATGGGGCTTGAAGATCACGATGGAGATATGGATTTTAAAGTGGCAGGAAGTTATGAAGGAATCACCGCTTTGCAGATGGATATAAAACTTGGTGGTATAGAGCAACAGGTTTTAAAAGAAGCTTTATATCAAGCAAAAGAAGCTAGAGAACATATTTTAAAACTAATGGAAGAAGCTGATAGAAACATCATTGTTAATGAAGCTATTTTGCCAAAGATTGAGATCTTTAATGTAGATCCAAACAAAATCCCTGATATCATAGGTCAAGGTGGTAAAACTATAAAAGAAATCATCGAAAAATTTGAAGTTAATATTGACTTAGATAGAGATAAAGGTGAAGTTAAAATAGCAGGAGTTAATCATGATTTGATTTCTCAAAGCAAAGAATATATATTAAATTTGCTCCATTCCAAAGGCTCTAATAAAAAACGCGATAGAAAAGAAATGCCTAAATTTGATATCGGAGAAGAATTTATAGGAAAAGTTCAAAAAGTTGTAGAATTTGGAGTTTTTGTAGAACTTAAAGATGGAGTGGATGGTTTATTGCATAATTCTAAGATTAAAGAAAAGTTAGAAGTAGGCAATGAAATTAAAGTTAAGGTTGCGGAAATTAAAAACGGAAAAGTCTCTTTAGATTTAGCCTAAATTTTGAGCATATTAAAAATATGCTCAAAATTTTGTATTATATCTTGACAAAAGAATATTCTTTTGGCATAATTTCATTTTTTGATTGTCTCGTTAGCTCAGCCGGTAGAGCATCTCCCTTTTAAGGAGGGGGCCGTTGGTTCGAATCCAACACGGGACACCACTAAAAATCTTTAATGGTCGCTTAGCTCAGTTGGTAGAGCGCCACCCTTACAAGGTGGATGTCATAAGTTCGAGTCTTATAGTGACCACCATTCTTTTATTGTTTTAGGTGCGGCGGTAGTTCAGCTGGTTAGAATATCGGCCTGTCACGCCGGAGGTCGCGGGTTCGAGCCCCGTCCGCCGCGCCATTGTCTCGTTAGCTCAGCCGGTAGAGCATCTCCCTTTTAAGGAGGGGGCCGTTGGTTCGAATCCAACACGGGACACCACTAAAAATCTTTAATGGTCGCTTAGCTCAGTTGGTAGAGCGCCACCCTTACAAGGTGGATGTCATAAGTTCGAGTCTTATAGTGACCACCATTCTTTTATTGTTTTAGGTGCGGCGGTAGTTCAGCTGGTTAGAATATCGGCCTGTCACGCCGGAGGTCGCGGGTTCGAGCCCCGTCCGCCGCGCCATTGTCTCGTTAGCTCAGCCGGTAGAGCATCTCCCTTTTAAGGAGGGGGCCGTTGGTTCGAATCCAACACGGGACACCACTTATTGACCCTTTCGTCTAGTGGCTCAGGACGTCACTCTCTCTGTGTGATAACAGAGGTTCAAATCCTCTAGGGGTCGCCATAAAATTAAATTAGCATTTGTATTTTTAATATATTTTATTACTTTTCTAAAAGAAGAATTAAAAATTATTATAATATTTTTTATTTTATTGTATAATGAAATTGTATCTTAAATTTAAAGGAGAAATAATGGATAATTCATTATCAGGATATACTAAAAAATACGACAATGAAGGATATGGCTTGCAATATCCTGATGGACATGTTATAAGATTTTATGAGAGAATCTTAAAATACAAATTAAATAAAACAAATGGAAATTTACTTGATTTTGGTTGTGGGAATGGAGTGCATTCTAAGTATTTTCAAGATGTAACAGGGGGGGGTATTAAGACTTATGGTATAGATATTGTTTCTAGTTTAAAAAATACCTGGAAAAAAGATTCTAGGATAAATGAAAATAATTTTCACGTAATTGCACCTAACTCTAGCTTTAAAAATTTATTTGATGTAAAAATGGATTTTATTTTTGCAAATCAAAGTTTATATTATCTACCAAACAAAGACTTTCAAAAAACTATTGAAGAATTTTATGATTTATGCAATGATGGTGCAATAATTTTCGCGACAATGATTAGCTCTAAAGCTTATCAGGAATTTGTTGCAGGAGATGTTAAAGATAATAGTTTAGTAGAAGTAAAATCGAGTCCAAGATTAAATGGCGAATCTACTTATATAAATTTTACAAATACGATTGAAGAACTAAAAGAAAAATTTAAACCTTTCAAGCCATTGTTTTGGGGAGATTATGAGCTGATAAATTTATATAATTTTGAAGGAAGTATACAACACTTCATTTACATAGGGCAAAAATAATTTTTACACTAAAGGTTTTAACAAGCCTTTAGTTTACTTTTCTTGCTATTATAACTACCGCATACTATCAACCAATATCCCAATCCTTTTTTGCTAAACTCTAATACTTATATTATATATCTATCCCCTTCAACTTTTCAATATCAAACCTATATATTACATATCATAATACAACCTCTATCTTTCTTTCTCTATTCTTTCTCTATTCTTCCACTGTCAAACATTCATCCCCGTCTCTCTCTTTTT
>NZ_JAKMTE010000001.1:0-252864 GCF_025773025.1 Campylobacter sp. CNRCH_2013_0855 | reverse complement strand
TCTGATGAGTTTCCTTGTCTAACAACCAAAGATTTTATACTTTCTATACACAAAGAATTAGTCATAGCTATGGCGTTTTCGTAAATTTCATAGAAATTTGACATTAAAAGCAAATCATAAGTTTTTACAAAAAAGTGAATTTTTTCTTGCTCAAAAAAACGATAAAAAGTTAAAAAGTTAATATCTTCATATAAATAGATATGAAGTCTTTTATCTTGTAAATCTTGACTAAAATCATTTAAATGCAAAGCAATATATATAAGTTCTATTTCAGGTTCTATAATGCAAATATAATCTTTAAGTGGATTTTTCAATAATTCAAAAATTAACATGCCGTTGCCAATTCCAAAAAAGATTAAAAAAGGATGTCTTTTGTAATTTTGCTCATAAAAAGATAAATTATCTAAAGCATTTTGCACACAAAATTGTTTTGTTTTGTGATCATAAATATCGTAGTTTTTTTCAAAAAGTTCAAATCTTTCGTTAGATTTTACTTGTAAGATTTTATCAGCTAAGCTTGCATTGATTTCTTTTAAGACTTGTAAATTTTTAGAAAAATTAAGTTCAAGTAGCATTATAGTTCCTTATTTATATTTTTTTAAGCAAAAGCATAAATCATTCCAAAAAATGCTGCTCCTTTAGTGCTGTGCCAAACTTTATATCACAACTTGCTTTTTTACCAAGTATGATAGGTAAAAATTTAGGATGCAAGCCAAGGCTTGGTCTTACACTTTTTACATTTTCTAGTGTAAAAATTTCACCTTTTTTGATGTCTTTGCTAGCATATAAGCTTCTTGCAAAATGGCGGTTTTTTAAGGTTTTTTCATTTATTGTTAAGCTAGCTTTACCTAGTGCTTGCTCGCTTAAGCGCACCATAGAGCACATTTGTTTAAACTCTTCATAGTCAAGGCTAAATTTAGCATCAGCACTATTTAAAGTTTTATCTAATATAAAATGTTTTTCTATAACTCTTGCGCCAAGAGCTACGGCTAAAGTGGGTGCTAAAAATCCCTCGCTATGATCACTTAAACCTACAATAGTATTAAATTTTTCTTGTAAAGTTTTTATGACATTTAGATTTAAATCACAAATTTGTGAGGGATAAGCTGAAGTACATTTAAGTAAAATTAAATTTGGATTGTTTTCTTCTTGAAAAATTTTAGCAATCATTTCAAGTTCTTCTTCATAGGCTATGCCTGTAGAAACTAAAGTAGGTTTGTTTTCTTTTGCTACATAACGCACAAAATCATAATCATTTACTTCAAAAGAAGCAATTTTATAAGCTGGTGGATTAAATTGTCTTAAAAAATTTACATCTTCTTTAGAAAAAGGACTAGAAAAGCAAATTAAACCTTCGTTTTTGGCGCATTCAAAAAGTTTTTCATGCCATTCATAAGGTGTTTTAGCTTCTTCATATAGTTCATATAGTTTGCGTCCATGCCATAAACCACCTTCAATAATAAAATCTTTTTTGTCAGAATTTAGTGTTAAGCTATCTGGGGTGTAGGTTTGAATTTTTATAGCATCAGCTCCTGCTTGTTTGGCTGCTTGTATAGTTTTTAAAGCTACTTCAAGGCTATTTGCATGATTAGCTGAAAGCTCGGCAATGATAAAAACTTTTTCATTTATATTAAAATTTTTTATAAACATCAAAGGCCTTTTTTAATTTAAATAAAAATTTACTATATTTTATATTTTAATTATTAATTATGATTAAAGGTTTATGTTAGTAAAATAAATTTATTATAAGTTTCTAAGGAAAAAGCTATGACTAAAACACTTGAATATTCAATTTATCATTTTTGTGAGCACATTTTAAAACTTAAAATTGCACCAACAAGTGTAATTAGAGGTGAGCTTTATGGGGCTTCTATACCTTTATATTTTAAAGATGAAGAATATAGTTTTTATTTGTTCTTCCAAAAAAAAGCTTTAAATGAAATTGCATTATTTTTATTACATGAAGAATTAAAAGAAGACGGTTTGGCAGATTTGGTAAAAGAAGTGGCTAATCAAATCATAGGTTATGCTAAAAAACTACTTAATGATACTAATGGTAAAGATGAGTATCGTTTGGGTGTTCCTGAATATTTAGGACGTATTGATGGGTTTTCAAAAATCAAGCTCAAAGAAAAATTTACCTATGAGATGAAAAATGCTCGTTTTAGAATAGGTTATAAAAAATTATGATAGAAGATCATTTAGGGTTATTGCAATCTTATGAAGATATTTTAGATATTAGCGTTGACTTTGTTAGTGAACTTGGTACGACTAATATGAGTGTAAAAGATCTTTTAAAATTAGAAGTAGGTTCTGTGATAGATCTTGAAAAGCCAGCAGGTGAAAGTGTGGAACTTTACTTAAACAAAAGAATTTTTGGTAAGGGCGAGGTAATGGTGTATGAGAAAAACCTTGCTATAAGGATTAATGAGATTTTAGATTCAAAATCAGTGTTGCAGTATTTTAAAAAAGAATTGCAATGAAATTTATTTGGATTTTGCTACTTGCTTTGCCTCTTTTTGGGGCAAAAATTCTTGATTATAATATCTATCCAAGAGAAGATAGGGTAGATATCACTTTTTCATTTGATGTTCCTTATAAAGAAGGTATTAGTCAAAAGAGAAAAGGCGATATTATTATTTTTACATTAAATGCCCAAAGTGCTAAAGAAGAGAACAAGACGTTAAATTCTAATATTGTTAAAAAAATAAAAATTTTTTCAGAAGATAAAAAAACTTTCATAGCTTTAAGTATCGGTGATAAAATACAAATTAATGCAGATGCAATTGGCGAATATGGATTAAGATTACGCGCGCAAAAAGAGGGTGTAAATTTAACTACCAAAAAAAGCTTAGATGAAAAAAACGAGGAAATAAAAATGCAAGAGTATGATTTTACAAATTATATTTTAGTTGTAAGTGTTTTGGTGCTTTTGCTTGTTGGACTTTGGTTTTTAAAAATATATTTAAGACAAAAACATCCTTTGGATAGAAATTTTAATTTAATCTTTCAAAGACCACTTGATAGACACAATCAACTTGTAGTTTTTGAGTATGCTTTGAAGCGTTATACTATGATCATAGGAAATTCTAATGTAGTATTAGAAACAAGTGAAGCTTTGATAAAAGACGAAGAGCAAAATAAAACACCGCAAAAGCCAAAAGAGAAAGACTTTGATTCTTATTTTGAAGAAAACAAACAAAGATTACAAAATTTACTTTTAAAACAAAACAATTAATTTTTTTGATTAAAAGCTAAAATGATAAGTTTTGGTTTTGAAATCTTTTTAATCTCTTCTTTTGAAAAATAAATTTGCTTTTTATCTGAGTAAATATACAAAGTGTGATTTTTTAGCATAAAATCAAGATTTATATCGGTATCTTTTGCAAGTTTCTTTGCCAATGCTAGAATAAAATTAAGCCAAGATAATATATGATTGTTTGGTAATAATTCTTTAATATGTTCAATAACTAAAGGGTTAATGCTTTTTCCATTAGCCTTTAAAAGTGTAGATATGAGTAAAATTTCCCTGTGTGAAAAGCCAAAATGCAAGCCATTTAAAGCCATATAAGCACTATGCTCATTAGCAAAATAAAAATTAACTCTTTCTCCAATATGTGCTAGTTTTGCTGCATTTAAAAGATCTTTTTTGAAACTAATATCAACTTTATGAATAGGTAAAAGTGTATCAAATAATTTATTTGCAAAATACGCACTTTTATCATTATAATCTATATTAAAACGATCTTGTAAAGATTTTAAACTTGGATTAAAATTAGGTGGAAATTTAGCATTAAATTTTGAAAAATCAATAGTGTCGTTTTTTATCTTGGCGTATTTTTGAAAAAGATTGGACAAAAACACACCCTCTCTTACACCCACTGCTGAGGTGATAATGTTTTTAGCTTTTAGTTTTTTTGCTAAGGCTAGAAAGATCACACAACCTTCTTTTATGGTGTCAAAACGATCTTTTTTGATATTAAAATCAACTAAATTTTTAGCATTTTGAATTTTTTCTATATGATTTTTTTCTTCTTCAAAATCATATATAAAGTTATGGATCATTTTGAAAGGATAGGAATTTTTTTTCATTATAGAATTTGACAATGCTCTTAAACTTCCACCTATAGCAATGATATTTTCATTTTGAAAATGCTTTGGGATTTGTGTTAGTGTTTCTTGTATAAACTGATTTAATGCGTTAAATTTTTTAGTATCATAAAAAATTTCTTTTAATCTTACTGTGCCAAGATCAAGTGAAATGCAATCCACAATTTTACCTTCTTTAATCAAGCAAAGTTCAGTTGATCCGCCACCTATATCTATAGTGGTTGCATTTTGAATATTTGATAGTAAATTTAACGCAGCGAGACCACCTAGAAATGATTCTGTTTTTCCATTAATGCATTTTATATTTAAACCTACATTTTTTGATATTCTAGTAATAAATTCTTTTGCATTAGGTGCATCTCTTAGCGCAGAAGTTCCAACAGCAATAATTTTTCTACATTTTTCTTTTAAAGCTTTTTCTTTAAAGTAGGATAAAGCTTTTTCAGCTTTAAGCATGGCTTCTTCTTGAAGAATTTTGTTATTGTTATAAGCATTTTCTCCAAGTCTTACTTTCTTTTTGTGTTCACTGCAAATAAAAAAACCATATCTTGATGTTCTTTCAAAAATCACCATACGAACAGAGTTAGAACCAAGATCAATTACTGCTGTTTTTTTAGCCATCAAATATCTTTATTTTTATGTTTTAAGCGAAGTTCGTCAATGCTTTCTACATTGTCAGGATCAGGTATGATACAATCTACTGGACAAGCTACTATACAAGCTGGCTCTGAAAATTCATTTACACATTCAGTGCAAAGATCAGGATCTATAACATAAATTGGATCATTATCATAAATTGCTTCATCCGGACATTCTTCTCTGCATGCATCACAGGATATACATTCTCTAGTGATTAATAGTGACATATTTTTCCTTTTATTGAGTAATAAAGCTAACTTTATACTATATAAAAACTTATATGTAATTTAAAGTAATAAAGAAAAATAAAATCTAATTTTTAGAATGAATTAATCATTCTAAAAATTTTTTAGTTAGTTTTTTTAGGAAAACAAAAGCGATATCCCCTACGACGTACAGTCTCTATAGTGGAGATATTAAGCGGTTTATCCATTTTCTGTCTTATTTGATTGATTGCAACTTCTATAACATTTGGAGTTACAAGTTCAGGTTCTTCCCAAATAGCATCTAAAAGTTGTTCTTTTGATACGATTTGATCAGAATGTCTAGCTAAATGAGTTAAAACTTCAAAAGGCTTTCCTTTTAATTCTATATCTTTTCCTTGGTAAGTGATTTTTTCTTCATCAGGATCAATCACCAAATCATCAATTTTAATCACATTAGTTCCACCAAATCTAAGTCTAGCTTCAATTCTTGCCATTAAAATTTCAAAGTCTAAAGGTTTTTTTATATAATCATCTGCTCCAGCTTTTAAAGCTTTGATTTCATTTTCTTTGTCTGCTTTTGCGCATATTGCTACTATAGCAGTTCGCGGGGATTTTTGTTTGATAGCATTGATCAAATCACTTGCATCATTATTACCAATAATCCAATTTGATAATACTAAATCATAATGTCTAATACCTATAAAATACTCAGCGTCTTTAAAATTTTCTGAAGTATCACTTTGGTAGCCAAACTCGTTTAAAGTGTTTGATAAAGTTTTATTAAGTGATGCTTCATCTTCTACAACTAAAATACGCATTTTATTCCTTTGAAGATAGTTTTAGTGCAAAAGTATAACACAAATTAAGCAAATATTCAAAATTCTTTAAAAAAATTTTAATATTTTTTACTTAGACTGGCTCCAACGCATGCATTTTTGATAATATCAGGTTTATAGCAAGTGATATTTATAAATTTAAGCTTTTTATTATGTTTTTTAATATCTTTGCATATGTATTTTAGAGATTTTTCTATAGTTTTAAATTTTTTCTTTTTATAAATTTTTTCTATTCTAGTACATAATTTTGCATAATCTAAAAATTTCTTACTTTTAGCTTCTAATTCTATTGAGACTTTTTGCTCTTGAATTCTTTCAAAATCTAAAAGTCCTATAATGCATTTAAATTCCAAGTTAACTTTTATATGACTTTGCATTCTTGTTTTCCAATTAGTCTTAAAATATTTGGTATATGCTTATAAACTACTATAAAAGCAATGATAAATATCGGTGCATGCGTATTGATTACAGGCATATCATAATGAAATACAAAAGAAGTTATAATTAAAACAACCAAGGCCCCAAGTGAAGCTAAGCTTGAAATTTTAAACACTTTTCCTATAACAAACCAAGCTAAAATTGCAGACATGATTTCAAAAGGTAAAAATACTGCTAAAACTCCAGCTCCAGTAGCTACTCCCTTACCACCTTCAAATTTTAAATAAGGAGAAAAGCAGTGTCCAAATACTGCTAAAACAGCCATAGTCCATAAGATATTTTCATCATAAGCTAAAAATTTTGCCACTAATATAGGTATAATTCCTTTTAGTGCATCTAAAATAATAGTCGCAACAGCAAGTGTTTTGGCAAGTTTAGGGTCGCTTTCTTTTACCACTCTTAAAACATTAGTAGCACCTATGCTTTTACTACCTGCATTTTTAATATTTGTTTTGGCAAAAATTTGAGCTAGTAAAAGCCCAAATGGTATAGCACCTATGAGATAAGCTAAAAGATAGATTATTAAATTTTCCATTTATTTTTTATCCTGATTTTATAAAACTTTATAAAATGATAGCAAAAAACCCTGAAATAAATATTTAAGATATATTTTATCCTATAATAATTTTTATTGTCAAATAGAAATTTTTTATTTTGTTTAAAGAAAATTATAGATATATTTTCAATAAGTTTATTTTAAATAGGCTTTATTTTATCTTATTTAGGAGTGGATAATGAAAAAAATTTCATTATTAGTTGCATCATCATTATTAGTTGCATCAACTGCTTTTGCTAATGATAAAGCTTTGCTTGATGAAGCAAAAGCTGCAGGTTTAGCGCCTTTACCAAAGGATCAAGCAGGCGTTGAAAAATTGTTAAAAGAAATGGGTGTTAAGGCTAGTAAATTCTCTAAAGAAAAAGCTAATCTTGGCAAGAAATTATATTTTGAACCAAGACTTTCTAAAAGTGGCTTGATTTCTTGTAATACCTGTCATAATTTAGGTATGGGCGGTACCGATGGTATAGCAGCTGCTGTAGGACATAAATGGACAGCTAATCCTCATCATTTAAATTCTCCAACAGTTTATAACTCAGTTTTAAATTCGACTCAATTTTGGGATGGTAGAGCAGGTACTTTAGCAGATCAAGCAAAAGGGCCAATCGAAGCAGAGCCTGAAATGGCAACACCTGCTAAATTAGCAGTAGAAAAAATAGCTTCCATGCCAGAATATGTAAAAGAATTTAAAAAAGTGTATGGTAGTAGTGGAGTAACTTTTGATAATATTGCAGATGCTATTGCCACATTTGAAAGAACGCTTTTAACTCCATCTAAATTTGATAAATTCTTAGAAGGTGATACAAAAGCATTGAGTAAAAAAGAAAAAGAAGGTCTAAAAACTTTCATTGATAAAGGTTGTACAGCTTGTCATACAGGAGTAAATTTAGGTGGTAGCATGCAAGCTTTCCAAGTAGCAGCTAAATACAAATTTGCAAATGTAGGGGATTTTAAAGGTGATGCAAATGGTTTGGTTAAAACTCCAACCTTAAGAAATATTGCTGAAACGGCTCCATATTTCCACAATGGTGCTATTTGGTCTTTACAAGAAGCAATCAAAGAAATGGGTAGTGTACAACTTGGTATAGAAATTTCTGATAAAGAAGCAGCTTCTATAGAAACTTTCTTACATGCTCTAACAGGTAAAAAGCCTAATATTACTTACCCTCAACTTCCAAAAGCAACTGAAAAAACTCCAAAGCCAGAGCTTTAATTTAAATCTTAAGACGCTTTTTTGCGTCTTAAGCTTACTTTATATAAAATCAAGATATAATTACTGCTTTTAGCCATTAAAGCTTTCTAAATTTATGTTTATGCATAATGCTTTATGGTGCTACCAAAATATTTTAAGAAAGGATAGCTGTATGTATGCTATTATAAAACACAGTGGAAAACAATACAGAGTAAGCCAAGGTGATGAGCTTAAACTAGATCGTTTTGAAGCTGAAGCAAAATCAAGCGTAGAAGTAAGTGAAGTTCTTGCTGTATGCGATAAAGAATTAAAGGTAGGTGCGCCGTTTGTTGCGGGTGCAAAAGTTGTTTTAGAAGTGATTGCTCATGGAAAAGACAAAAAAGTTGTGATTTACAAAAAAAGACGTAGAAAAGACTCAAAGTTAAAACGCGGTTTTAGAAGACAATTTACTCGCGTTAGAGTAGTAGATATTAAAGCTTAAGGAGCAAAGAATGGCACACAAGAAAGGTCAAGGTTCAACTCAGAATAATCGTGATTCTATAGGTCGTCGTCTAGGTGTTAAAAAATTTGGTGGAGAATTTGTTCGTGCTGGTAACATCATCATTCGCCAAAGAGGAACAGCAACTCATGCGGGTAATAATGTAGGCATAGGAAAAGATCATACAATTTTTGCTTTAATTGATGGTTTTGTAAAATTTGAAAGAAAAGATAAAAATAGAAAAAAAGTTTCTGTTTACCCTGCATAATTTTCCTAGATTATCTAGGAAAATTCTTTGTAAATATAAATTCTTAATACAAGATGGCTTTTGAATGTATAGAATATCCAAAGATGAATTAAGAAGATATATTCTAGAGCAAATTTCAGATGATGTGAAAATAAAACAAGTAGAAGATCTTATTGAAAAAGCTATGAAGGATCTTCGATACACAGAAATAAATATACAAAATATAGATGAAGTAACAAAATATATCTTAGAAAAAAATACATTAGCTGATAAGAAATTAAGCAGTCCTAGAAAAAATAATTTTTTACCTTTTTTGACTGCATTAATTATAGGTGGTAGTGGAGTTTATTATTATAAGAATGAAACTCGTTATACAGTAAAAGAAGAATACGCATTTATTTCAACTTGCGTTGGATTAAACTTAAGCCATGAAAGAAAATGGGCGTGTATTGCAAAATTGGAAATATGTCAAAAAAATGAAAAAAGTTTTATCGAGTGTGCAAAACATTATTCTTCAGAATAGTGTTTAATTAAAATTTTATAATATTCATCTCCAAAAATTTCTCTTTCAAATTGATCGTCAATTAATGGTTTATAAATTTTATCTTTTTTTATTTCTTCGTTTTCTAGCAAGAAACTATATATTTTTTCTATTTCATTTTTTGGAGCACCTCTTTGTATGATTTTTTTATATTTATCAACATACTGTTTTCTTGTTCTCTCATCTATAATATATAATTTTCCACACTCTTCTTGGAAGTCTATATAGGCATCTATAAATTCTCTTTGGCTTTTGTAGGCTTTTTTTAAATTTTTTGTTATAAATTCTTGATAATTATTTTTATATTTTTTTTGATGTAGTTTTTCCATTTTGTCCCTATTTGTCTCTAGTGTATTTTATAAAATTATATCTATAAAGTTATTAACTTTATAATTTTTTAAAAAAAGGAGAATTAAATGAACAAAAAAATTGATCCCAAAGATAATGCATCAAATATGCAAAATCCAAATAAAGGTACACCTGGAACAAATAAGCAATATGATCAAAATCAAGGAAATCGCGGGAAGCAATTAAATCCTAATCAAAAAAATAAATGAGGCTATAATATATAGTTACAAATACTATAACACCTAATAATTAGAGATAAATATTCTAAAATTAGGTGTATTTTCTACTTTAAAATTTAAAAAAGCTACTCTTTTGAAATTATTTATATTTTGATATACTTCTTTTTAATTTATTTAAGGTTATATATGTTTATAGATAATGTAAAATTAGTTTTAAGTTCAGGTAATGGTGGTAAAGGTGCTGTGAGTTTTCGCCGTGAAAAACATGTTCCACTTGGTGGACCTGATGGTGGTGATGGTGGAAATGGCGGTGATGTATATTTTATATGTGATAACAATACTCATACGCTAGCACACTTTAAAGGTAAAAAAGAACTTAAAGCACAAAATGGCCAGCCGGGTCTAGGTCGTAATAAAAATGGCAAAAGAGGGGAGAGTTTAGAATTAGTTGTCCCTCAAGGCACTCAAGTAATTGATGCACAAAGTGGGGAAGTTTTACTTGATATGCTAGTAGAAGGCCAAAAAGAACTCTTTTTAAAAGGCGGTAAAGGTGGTCTTGGCAATACTCATTTTAAAAACTCTACTAATCAACGCCCAGATTATGCTCAACCAGGTGTAGCAGGAAAAACCTTAAGCGTGCGCTTAGAATTAAAACTCATAGCAGATGTTGGACTTGTAGGCTTTCCAAATGTAGGAAAATCCACTCTTATAAGTGTAGTGTCTAATGCAAGACCTGAAATAGCTAATTATGAATTTACCACTTTAACTCCAAAACTTGGTATGGTTGAAGTAGATGATTATAATTCTTTTGTGATGGCAGATATCCCAGGTATTATAGAAGGTGCAAGTGATGGTAGAGGTTTGGGGCTTGAGTTTTTAAGACACATAGAAAGAACTTCTTTTTTACTTTTTGTGCTTGATCCATTAAGAGAAATGAGTTTAAAAGAGCAATTTTGTATTTTAAGAAAAGAATTGGAAAAATTTTCAAGCAAGCTTTATGCAAGAAATTTTGGCTTAATGCTTTCAAAAAGTGATAGTGTAAATTTAGGCGAAGAATTTGCACAAAAAATGGAAGATGATTATAATGAGCTAAAAGCTTATTTGCAAAGTCAAAATAATCCACAAAGTTTTTTTGTTAAAGTATCAAGCCTTGAAAAAACAGGTTTAAAAGAGCTTAAATTTATGCTTTTAGAAGAAGTTAAAAAAATTAGAAGTCAAAATAATTTTTGATGGGTGAAAATTTAACTATAGATTTTATTCAAGAATATATCAAGTCTAGTTTTAAAGGCTTGGTGTATAAATTTACTTATAAAGAACATAGCTTTTTTTATAATCCCGATAGGGTTTTAAAAAACGGAGTTTATTTTTGCACTATTAAAGAAAATGATGGCATAAATGATAAAGCTTCGAATTTAAATAGAGAAGGTGTGTTTCGTTTAAGTTGCTCTCTTTGTGATCAAGATTACCAAAATCTTTTTGGTCAAAAACCTAAAAAGGCTTTAAAGGGTGAGGTTGTTAGTTTAAATTATGATTTTTCTATGCTTGATTTTATCATGCCTCATCCAATTTATGCTTATATGGGATATATTTGTATTAATAATCCATCAAGAAAAAATTTTGAAATTTTTAAAGATTATCTTGATCTTTCATATCAAAAAGCTATAAAAACTTATAAAAAAAGGATAGTAGCATCATGAAAAATATCATTTTTATGGGAACTCCCTCTTATGCAACTTGTATTTTAAAAGAGCTTGTCGATAAAGGATTTAATATCCAAGCTTTATTTACTCAACCTGATAAACCTGTGGGTAGAAAACAAATTTTAACCCCAAGTGATACTAAAAAATTTGTTTTAGAAAATAATTTAAATATAGAAATTTTTACTCCAAAAAGCTTAAAAGATGAAAATATAATCAATGGAATAAAAAGCTTAAAACCTGATTTTATAGTTGTTGCTGCTTATGGGAAGATTTTACCAAAAGAAATTTTAAATATTGCTCCTTGTATCAATTTACATGCTTCTTTACTCCCTAAATATCGCGGGGCTTCGCCTATACAAAGTGCTATTTTAAATGGGGATAAAATAAGTGGGGTTTGCACTATGCTTATGGAAGAAGGGCTTGATAGTGGTGCTATTTTGGAAAGTAAAGAATGTGATATCGCAGGTAAAAATTCAGCTGAGGTTTTTACTATGCTTTCCAATTTAGCAGCTAAGCTTACTATTTCTACGCTTTTAAATTTTGAAAAAATTATCCCAAAAAAACAAGATGAAAGTTTAGTTACATATTGTAAAAAAATCAAAAAAGAAGATGGGTTGTTTGCTTTAGACAATGCAAGTGAAATTTATCAAAAATTTTTAGCTTTTACACCTTGGCCTGGAATTTTTTTAGAAAATGGTATGAAATTTTTAGATATAGAGTTAATCGATAGTGAAAAAACTCAAAAATCAGGTGTGATTTTACAAATAGAAAAGGAAAGCTTTTTGCTTTCATGTAAAAAAGGTGTTTTGAGGATTAAAACTTTACAAGAAAGTGGAAAAAAAGTTTTAGATGCTAAGACTTATTTAAATGGAAAAAGGTTAAAACTTGGAGATAGTTTATTTTGATGAGCTTGAATCAACTCAAGTTTATTTAAGTGATAAAATTCGCAGTGGAGAAATTATAGAAAATACAGCCATTTGTGCTTTTATCCAAAGTGCTGGTATAGGTAGTAGAGATAATACTTGGCAAAGCAAGCAAGGAAATTTACATGTATCTTTTTGTATAAAAACTCAAGAATTAGCGCAAGATCTTCCTTTGGCTTCTGCTAGTATATACTTTGCATTTTTAATGAAGGAAGTATTGCAAAGACAAAATTCAAAAGTATGGATTAAATGGCCTAATGATTTTTATATAGAAGATAAAAAAATAGGCGGATTGATGAGTTCTAAAATCAATGATTTTTTGGTTGTAGGAATGGGAATTAATCTTAAATATGCTCCATTTAATGCTGAAATTTTAGACATAGAAGTAGATATAGCAAAACTTTTAAATGAGTATTTTTCTTATGTAGATGAGAAAATTTTATGGAAGAATATTTTTAGCAAGTATATGCTAGAATTTGAAAAATCAAGAAATTTTTTTATACATAATGAAGGTAAGATTTTATCTTTAAAAGATGCTTTGTTGTATAAAGATGGTTCTATATTGTTAGATAATAAAAGGATATATAGTTTAAGATGAGTGAGATAATAACTATTGCAAATCAAAAAGGTGGGGTAGGTAAAACTACTACCGCTATTAATCTAGCGGCTTCTTTAGCAGTAGCTGAAAAAAAGGTTCTTTTGATAGATATTGATCCACAGGCTAATGCTACAACAGGACTTGGTTTTAATAGAAGTAATTATGAATATAATATTTATCATGTTTTTATAGGCAGGAAAAAACTTTCCGAGATTATTTTAAAAACTGAGCTTCCACAATTATACTTAGCTCCGTCAAATATTTCTTTGGTTGGAATTGAGCAAGAAGTAGTAAAAGAAAGTGGAGAATATAGAACGATTTTAAGGGAAAAAATCAAAGAAATTGCTAAAGATTATGATTTTATCATCATTGACTCACCTCCTGCACTTGGAAGTATTACGGTAAATGCTTTTGCAGCAAGTGATAGTGTTATTATTCCTATACAATGTGAGTTTTATGCGCTTGAAGGTGTTGCGATGGTTTTAAACACTATTAAATTTGTGAAAAAAACTATCAATCCAAAATTAAAAATAAAAGGCTTTTTACCAACTATGTATAGCTCACAAAATAATCTTTCAAAAGATACTGTAGAGGATTTAAAGAAAAATTTTAAACAAAAACTATTTAGAATAGGTGATAATGAAGATGATTTCATTATCATACCAAGAAATGTAAAACTTGCTGAAAGCCCAAGTTATGGAAAACCTATTATACTTTATGATATAAAATCCCCAGGCTCAGTGGCGTATCAAAATTTAGCATATTCTATATTAGGATAAAAAATGGCAAAAAAAAGTGCATTAGGAAGAGGTTTAAGTAGTATTTTGGCTGATATTGATGAGGTTTATGAAAAAGAACTAGGTTCCAATGAAGGCAGAATAGAAGAAATTGATATAGATCTAATTAGTCCAAACCCTTATCAACCAAGAAAAAATTTTGATGAACAAGCTTTAGAAGAACTTGCAGGTTCTATTAAAGAGTATGGTTTGATTCAGCCTGTTGTGGTTTTTAAAAAAGATGAATTTGATTATATTTTAATAGCGGGTGAGAGAAGATTTAGAGCATGTAAGCTTTTAGAAAAAGAACAGATTAAAGCTGTAGTTTTAAATGTAGATGATATAAAATTACGTGAACTTGCTTTGATAGAAAATATCCAAAGAGAAAATTTAAATCCCATAGAATTAGCACATTCTTATAAAGAATTACTAGAAATTCATGATATCACTCAAGAAAAACTAGCAGATCTTATTCATAAATCAAGACCACAGATTGCTAATACTTTAAGACTTTTAAATTTAAATGAGCAAACACAACATTTTATTATAGAAGGTAAAATTTCACAAGGACATGCAAAAGTTTTAGTAGGACTTGAAAAAGAAGAAGAAAAAATGATAGTTGATACCATCATAGGTCAAAAACTTAATGTAAGAGATACAGAAAAGTTAATTAAAAATTTTAAAAAAACAAACCAATTGGAAAAAAATATAAATTCAAATAAACAATATCAATCTATAATAAATTTAAAAGAAAAAATTGAATCTTTAGGTTTGAAAGTAAATATAAAAGATTTAAAAATTACTATTAATTTTGCAAACGAAAGTGAAGTTAGAGAATTTCTAAAGGTATTCAATTAAATATGCTTTTAGGTATGTTTTGCTATAATTTCGCGTTAATTTAGATTTATTTAGGAGTATTAATGTTTAATGATGTACATTTTTCCATCATGATAGCCACTGGTGTCATTTTTTTGCTTATGATAGCAATTTTAAATTCTATACTCTATAAACCTTTGATTAAATTTATGGATTCTAGGGATTTAACCATAAAAAATGACGAAGAAAAAATGAAAAAAAATTCTGATGATGTTTCAAATGTAGAAAGTGAGTTGGAAAAAATTCATATTCAAACAAGAGATGAAATTAACCAAATTAAAGTAAAAGCAATAGAAGAAGCTAAATTAAAACAAGAAAAAGAATTATCAACAAAAAAAAGAGAATTGGAAGATCAAATGCTTGTTTTTCTTAAAAGTCTAAGAGAAAAAGAAAAAGAATTAAAAGAAGAAATGCGTTTAAAAATGCCAGAATTTAAACAAAGCTTTAAAAATAGCTTGAGTAAAATTTAAGGAAAGTTAATGTTGAAAAAAATTATATTATTATCAGTACTTCCATTTTTTGCTTTTGCAGCAGGCAATGGAAGTGGTGAATACGATATTATTCCAAGAGCAGTTAATTTTGTTTTATTTGCTGCTATTTTGTATTATTTTATTGCAACTCCTTTAAAAAATTTTTATAATGGAAGAATTGTAAAAATTGCTTCTAAAATGAATGAAATTCAAGAAAAGCTTATTGCGAGTAAAAATCATAAATTAGAAATGATGAAAAAACTAGACTTAGCTAAACAAGAAGCAATCAATGCGATAGCTCTTGCAAAAAAAGAAGCGGAGATTATCACAGATAAAATAGAAGCTGAAACGAAAATGGAAATCAAGGCTTTAGAAAAAACTTACGAAGAACATAAAGAATATGAAATAAGAAGAATGGAAAAAGAAGTTGTACAAGCGGTTTTAGAAGAGATTTTTGAAGATCAAAATTTACAACTTCAGCAAAAAGAAATTCTAAATATCATGATGAAAAAGGTGTCTTGATGGAAAGTGTGATTGCAAAAACCTATGCAAAGGCGATATTAGAAAGAAATGATTTTGAAGATTTTTATTCTAATTTATTAGAGTTAAGTTCGGCTTTTACATCTAATAAATTTATAGATGTTTTAAATTCTTATGAGATAAAACAAGGAAAAAAACTAGAATTTGTACTTTCCTTATTGGATAATCCAAGTGATGCTTTTAAGAACTTTATAAATTTAATTGTAGATAATAAAAGAGAGATGCTAATCCCAGAAATTACTAAAGAATTGAGCGAGCAAAAAGCATTAAAAGAAAACACATTCTTGGGACAAGTTTATTCAAAAGAACAATTAAGTGAAGAAGAAATTAGAAATTTAGAAGAAAAACTTAGTACTAAGTTTAATGCAAAAATTAGATTAGATAGTAAAATAAGTGATAATGAAAGTGTGAAAATTAGCTTAGATGGTCTTGGATATGAAATTTCATTTTCAATGCAAAGCTTAAAAGCTAAAATGAATGAATATATATTAAAAGCAATTTAAGGAGATTTGATGAAATTTAAAGCAGATGAAATTAGTTCTATTATAAAAGAAAGAATTGAAAAATTTGACTTTAATCTTGAAATAGAAGAAACTGGTAAAATTATTTCAGTTGCTGATGGTGTTGCTAAAGTTTATGGTCTTAAAAATGCCATGGCTGGAGAGATGGTTGAATTTGAAAATGGCGAAAAGGGAATGGTGCTTAATCTTGAAGAATCAAGCGTAGGTATTGTTATTTTAGGAAAAGGTCTTGGTCTTAAAGAAGGAAGCTCGGTTAAGAGACTAAAAAAACTTCTAAAGGTTCCAGTAGGCGATGCGTTGATAGGACGTGTTGTAAATGCTTTGGGTGAGCCAATTGATGCTAAAGGTGTGATTGAAGCAAGTGAATATCGTTTTGTGGAAGAAAAAGCAAAAGGTATTATGGCTAGAAAAAGTGTTCATGAGCCATTACACACAGGTATTAAAGCAATTGATGCTTTAGTTCCAATTGGTAGAGGACAAAGAGAGCTAATTATTGGTGATAGACAAACAGGTAAAACAACTGTTGCAATTGATACTATCATTAGTCAAAAAGGCAAAGATGTTATTTGTATCTATGTGGCCATTGGTCAAAAACAAAGCACAGTTGCTCAAGTAGTTAAAAAGCTAGAAGAGTATGGTGCAATGGATTATAGTATAGTAGTAAATGCAGGTGCTTCTGATCCTGCTGCATTGCAATATCTTGCTCCATATACTGGTGTAACTATGGGTGAGTATTTTAGAGATAACTCAAGACATGCATTGATTGTTTATGATGATTTAAGTAAACATGCTGTTGCATATCGTGAGATGTCTTTGATTTTACGCCGTCCTCCAGGTCGTGAAGCTTATCCAGGAGATGTATTTTATTTACATTCAAGATTACTCGAAAGAGCAAGTAAGTTAAGTGATGAACTTGGTGCAGGAAGCTTAACGGCATTGCCTATTATTGAAACTCAAGCAGGCGATGTTTCAGCTTATATTCCAACCAATGTTATTTCAATTACTGATGGCCAAATTTTCTTGGAAACAGATTTATTTAACTCAGGTATTCGCCCTGCGATTAATGTTGGTTTGTCTGTATCTCGCGTTGGTGGTGCTGCACAAATTAAAGCAACAAAACAAGTTTCAGGTACATTAAGACTTGATTTAGCTCAATATAGAGAGTTGCAAGCTTTTGCGCAATTTGCAAGTGATTTGGATGAAGCAAGTAGAAAACAACTTGAACGTGGACAAAGAATGGTTGAAGTTTTAAAGCAACCTCCATATTCTCCACTTTCAGCTGAAAATCAAGTGGTGATGATTTATGCGGGAACTAAAGGGTATTTAGATGATATAGCGGTTTCAAAAATTGGAGAATTTGAAGCAGCTTTGTATCCATTTATTGAAGCTAAATATCCAGAAATTTTTGAGCAAATTAGAACCAAAAAGGCTTTAGATAAAGATTTAGAGGAAAAATTAGCTAAAGCATTGAGTGAGTTTAAAGCAAACCATATATAAGGTTTTTAAATGTCTAATTTAAAAGAAATTAAAAGAAAAATAAAAAGTGTTCATAATACACAAAAGACAACCAATGCTATGAAACTTGTCTCTACTGCCAAATTAAGAAAGGCAGAAGAGGCAGCTAAAAAATCAAAGGTTTTTGCTCAAAAAATCGATGAAGTTTTGTCAGAAATTGCATTCAAGATTAATCAATATGAAGGACTTGATGACAAACTTCCGTTTTTTAGAAAAAAAGATAATATAGAAAAAATGGATATTATTTTTGTCACAGCTGATAAGGGTTTATGTGGTGGTTTTAACATTAAAACCATTAAAACGGTAAATGAAATGCTTGAAGATTGTAAAGCAAAAAAAATCAAAGTAAGACTAAGAGCTATTGGTAAAACAGGTATAGAGTATTTTAACTTCCAAAATATTGAGATTTTAGAAAAGTATTTAGATACAAGCTCTAGCCCTGATTATGAAAAAGCATGTGCTATTATTCAGAGTGCAGTAGATGATTTTGCAAATAAAATAACAGATAAGGTTGTAATCATTCATAATGGCTATAAAAATATGATTTCTCAGGAAATTCGTATTAATAATTTATTGCCTGTGGATGCTATTGCAAGCAAGGAAGAGCAGGAATCTCAATCGTTAATGGATTTAGAGCCAGAAGATGAAGAAATCTTGAATGATTTGTTAAAAACTTATTTTGAATATAATATGTATTTTTCTTTGGTTGATTCTTTGGCAGCTGAACATAGTGCAAGAATGCAAGCTATGGATAATGCAACAAATAATGCAAAAGCAAGAGTTAAACAACTTAATTTAGCTTATAATAAAGCAAGACAAGAATCTATTACCACCGAATTGATAGAGATTATCAGCGGTGTTGAGTCAATGAAATAAATTTAGGAGTGATGATGCAAGGTTTTATTTCTCAAGTTTTAGGACCAGTGGTTGATGTTGAATTTAAAGAATATCTTCCGCAAATTAATGAAGCTATTATTGTTAATTATGAATTAGAAGGAAAAGAGTGTAAGCTAGTTCTTGAAGTAGCTGCACATTTGGGTGATAATAAAGTAAGAACTATTGCTATGGATATGACTGATGGTCTTGTTAGAGGTTTAGCAGTAGAAGCAACTGGTAATCCAATTAGTGTTCCAGTAGGCGAAAAAGTTCTTGGAAGAATTTTTAATGTAACAGGTGATTTAATTGATGAGGGTGAAGAGATTAATTTTGATAAACATTGGTCAATTCATAGAGATCCTCCTCCATTTGAAGAGCAAAGCACAAAAAGTGAAATTTTTGAAACAGGTATTAAGGTAGTTGATTTATTAGCTCCTTATGCTAAAGGTGGTAAAGTTGGTCTTTTTGGTGGTGCAGGTGTTGGTAAAACCGTTATTATTATGGAATTAATTCACAATGTTGCATTTAAACACAGCGGATATTCAGTTTTCGCAGGTGTTGGTGAAAGAACTCGTGAGGGTAATGACCTTTATAATGAAATGAAAGAAAGTAACGTTTTAGATAAAGTTGCATTGTGCTATGGTCAAATGAATGAACCACCAGGGGCAAGAAATCGTATTGCTTTAACAGGTCTTACTATGGCTGAGTATTTTAGAGACGAAATGGGACTTGATGTTTTAATGTTTATTGATAATATCTTTAGATTCTCTCAATCAGGTTCAGAAATGTCAGCACTTTTAGGAAGAATTCCTTCAGCTGTTGGTTATCAGCCAACTTTGGCTAGTGAAATGGGTAAATTCCAAGAAAGAATTACTTCAACTAAAAAAGGTTCTATTACTTCAGTTCAGGCAGTTTATGTACCAGCAGATGACTTAACAGACCCTGCTCCCGCGACTGTTTTTGCACACTTAGATGCAACTACGGTTTTAAATAGATCAATTGCTGAAAAAGGTATTTATCCAGCTGTTGATCCGCTTGATTCTACTTCAAGAATGCTTGATCCACAAATTATAGGTGAAGAGCATTATAAAGTAGCGCGTGGCGTGCAATCAGTACTTCAAAAATACAAAGATTTGCAAGATATTATTGCTATTTTAGGTATGGATGAGTTAAGTGAAGAAGATAAATTAATTGTTGAAAGAGCAAGAAAAATTGAAAAATTCCTATCTCAACCATTCTTCGTTGCTGAAGTATTTACAGGAAGTCCTGGTAAATACATTAGTTTAGAAGATACGATAGCAGGCTTTAAAGGTATTTTAGAAGGAAAATACGACCATTTACCAGAAAATGCTTTCTATATGGTAGGTGGAATTGATGAAGTGATTGAAAAAGCAGAAAAACTTAAGGCTTAATAATGGATAATTTAATACATATAGAGGTGGTAACACCTCTTGGTATGATTTACAATGATAATGTAAAATCTATTGTTCTTCCTGGAAGTGAAGGTGAATTTGGTGTTTTAAAAGGACATGCATCTTTAATCTCTTCTTTAAAGGCAGGAATTATAGACATAGAAAAATCAGATTCAACTCATGAGTTAGTTGCTATTGATTCAGGCCATGCAAAGGTATCTGAAACTAAAGTAAGTGTTTTAGCAAAAGGTGCTGTTTGGGTTGGTGGAAATAGTGATAGTGAAATAGCAAAAAGATTGGAAGAAGCAAAAGATTTGATTAAATCTATGAGTAGTGATAGTGTTGCTTTGGCTTCTACTTTTGCTAAGATGGATAATAACGTAAGGCAAAAATAGTGGATTTTCAAGCAATTTTTCATTTTTTTGAAAATACAAGTTTAATCACTTATATCGTATTAGCTTGGCTTTCAGTGTATTTTATACTTAGTTTTAGTATTTTATTTTCAAGATTAATACTTATTAATAAATGGACTCAAAACGAAAGTCAAGCTTTGGAAGCTTTAATGAGAGGGGAAAAAGATTTAAGTCAAAGTGCGTCAATTTTGAAAAAGTACATGGAAATTGATGAAACTAAAATGAATATTTATAAAAATTCTGTAGAAAAAAAAGCTACAATAGGATTAACTTGGCTTAGCATCATAGCTTCAACTTCTCCTTTTATAGGACTTTTTGGTACCGTGATTTCTATTCTTGAAACTTTTGGTGGCTTAGAAATGCAAAATTCCTTAAGTATTATTGCTCCTAAAATTAGTGAAGCTTTGGTGGCTACTGGATGTGGGATTTTAGTTGCGATTCCTGCATATAGCTTTCATTTGATTATCAAGCGCAAAGCTTATGAGTTGATTAATATCTTAGATAGCGAGATTAAAGTATTGATAAGTTCTGCAAAGGTCTAATTTATGTTTATGGAAGAAAAACCTGAGTTAAATATTACACCTTTAGTGGATATTATGCTTGTATTGCTTGCTATTTTAATGGTGACTGCACCAAGTATTACATATGAGGAAAAGGTGCAGCTTCCTCAAGGTTCACAAAAAACTTCAAGTGCTCCAAATATTAAAAGTTTAATTATAACAATTAACGCAAAGAAAGAAATTTTTATAGGAAAAGATAAATTTAATTTTGTAAGTTTTGCAGATAATATGAATGCTTTAAAACTTCAGTATAATACCCAAGAAACAGTTTTCATTAGAGCGGATAAAAATTTAAAATATGATGATGTAATGAGTGTTTTAAGAACAATGAAACATTTAGGTTTCCAAAAAGTTGCTTTGCAAACTGAGTAGAAAATGGAAGAAAATTCTATACACAATTTTAAATCCTTTATTTATGCAACTTTAGTTTATTTTTTTGTTGTTTTCTTAGTTTTTTTTAAATTAATTGAATATAAACCAAAAGCTATCGAATATACTGATGATCCTAATAGTTTTATTAATGTAGAGCTTGGTGATAGTATAAATCAAAATCAAATTAATATGATGCAAGAATTGCAAAAAGAAAATTTGCAAAGTTTGTTTGAAGAAAATCTTTTGCAAAAATACACCACAAACAAAAGCGTCAATACGCAAAATATAGAACAACAGGCAAGTGTTTTTAATGAGTTATTTGGAAAAATAGAAGATTATCAAGAAGAAAAAACTACAAAAGTGCAATCTTCTATGCCATCAAAAAAACCTACTTTTACCCAAAGAGAAAAAATCAATGATTTTTCCAAGCAACTTAATGAAAATTTGCAAATTAATCAGGAATTAGGACAATCTGTTATAGAGCAAAAAATAGGTGTTTATGATCAGTTTTTAGGTGCTGTTAGAAAATACCTTGAAGATAGATGGAGAATTTATAATCCTAGCGGTAATTTAAGTATAGAAGTAGAATTTGTAATTGATAACAATGGTTATTTTTATTTGCTAAGTGCCACTAGTGCGCATAGTGATAATTTTGATAAAAAGGCAAAAGAATTTTTGCAAAATTTAGAGGGAAAATATATAACTTTACCTCCAAATGGTAAAATAAGAAAAATCAAAATGCAACTTAGTGATATAATTGAGTTTAAAATGGAGAAACAATGAAAAAAATACTAGTATTTTTATTTTTTTGTTCAGTATTATTTGGACAAGATGCAACAATATCTGTTGTAAATAAAGGTATGCAATTGCCTAAAATTTATATTAAAGACCAGTCTAAACTAAATGATTTAGATCTTAAAAAAAGTTTTTACAACATGCTTGTTAATGATGTAAAAGTGAGTTCAAATTTTGAGATAACTCAAGATGAAAAACAAGGTGATTATATTTTTTCTTATATATTAAATAAAAATGGCAAACTTTTAGATATTGATGTTGAAATTTTAGCCGCAAATGAAACTAAAACAAGATTTTATGAGCAAATTCTTTCTATTGAAGAGTATCCATTTTTAGCACATAGAAGTATTGCTCAAATGAATAAAAAATTAGGCTTTGCACCAGTTGATTGGATGGATCATAAAATTTTAATAGCTAGAACTCAAGGTAATAAGCAAAGTGATATTTTGTTAGCAGATTATACTTTAACTTATCAAAAAGTGTTAATTTCAAAAGGCTTAAATTTATTTCCTAAATGGGCAAATAAAGAACAAAACGCATTTTATTTTACTGCCTATGAAGATGAAATTCCAACGCTTTACAAGTATAACATGAAAAATAAAAATATTACAAAAATCATTGCTAGTAAAGGTATGATGGTTGCTTCTGATGTGAGTGATGATGGTAAAAAAATTTTACTAACCATGGCACCAAAAGATCAACCTGATGTATATTTATATGATGTAGATTCAAAAAATTTGACACAAATTACAAACTATATGGGTATTGATGTAAATGGTAATTTTGTAGATGATGAGAAAAAAATTGTATTTGTATCTGATCGTTTGGGTTATCCAAATATTTTTATGCAAAATTTAGAGTCCAATTTAACAGAACAAGTTGTTTTTCATGGTAAAAACAATTCTTCAGTTTCTACTTATAAACATTATATGGTTTATTCTAGTAGAGAAGCAAATCAAAGTGGAGTTTTTAATCTTTATTTAATGTCAACTCAAAGTGATTATATAAGACAACTTACTGCAAATGGTAAAAATCTTTTTCCAAGATTTTCTAGCGATGGAGAAAGTGTTGTATTTATTAAATATTTAGGTTCGCAAAGTGCATTGGGTGTTATTAGAATTAATGCAAATAAAGCCTTTCACTATGGTTTAAAAGTAGGTAAAATTCAATCAATTGATTGGTAAAATATCAAAATAGCATTTTTTTTGTTATAATTAAATATGATTTTTAAATAAATAAAAAAGGGGAAAAGCAATGAAAAAAATCATTTTTGCTTCAATTACTGCGTTTGCTGTTATTGTAAGTGGTTGTGCTACAAAAAATACTAGTGTAAGTAGCTCAAGTAGTGTAGATGGTTCAAAAGGTAGTGGTGGTTCTGATAGATTTGAAAATCTTGAATCTTTAAATTCTGTAGCAAATGTATATTTTGATTTTGATAAATTTAATGTTAGAAAAGATATGCAAAAAGTTATTGCAAATAATGCTGAAATTTTCAATAAAGAAGCTGCGAATGCTGCAATCGTAGTTGAAGGAAACTGCGATGAGTGGGGAACTGATGAGTATAATCAAGCTTTAGGTTTGAAAAGAGCTAAAGCAGTAAAAGAATCTTTAGTAGCTCAAGGTGTTAGCGCAGATAGAATTAGCGTAAAAAGCTATGGAGAAACTAATCCTGTATGTACTGAAAGAACTAAAGCTTGCGATGCTCAAAATCGTCGTGCAGAATTTAAAATTGCAAAATAAAGCTTTAAATAAATGAAATTAAACTTATTATCAGTAGCTCTTTTAGGAGCTACTTTCTTACACGCTGAAATTTCAGCATTTGATGCAGGAAAAGTAGATACAAAAACACCTTATGGTTTAACTCAAAATGAAAAGTTGCAATATGAAAATCAAGAACGCTTGAAAGCTTTAAATGAATATTATACAAATTTGACAAGTAAAATAAATACAGCTGTAGAAAACATAGAAGGTTTACAAAGTGTAACTGAGGGTTTAAATGCTCAGTATTCAAAAGCTAACACAAAATTACTTTCACTGGAAGAAAACTATCAAAATTTTGATGCAAATATTACCCAAGAAATTCAAAATTTAAGAGCTTATGTTGAAGAAAATAGACAAATTCAAGAAAAAAATCACCAAGAAATTCAAAAGGTTTTAGGTGAAATTACAACTTTAATCAATAAGATCAATGATGATTATATCTCAAAAGAAGATATGAATCAAACTATAACTTTTTTTCAATCTGAAATAGCTAGAGTGCAAAATCAGGCAAAAGTTATTTCTGCTGTCCCTATTGTAAAGGATGATAATAAAACACAAGAAGTCATTCAGGATGTAAATGAAACTCAAGAAGAAGTGACTGAAAAAAAAGATGATAGTTGGAAAAAATTACAATCTAGTGAAATTTTGAAAAAGGCAATTGATGAAACCAATAAAAATCAATTTGAAGATGCAAAAGAAAAATTTGAACATCTAATTAGTATTCATTATAAACCTGCTAGATCTACTTTTTGGCTTGGGGAGATAAGATATAAACAGCAAGATTATGCAGGTGCTTTGGGATTTTATAAGAAAAGTTCTGCTATAAGCACTAAAGGTGATTATGTACCAAAATTGCTTTATCACACGGCTATTAGCTTAGATAAGGTTGGAGATCCAAAAAGTGCAAATAAATTTTATAAGGCTTTAAAGACAGCTTACCCTGATAGTCCTGAGGCAAAAGTTTCACCAGATAGAAAATAACAAAGGAGATAAAATGGCTATAGAAAAAAATAGTGTAGTTTCAATGTTTTATGAGTTAAAAGATGCAAATACTAATGAAGTTTTAGAATCAAATATTTATGCTGAACCTATTTCTTTTATTTTGGGTAAGGGTCAAATTTTAGAAGGATTAGAAGAAGAAATTCAAAAGCTTAATGCCCCATGTAATGCTGATATTGTGATAAAAAAAGAAAATGCTTTGGGTGAATATGACGCAAATGCTTTGCAAACTTTACCAAAAGAGCAGTTTGCAGGAATTGATTTACAAGTTGGTATGGAGCTTTTTGGCGAAGGTGAAGATGGTAATACAGTAAGAGTAATTGTTAGAGAAATTACTGAAAATGAAGTTACTATTGATTACAATCATGCTTATGCAGGAAAAGATTTGTTATTTTCATTAAATATTGTAGATGCGAGAGCTGCAAGTGAAGATGAAATTTTAACAGGAATTATTGCAGGTAGTAGAAGTTGTGGATGTGGTGGTGGAGGACATCATCACGATCATCACGGACATGGTGGCGGCGGATGTTGTGGCGGCCACGGACATGGCGGCGGTGGTTGCTGCGGTGGTCATTAATGAATAGTGCATTTATTTTCCCAGGTCAAGGCTCTCAAAGCGTTGGCATGGGTTTGAGTTTTTATGATAATTCTAAAAAAGCAAAAGAATTACTAGACAATGCTAGCGATTTTTGTAAAATTGATTTTAAAAATTTGCTTTTTAAGGAAAATGAAAATTTAAATAAAAGCGAATTTACGCAAATGGCCATAGTATTAAACTCGCTAATGGCCTATGAAGCTTTAAAAGAGCAAGTTAATATAGAAGCTAAGTATAGCTTGGGTCATTCATTAGGAGAATTTAGTGCTTTAGCAACCCAAGATGCATTTGACTTTTTAGATGTAATAGCACTTGTTAATAAACGCGGTAAGTTTATGCAAGAAGATTGCTCTAAAATCGAAGCTGGTATGATGGTGGTTTTAGGGCTTGAAGATAAAGTGGTAGAAGAACTTTGTCAAAAGGCATTAAGTGAACAAAAAAGTATTTTTGCTGCTAATTATAATTGTGATGGGCAAATTGTAGTAGCAGGTTTAAAGCCTGATTTGGCTTCTTATGAGAGTGAGTTTAAAAATGCAGGAGCTAAAAGAGCTATGCTTTTGAACATGAGTGTTGCAAGCCATTGTCCATTATTAAAAAATGCGTCTTTGAAACTTACAAAAGAATTAGAACCTATTTTAAAAGAGAGTTTTAAAAGCGTAGTATCAAATGTCAATGCAAAAATGTATAATGATAAAAATCAAGCTCTAACGCTTTTAAGCGAGCAACTTATTAAGCCTGTTCTTTATAAACAAAGCATTAAGGCAATAGATGAAGAAGTGGATTTTTATATAGAATTTGGTGCAAGTGTATTAAAGGGTTTAAATAAAAAAATCACTCAAAAAGAAACTTATGCTTTAAGTAAAATAGAAGACATTGATGAAATTTTAAAGGTAATTAAATGAAAATAGCTATTTTAGGAGCTATGCCTGAAGAGGTTACTCCTTTACTAGAAACATTAAAAGAGTATCAAACAATCGAATATGCAAATAATACTTATTATCTTACAAAATATAAAAATCATGAATTAATTATCGCTTATTCTAAGATAGGGAAAGTAAATTCCACTCTTAGTGCGGCTATTATGATAGAAAAATTTAAAGCTGAGCTTTTACTCTTTACAGGCGTAGCCGGTGCTTTTAATCCTAGTTTAGAAATAGGGGATTTGATCTATGCTACAAAATTAGCTCAATATGATTTAGATATCACAGCTTTTGGGCATCCGCTTGGCTATGTTCCTGGCAATGAAATTTTTATAAAAACAGATGATAGGCTAAATAATCTTGCCATAGAAGCTGCTAAAGAGCTTGGTGTTAAATTACAATCAGGTATTATCGCTACGGGCGATGAGTTCATTTGCGATGAAAATAAAAAAGCAAAAATTAGAGAGATTTTCAATGCAGATGCTTGCGAAATGGAAGGAGCTAGTGTAGCTTTGGTGTGTGATGCTTTAAAAATTCCATGTTTGATTTTAAGATCAATGAGTGATAAAGCAGGTGAAAAGGCTGAATTTGACTTTGATGAGTTTGTAGAAAAATCTGCTAAAATTTCAGCTAATTTTGTCTTAAAAATTTGTGAGAAATTATGATAAATCTTAGTAAAAGACTAATCAGAGAAGTTGCAAAAGCAAACGCTAAATTTTCCTTAATAGGAGATAATGATAAGGTTTTATTAGGACTTAGTGGTGGGAAAGACTCTCTTGCTTTAGCCCATCTTTTAAAGCGTATGCAAGCACACGCGCCTTTTAAATTTGAACTTAAAGCAGTAACTTTAAGCTATGGTATGGGTGAAGATTATACCAAACTTCATAATCACTGCAAAGAACATGGTATTGACCATGAGGTTATTGATTCTAATATTTATGAAATTTCAGGTGATACCATTAGAAAAAATTCAAGCTTTTGTAGCTATTTTTCAAGAATGAGACGCGGTGCTTTATACACTTACGCCTTAGAAAATGGTTTTAATAAATTAGCCATAGCCCATCATTTAGACGATGCAGTGGAAAGTTTTTTTATGAATTTCATTTATAATGGTGCTCTTAGAAGTTTGGCTCCAAAATATAAAAGCAAAAGAGGTGTAGAGGTTATTCGGCCTTTGATTTTTGTAAGAGAAAGACAACTAAGGGAAAATGCTATTAATAATGAATTAGAAGTTATTGGTAATGAATTTTGTCCTGGTATGAAATTAAGTGAAAAAAATGTAAAATTTCCTCATGCAAGAGAAGAGGCAAAGCAACTTTTAGCAAATTTAGAAAAAGAAAATCCAAAATTATTTACAAGCTTAAAAACTGCATTTGAAAATATCCACACGGATAGTTTTTTTATGGTTAAGGATAATGACTAAACTTTTGGTTGTTGTTGATTATCAAAATGATTTTATCGATGGTAGCTTAGGTTTTGAAAAAGCTACCAAGATAAAAGATAATATTCTTACTCTTTTAAAAAATCATCAAGGTGATATCGTTTTTACTTTTGATACGCATGATGAGAATTATTTAAAAACTCAAGAAGGAAAAAAATTACCTATTTATCATTGTATTAAAGATACTTTTGGTTGGCAAATGCCAAGTGATTTTGATGTGTATTTAAAAAATGCAAAAAAAATCTTTTATAAGAATGCTTTTGGTAGCCTAGAATTGGCTAATTTTTTAAAACAAAATCATTATGAAAGTATAGAATTTTGTGGTTTGGTTTCGCATATTTGTGTATTTAGTAATATTATTTTAGCTCAAAGCGCTAGTATCAACTCAAAAATCATATTGTATAAAAATGCAACAGCAAGCTTTAGTAAGTCTTTGGAAAATAGTGCTTATGAAATTTTGCAAGCTTATGGCGTAGAACTTTTATAAAATGCAAGGTTTTATCTTACACACTCAGAGTGTAAAAGATGAGGACTTAATCGTTTATCTTTTAAGTGCTAAAAGAATTATTAAAAGTTATAGATTTTACGGAATGAGACATTCTAATATTTTAAGTGGATATAAGATTGATTTTGAGCTTGAAGAAAGTTCGAGGTTTTTACCACGCTTAAAAGATGTTTTGCATATTGGTTTTTCTTGGATTTTAGACAGAGAGAGAATGTTTTTTTGGCAAGAGTTTATTAGGCTTTTTTATTGGCATTTAAAAGATGTTGAGGAAATTGATAGTTTTTATTTTGAGCTTTTAGAAGATTGTGCTAAACGTTTTGAAAAACAAGATTGTAAACGTGTTATAGTAGATGCTTATTTAAAAATTTTAAATTTTGAAGGACGTTTACATAAAAGCTTTGTATGTTTTTATTGCGATGAGTATATACAAAAAAACGTTGTATTAGTAAGAGCTTTTTTACCAGCACATAAAAAATGTGCTTTTGGCTTTGAGTTTAAAACTAAAGATCTTGCGAAGTTTTATGAAAAGTTTAATTCATCGCATTTTAGCGATGAATATATTGATAATTTATATAAAATCATTAAAGAGGGTTTTTAAGAGTAATATCATACATCATAATAGCCTCTTGTCTTAATTTTGCGATGATATTTGCACTATCAATATGTGTATTTTTTATAATAGCTTCCTTGCTATTTTTAATATCTTCCAGTAAATTTCCAAGTTGTTTTTGAGAGCTTTGTAAGCAAGTACTTATACATTTTGGTTGGGTTTGTTGCAAAACTTGCTCGAAATTTAAACTTTGATTGTTAAGCTTTGAAGCATGTGCTGCTAGATTGTTTGCACTTGTTCTAATGCCACCTAATGCTTTGTAAATCCCTTTTGAATTGATATGAGCTGCCATGAACCTTCCTTGTTTTATGGTATCTCTTCATTCATATTGCTTAGAAATTTACAAGCAAAAATCATTCCTTATTGAAAAATTCTTGAATATATTTTCGCATAATATCTGCATCATTAATACGATTAACACAATCTCTAAAATTAGAAGCATCGTCATAGCCTTTAGAATATTCATGCAAGTGTTTTCTAAATATGCTTATGCCTTGTTCTTTATAGTGTTTTAGCATTTCTTCAAAATGTGCAAAAATGATTTTATTTTTCATAGCTTTTTCTATTTTTTTGCCAGTTTTTATCTCATAAAATATCCAAGGTTTTCCTATGCTTGCACGTCCTATCATCAAAGCATCACATTTTGTTGTTTCAAATACTTCTTTAGCATTATCTGCACTAATATCACCATTTGCTACTAAAGGAATTTTGATATTTTCTTTGGCTAAAGCTATGGCTTCATAATCAGCATTTCCACTATACATTTGTTTTCTAGTGCGACCATGCATACTGATAAAATTTACTCCAGCATTTTCACACGCTTTAGCGATGGCAATAGGATCTTTTTTTTCAAATCCCAATCTTACTTTGACACTAGTTAATTTTTTATTGCTTGTTTTTTTGATAAGTTCTAAAATTCTTTGTAATTTATCAAGATCTTGTAAAAGAGCACTACCTGCGCATTGTTTTATAACTTTATTTACAGGACAACCGCAATTAAAATCAATCCCATCTATAAAATCAAAACGATTTAATATTTCTACTGCTTTTTGAATCACACTTTCATCTGAGCCTGCAATTTGAACTATGTAAGGATTTTCAAGTTCAGCTTTTTCTAGCATTTTAAGAGTTTTTGAGCTCTCATACACTAAGGCATTAGAACTTATCATTTCACTAATGGTTACATCAGCCCCAAATTGCTTGACTAAATTTCTTAAAGGCAAGTCTGAAAAACCTGCCATAGGGGCTAAAAATAAAGGCTTTTTGCTAAAATCTATCATTGTATTAATTTTTCAAGTTCTATTTTTTTATTATGTTCTCTTAAAAAGAGCAAGAGTCTAAAGTCTTTATGCTCATTTTGATCATTTCCTAATTCATTAAGTAATTCATCATACATACCAAATTCTGCTAAAGTATAAAGATAAGCCCTTAAAGCTTGAGAATAACTATCTTTTAACTTTTTAAATAAAGCAATTAATACTTGAGGCTCTATTTTTTTACAAAGTATTTTAGCACAACGTAAATATGACTTATCATCTAAGGTATTCATACTAAGTAAAACTTCGATTTCGGCATGATTTAATTCTAAGTTTTCTTTTTCAAATCTATTTAAAAGCAATAAAATATCATCTTGATTTTTTTGTATTTTTAGTATTTTAATTTGACTATAGGGTGCATTTTCTAACACCATTTTATAAGCAAAAATTTCTAGTTCATCTGCTAAGGTATCTTTGTTTTTGATAAAAGAAAAAGCATAATTGTTATCATTTTGAAAGTGATTTTTTTCATTTAAAATAAAAAATTCATTATTTGGATCTAGCTTGTATTTTTTTAATTCTACAAATTCTTTTTTATCTAAGTTCTCAAAAATATCAATAATTTCATCTATTTTAGGATTTTGAATTTTTTCTTTAAAACAAAGGGCTTGAGTGTTTTTTGCTATATTTTGAAATTCTTGAGTTTTAAATTTAACCTTGCTTATTTTTTTTAAAAAAATATCAATAATAAAATTTTCATAATTTTTACTATCTTTAATTAGATTTTTGTATTGTAAATGTTTTAAAAAGCCATAAAAACTCATATGTGCTAAAGCTAGTATCATTAAAAATAAAGCAGGCAAAACAACCCATAAGCTAACAGGTAAATTTAATTCAAAAGTGGAAATTGCAAAAGTGTAATTTCCTAAATTTAGATTATAAACTAAGGCTGCAACAATTAAAAGATAAACCAAACTTGCAAAGAAAAATAATCTTATCTTCATAGCTCTTTCCTTTTTTCTAGAGTTTCACGGCAATTGATACAGTATTTTGCGTGAGGTTTTACCTTAAGTCTTTCAGGGTGAATATCATCTTCGCAATACTCGCAAATACCATAAGTATTGTTATCTATTTTACTTAATGAATGTTTAATTTCTTCTAGTTCGGCTTTTAAATTTTCATTGATTTTAAAATCAATATGAGAACTATTGTCGATTTGCTGCAAATCAACTTCATCTCTAGGTTCGCTATCTTGTAGATTATGGATATTGTTTATATTGCCCTGAAGCTCTTGTAAAATTTCTTTTTGTCTTTGAAGTAATATATTTTTAAATTCCTCAAGATTTAATTCTTGCATAAATGCTCCTATTTGTGATATGGGTGATTTGTATTAATGCAAAATGCACGATAAATTTGTTCTAAAAGCATGGTTTTGGCAAATTTATGCACTAAAGTCATTTTGCTAAGGGCTATACTTGTATGCATTTGTGTAATAAATTCTTGCTCAAACCCATAAGCACCGCCTATAAAAAATGAAATTTCATTTTTATCTAGTAATAATTTTGCAAATTCTACACTCGTAAGCTCTTTACCTTTTTCATCTAAGGCTATGCAAAAACCTTTTTTATAAGGATTTAGTGCATTTGTATAAGATTTTTTTGCTTCTATGATATTAGTGTTTTGTGCTTGATTGATTTTATTATTAAAAATACAAATATCATTAAAACTGCAAAATTTTTTGATGAGCTTGGTGTAGTGCTCATCTATTTTGCTAAATTCATTGTTATTGTTTTTTTGAATGCTTAAAAGATTGATTTGCATTTTTTAGTTTTTAGAAAAAAATCTTAAAAAATCTGCTATAAATTTTTTATGTTCACTTCTTTCTACAATCGCATCGATTAATCCATGTTCAAGTAAAAATTCGGCCTTTTGAAAGCCTTCTGGTAAATCAGCTCCTATAGTTTGTTTAATTACCCTAGCCCCTGCAAAACCTACTAAAGCGCCAGGTTCGGCTAAGATGATATCTCCAAGCCAAGCAAAAGATGCACTTACTCCACCCATGGTTGGATCCGTTAATACTGAAATATAAGGAAGTTTTTCTTCTGCTAGTAGCTTTAATGCTGCACTTGTTTTGCTCATTTGCATTAAAGAATAAGTACTTTCTTGCATTCTAGCTCCACCGCTTGCACTAACTATAACAACAGGTGTTTTTTTCTCAATTGCTCTTTCAATCGCTCTAAGAATTTTTTCACCTTCTACTGAGCCCAAACTTCCTCCCATGAAAGAAAAATCAAAAACAACTAATTGAGTTTTAATGCCATCTATATTACACTCGCCACTTATTATAGCACTTTTTCTTCCTGTTTTTTCTTCGTTTTCTGCTAATCTTTTTTTATATGATTTACTATCTACAAATTTAAGCGGGTCGATTGCATGTAAATCTTTATCCATTTCTATAAATGTGCCTTCATCGCTAAGTAACTCGATGCGTTTTAAAGGGTTTAATCTCATGTGAAAATTACATTTAGGGCAAACATTATAACAAGTTTCTATTTCTTTATAATACATTAACGCATGACAAGAATTACATTTAACCCAGTGGTTTGGAGCTTCACTTGGAGTAGCTTGTTTGCGTCTTATACTAGAAAAAATATCTAAAAAATTCATTATCTCTACCTAAAATAAAATTTCAAAATTATAGCAAGATTTTATTACTTTTAGAATCTTGCGCCTAACATAAATTCAAATTTACTTATGTCGTCTTTTGAGTTAGTATTAAATGGTTTAGCAAAAACTAAATTTAAAGCACCTAGTGGGGTTAGCCACTCAAAACCAACGCCTGTACTCCATCTTTGAATTTGACTTAAAGAGCTTTGTCCTATGGCACCATAGTCAAAAAATATACTTCCTCTTAGTTTGATTCTATCAAAGATTGGAAAGCTAAGTTCTACAGAGTTTGCAAAGGCAACTGTACCACCTGTCTCATCGCCCCATTCGTTTTTAGGACTCACGCTTCTTCTATCAAAACCTCTAATGGTTCCTATACCTCCAAGATAGAGTTTTTCGTTAATTGGTAAATAGCCTTGGTCCCATACTTTATAAAAACTTGCTTTATAACGATAAATCAAATCCCAGCCTATAAATTCTTCTAAGCCTTGATAATAATTAAATTTAGTGGTAGAGCTTATAAATTCTTGATCCCCACCTAAGCCTGCATATTCAAGTGAGGTTGAAGCGATAAAACCTGATCTTGGTAAATAATAATCATCTGTATTGTTAAATACTATTGAAGGAGTAATAGAGCTTTTGTAAGTTTTTCCAAGTTTATATCCTTGAGCGATTAAGCGATCACTTAAATGATAAATATCACTTTGTTCAAGATTATAAGTTAAATCTATGCTTGTATATCTTCCTAAAGTTTTACCAACGCTTATATCAAAACCATAATTTCTCTCATCATAGCTATCCCACTCTAAACGGTCTGAATATAATGATCCTCCAAGAGAATAATCGCTATCATTTACTCTAGGATTTCTTAAAGATACTCTACCTGAAAGTGTATCATCGCCTTTGTCTATACTTACACTTCCTTTCATACCAGAACCTAAAATATTTGCATCAGATAATGAAGCACTAAGTAAAATTCCATCACTAGTTCCATAACCAATACCACCTGAAATAGCTCCGGTTGAAGCTTCCTTGACTTCTACTATTAAATCAATATGTGTATCATCCACTCTTTGTTCTTTAATGTCTACATTTTCAAAATATGCAGTTCTTCTTAGAGCATTTCTTGAGTCCATTAAATCAGTTCTATTATAAAGATTACCTTCGGTTAAATAAAGCTCTCTACGAATAACCCTATCAACTGTCTTGGTATTGCCTGAAACGATGACATCTCTTATATATACTTTTTCATTCGGTATAACTTTAAAAATAATTATAGCTTCATGATTTTCTTTATCTTTTTGTATATCAGGTATAACTTGTACAAAAGCATAACCTAAATCTGCTGTTTTGGTTTCTATAGTTTTTATATCTTCTCTTAGTTTTTCTATATTGACTATTTTTCCAACACTTAATTTTAAATCATTTGCCAAAGCTTCATTTTCTTCATCGCTAAAAATTGGATTAAAAATTTTAATCTCTTTGACTTTATAAACCTCGCCTTCATTAATAAAATAAGTCAAATCAGCTTGATAAGTATCTGTGTAAGTATTTAAAAAAGCAGGAGATACGCTCACATCAAGATAGCCTTCTTTTAAATATACATCTGAAATTCTTGAGCTATCATTTGCAAGATCAAAAATTTTAAGCTTACCATCATTAAAACCCCACATCCAACCCAAAGCTTCTCTTTGTTTATTTGCTATTGCAGGTTCAATATCTGAATAACTTAAATTTTTTGCGCCACTTAAATGCACTTTTTCTATGATGATATTTTCCCCACGATTTACCACAAAAGTAAGTTTTAATGAACTTGAGTTACTTAATTTTTCATCTTTGATTTCTACAACAGTATCATAAAAACCTTTGGCTTGATAAAAAAGTTTGATTTTTTCGGCCGCATCTTTAGCTGAATTTTCATCATACAAAATTCCAGGTTTTAAGCCAACAAGGCTTTCTATTTGTTTTCTATCGTTACTTGCTATACCTTGAATATCTATTTTTCCAATAGATGGTTTTTCTACCATTTTAAAAGTTAGCACTCCATTTTTTTCTTCTACTGCTATATCTTTAAAATAATTTCTATCAAAAAGATTTTTAATCGCTATATCTATACTAGCAGGATCAATTTTTTGTCCTATTTTTAATTTAGAAATCGCAATAGCACTTTCTTTAGAAAGTTGCGATAAGCCTTCAAATTTTATATCTTTAATCGTAGTTGCACATAAAGAACTTGAGAGTGCAAAGAAAACAAACCATTTTTTCATCATTTTACCTAAATTTTTATATACAAAATCGTTATAATACCAAAATATTTTTAACTAATGCTTTTTAAGGAAAATTTATGAAAGTAGGTATAGTTGGACTTGGCTTAATAGGCGGATCTTTGGGTCTTAGTTTAAGAGAGAATAAATTAATAGATTTAGTTTGCGGGTACGATATAAATAAGGAATTTGAACAAATCGCACTAGAGCGAAAATTAATAGATAAAATTGTTTCTTTTGAAGAGTTAAAAAAATGTGATGTAATTTTTTTAGCTATCCCTGTAAGAGCTATTGTAAAAATTTTAAAAGAATTTCAAGGCATTTCCAAAGATTGCACTATCATTGAGCTTGGAAGTACAAAAGAAGAAATTATTAAAAATTTACCATCTGATTTACAAAGTCAATTTATCGCAGCTCATCCTATGGCAGGAACGGAAAATAGCGGTCCAAGTGCAGCTATAAAAGATTTATATAAAAATGCAGTTTGTGTTTTGTGTGATGTGCAAAATGCTGATCATATTCACCAAAAAAGAGCCATAGAAATTTTTTCAGATTTAGGAATGAAACTTGTATTTATGGATAGTATTGCGCATGATCATCATGCTTCCATCATTTCACATTTACCGCATGTGATTAGTTTTTCTTTGGCAAATTTTGTAATGAAAGAAGAAAATAAAAAAAACATAGCCCACCTAGGTGGTCCTTCTTTTAAAGATATGTGTAGAATTGCAAAATCAAACCCTCAAATGTGGAGTGGTATTTTTGAGCAAAATAAACAAAATTTATTAAATTCTATTGATTTGTTTCAAAAAGAATTGCAAGAATGTAAAAAAATGATAGAAAAATGTGATATAAATGAGCTTGAAACTTGGATTAAAAGTGCAAATAAATTAAGAGAAATTTTATAAAATTTTTTATAATTTACTCTTAATTTGCTAAAGAATAATATATTTTTAAAAAAATAGATTGAAAGTGAAAATATGGTTTTTGCACGTAAAAGATCAAATAAAAAGTGGATTTTGGCAGTTTTTTTAATACTTTTAGCCTTTGTGGTGTTTGTTTTAAATACAAAGTTATTTGAAAAAAATCCTCCGCTGATTCAAACAAAATCAGATATTATTTATAGTAATTTAACAGATCCTATATCCATAGAAGTAAGCGATGAAAGTGCTTTAAAAGATATAAAAGTTACTTTATTTAAGGCAAATGAGTTAAATGGTGAAATACTTGTTAATGAGCATGTTAAGGGCAACAAAAAAAGCATTCATTTTGATTTAAAATTACCAAAACTAGCTTATAAAGAAAAAGTCGATTCTTATAAACTTGTAATAGAAGCAAGTGATAGTAGTTTTTGGAATTTCTTTTTAGGAAATCAAGCACTTAAAGAAGTGAAAGTTATTATTGATACCAAAAAACCACTTGTAGAAATTTTAGATAATTCTTACCAAATCGAACAAGGTGGAGTAGGTAGTGTGGTATTTAAAGCAAGTGATGAGAATTTGCAAGAAGTTTATATCACAACCGATAAAGATAGAATTTTTAAAGCAACTCCTTATGTGAAAGAAGGATATTATGCTGCTTTGATTCCTTGGGAGGCAACTGATGAGCACTTTAGAGCTTATGTGGTGGCAGTGGATAAAGCAGGTAATGTAAACAAACAAAGAATTAGATATTATTTTACTAATAAAAAATACCGTGTATCTAATATAAAGGTAAGTGATAGATTTTTAGATGGTAAGATTGAATTTTTAGCACAAAAATATGCTCCAAAAGATAGAGAATTAAGCAGGCTTGAAAAATTTAAATTTGTGAATGAAGATTTAAGAGCTTCTAATGAAGTTATCATTCATGATATTACAAGTAAAGTTCCTGATACTATGATTAATAATTTTAAAGTTAATCTTTTCAAACCTTTAAAAAATGGCCAAAAAGTAGCTGATTATGCTGATCATAGATTTTATTCTTATAATAATCAAGCATTTAGTAGTTCTTATCATATGGGGCTTGATTTAGCAAGCGTAAAAGAAGCGCCTATCATTAGCAATAATGATGGTGAAGTAGTATTTGTACAAGAAAATGGAATTTATGGATTAAATATTATTATTTATCATGGCTTTGGTATTTATACTCTTTATGGACACTGCACTAATGTGGATGTAAATGTGGGCGATAGAGTTAGAGCAGGTGATGTTATAGGCACCACAGGTACTACAGGCTTAGCACTTGGAGATCATGTGCATTTTGGTGTTTTAGTGCAAGGAGTTGAAGTGCGTCCTGAGCAATGGCAAGATGCAAAATGGATAAAAGAAAATATCTATAATGTATTAGAATCAAGTAAAAAAAGAATTTTGAGTGAATAAAAATGAATCAAACAACAATAGCAAAAGAAGTTAAAGGTGTTGGCATAGGTTTGCACAAGGGTGAGCCTATTAGTATAAAATTAGAGCCATTAGAAGCTGGCAGTGGTATAGTGTTTTATAGAAGTGATTTAGGAATTTCTTATGAAGCAAAACCTGAAAATGTCATCGATACACAAATGGCTACTGTAATAGGCGATCATAGAGGTTATGTATCTACTATAGAGCATTTAATGAGTGCGATTAATGCTTATGGTATTGACAATGTGCGTATAGTTTTAGATGCTAATGAAGCTCCTGTAATGGATGGTAGTAGCATAGGCTTTTGTATGATGCTTGAAGAAGCAGGCATAAAAGAGCTTGATGTGGCTAAAAAAATTTTAGTGATTAAAAAAAGTGTAGAAGTAAAAGAAGGCAATAAATTTGTGCGTTTAAGTCCTACGGATATGCCTATTGTAAACTATACAATCGAATTTGATAATCCTATCATAGGTAAGCAAAATTATTGTTTTGAATTTAGCAAACAAAACTACATAGAGCAAATAGCAAGAGCAAGAACCTTTGGATTTTTAAAAGATGTTCAAGCTTTAAGAGCTATGAATTTAGGTCTTGGTGGAAGTTTAGAAAATGCTGTTGTGATTGATGATAATCGTATTTTAAACCCTGAAGGTTTGCGTTTTAAAGACGAATTTGTGCGCCATAAAATTTTAGATGCTATCGGGGATTTAACCTTGCTTGGATGTAGAGTTTTTGGAGACTATACTTCTTATGCAGGTTCGCACAAACTTAATCATCTTTTAACCAAAGAACTTTTAAAAGATCCTAGTACTTATGAAGTGGTAAGTTTAGAAAAAAGTGCATATAAAGTTTATGAAAAGGTTTTTGCATAAAAAAGGTTACTTTGCTTTTAAATGCTATAGCAAAACCTTTGATGCTTGGTATTTATGAAAATGATGTATTGATAAAAACCATTAAGGATGATTTAAAAGTTAGTGAAGTTTTGCCAAAAATATTGCAAGATTTACTTTCACAATATGAGTTTGAAAAGCTTATTTATGTGCATGGACCAGGCTCTTACATGGGTATAAAGATTTCTTATGTTTCTTTTAAAACTCTAGCTATAGTTAAAAACATTCCTTTAAAAGCTATTAGTGCTTTTGAGTTAAACAATAATGCTCCTATAGCCGCTAATAAGCATTTATGTTTTGTAAAAAAAGATGATGATGAAGTTGTTTTAGAAAAGACACAAGCGGGAAGCTTTTTTATGCCCCAAAGTTTAAAAGATTTAAATTTCAGTAAAGAAAATACACCTTTTTATGTTTTAGATGCGATTAATTAAGGTAAAAAAATGAAGATTTTAGTTCCTGCTACAAGTGCAAATTTAGGTCCTGGTTTTGATTGTTTGGGTTTGAGTTTAAAATATTTTAATCAAACCATAGTTGAAAAATCTAAATTTTTTAGCATTAGCATACACGGAGAAGGTGAAAATAATATCTATCTTAAAAAAAACAATACCTTTGTTAATATTTTTTATGAAATTTATCAAAGACTAAGTGGTAAAAAAGATAATTTCCGCTTTGTTTTTCAAAATAACATCCCTTTAGCAAGAGGCATGGGAAGCTCTTCTGCTGTAATAGTTGGGGCTATTGCTTGTGCTTATGAATTAAGTGGATTTAAAGCGGATAAAAATACCATTTTAAATGAAGCTTTAAAATATGAAAACCATCCAGATAATATAGCTCCAGCAGCACTTGGGGGTTTTGTGTGTGCATTAACTCATAATGAAAAAGTTTTAGCTATAAAAAAAGAAGTGGATAAAGACTTACAAGCTGTTATAACCATACCAAATGTAGCGATGAATACTCAAAAATCAAGAGCAGTTTTAGCTAAAAAAATCAATCTAGAAGATGGTGTTTTTAATCTTTGTCATGCTTCATTTTTAACTGCTTGTTTTTTAGAGAAAAAATATGATTTATTAAAATATGCAAGTTTAGACAAACTTCATCAAAACCAAAGAATGAAACTTTTGCCTGAGCTTTTTGAGGTGCAAAAACTAGCTTTAGATAATAATGCTCTCATGAGCACGCTTTCAGGATCAGGTTCGAGTTTTTTTACTCTAGCTTATAAAGATGATGCCAAAAAAATCAAAGAAAAAATCAAAAATAAATTTGCTAAATTTAGAGTTGAGCTTTTAGAATTTGATGATGAGGGCTTTAAAATTTGCTAAAAATTCCAAAAAAAAGATATAATTTTGAAAAATCATATACCCATTAGAATGTGCATTGTTTGCAAAGGTCGTTATGAAAAGCAAAGTTTGCATCAATTTCAAATAAAAAATTCTCAAATTATCACTAAAGTGGAATTTGGCAGGAGTTTGTATATTTGTAATTCATGTTTTGATAAAGATGAAAAAACATTGCAAAGGGCTTTTATGAGAGCTTGCAAAGGCAGTTTTCATGGTAATATAAATCAGCAGGATTTAAAGGAGATATTTTTTAATGGCAGATGTAAAGATTAGCGAGATCGCTCAAGAGTTAGGATATACAAGTAAAGAAATTATAGAAAAAGCCAATGAAATGGGCTTAGAAGATATCAAATCCCCTAACAAAAAAGTATCTTCTGAAATCGCAGAAGCGATTTATCAATACGTTCAATCCGGTGAAATACTAGATGTGGTAAAAAAATTGGCCAAACCTAAAAAAGAAAGTACGGCAAAAAAAACTACTAAAAAAGAAGAAAATAAAAAAGAAGAGAAAAAAACTACTACTAAAAAAGAAAGCAAAAGCCCTGCTAAAGCAGTAAGTGAAAAAAAAGATGAAATAAAAAAAGAAGATAAACAACCTGAAAATCCCATAAAAAATGAGGCATTAGAAGAAAAAAAAGAAGAAATTAAACTCGATGAAAAGCTAGGTTCTAATTTAAATTTAGCTAAAAGAAGAGGCTTGGTTATCGTTAAAAAGAAAAAAGAAGAAAGCAAAGAAGCTCAAATAAATAAAGAAGAAAAAGTTAGTACACAAACTACTCAAGGTCTAAGCCTTAGTATGATTTTTTCAAATTCAGATGAGAATTTAAAAAGAAAGAAAAAAGAAAAGAAAAATCATCCTGTAGCAAGCAAAAAAGAAAACACTACCAAAATGGATCTTTTAGGAGATAAAGACTTTGCTGATATTTCTTTAGAAGATGACGATATGGTAGTTTTACCTGATTTTAGTGTAAAAGAAAACAAACCAGCACAACCAGCAAACAAAAAACAACCAAATATTTTAAAGCAATCTTTAAATAACTCTATCAACCCATTTGGCGAGGGTGGTATACAAAGAAGAAGTCGTAAAAAACCACCTAAAAAGGTAGAGAAAAAAGAAAGTGAAGCTATAACAAGTGTAAGCATACCTAAAGAAATTCGTGTGTATGAATTTGCTGAAAAACTTGGTAAAAACACCGGAGAAGTTATCTCTAAGCTTTTCATGCTTGGTATGATGACGACTAAAAATGACTTTTTAGATGAGGATGCTATAGAAATTCTTGCTGCAGAATTTGGCGTGGAGATTAATATCATTGATGAAGCTGATGAGTTTGATTATGTAAAAGATTATGATGAAAATCAAACAGAAGAAAATCTAAGTCAAAGAGCTCCGGTTATCACTATCATGGGGCATGTAGATCATGGTAAGACTTCTTTGCTTGATTATATAAGAAAATCACGCATTGCAAGTGGCGAAGCAGGCGGGATCACTCAGCATGTTGGTGCTTACATGGTGGAAAAAAATGGTAGAAAAATCACTTTTATTGATACTCCAGGCCATGAGGCATTTACTGCTATGCGTGCAAGGGGAGCTAGTATAACGGATATTGTTATTATCGTAGTAGCTGCAGATGATGGGGTAAAACCACAAACTAAAGAAGCGATCAATCATGCAAAAGCAGCTAATGTGCCTATCATCATTGCTATTAATAAAATGGATAAAGAAAACGCAAATCCTGACATGGTAAAAACCCAACTAGCAGAAATGGACATCATGCCAGTAGAATGGGGTGGAAGCCATGAGTTTGTGCCAGTTTCAGCTAAAAAGGGTGATGGCATAGAGGATTTACTTGAAATTGTATTATTACAAGCTGATATTTTAGAGCTTAAAGCAAATCCAAAAGCCCATGCTAAAGCAAGTATTATAGAATCTTCAGTGCAAAAAGGTAGAGGTCCTGTGGCTACTATCATCGTACAAAATGGTACTTTAAGAGTGGGAAATACAGTCGTAGCAGGGGAAGCTTATGGTAAAGTACGTGCTATGAGCGATGATCAAGGCAAAGCTTTAAAAGAAATAGGTCCAGGTGAGTGTGGGGTGATCATAGGTCTTAGTGAAGTGGCTGATGCAGGAGAAACCCTAATAGCCGTAGATAGCGATAAACAAGCAAGAGAATATGCTAATAAACGCCATGAATACAACCGCCAAAAAGAACTAAGCAAATCCACTAAAGTAAGTATAGATGAGCTTGGTGCAAAAATCAAAGAAGGCAATTTAAAAGCCCTTCCTGTGATCTTAAAAGCAGATGTGCAAGGTTCACTTGAAGCGATTAAGGCTAGTTTAGAAAAACTCAAAAACGATGAGATTAAGGTTAATATCATCCATAGTGGCGTAGGTGGGATTACTCAAAGCGATATAGAGCTTGCAAGTGCTAGTGAAAACTCTATCGTTTTAGGTTTTAATATACGCCCAACCGGTGAGATCAAAGAGCGTGCCAAAGATAAAGGCGTAGAGATAAAAACTTATAATGTTATTTATAATTTGCTTGATGATGTAAAAGCCTTACTAGGTGGTATGATGAGTCCTATCATCTCTGAAGAACAACTTGGTCAAGCTGAAATTCGCCAAGTGATCAATGTGCCAAAATTAGGCCAAATCGCAGGTTGTATGGTGACAGAAGGTACGATCAATCGTGGTGCGAAAATCAGGCTCATTAGAGATGGGGTTGTGGTATTTGAAGGTAATGTAAGCTCACTCAAGCGCTTTAAAGATGATGTAAGAGAAGTTGCAAAAGGCTATGAATGCGGTGTAGGTATAGAAGGTTGTAATGATATGAGAGTGGGCGATTATATAGAAAGTTACAAAGAAGTTGAGGAACAAGTAAGCCTATGAACCCAGCTGAAATCAAAAAGCTACGCACAGAAAGCATTTTAAAAGAGCTTATACCAGAAGCTTTAGCAAATTTAGACAACGAAGCTTTAAAAAACTTGTGCGTAGTGGATGTAGAGTGTAAAAAAGGTAGATATGATGCTTTTGTGTATTTAGATAAAATGTTTTTTAATATCCAAGAGCAAGAAATCATACTCAATCAGCTTAAAAAAGCTGCCCGTGCTTTGCAAAATTACTGCATGAGTGAGCAAGGGTGGTATAGATGTCCGAATTTTCACTTTAAATTTGATGATAGATTAGAGTATCAAAACCATATGGATGCTTTATTTGAAAAAATCAAAAAGGAACAAAATGAATCTTGAAGCACTTTGTAAAGAAGCAGGGCTTAGCTTTTATGATGATGAGCTGGTAAGTGAAAATGGTAGAAAGATTTATAGAATTTATGTACAAAAAGAAGGTGGGGTAAATCTTGATGATTGTGCTAGACTTAGTGAGATTTTATCGCCTATTTTTGATGTAGAGCCACCTGTGAGTGGGGAGTATTTTTTAGAAGTATCAAGCTGTGGGCTTGAGAGAAAACTTAGCAAAATTGAACATTTTGCAAAAAGCATTAACGAGCTTGTAAAAATCACAACTAGTGAAAAAGAAAAAATCGAAGCAAAAATCATCGCCGTAGATGATGAAAATATCACTTTAGAAAATTTAGAAACTCAAGAAAAAACTACTATAAATTTTAGCGACATAAGAAAAGCTAAAACCTTCATACAATGGTAAAAATTTAGAATTCTAAATTTTTACTTATTTTTTGTATAATTAAATTTAAATACGAAAACAAAAAGGCGTATAATGCTTGAAAATAAATATGATTATAATATAAGCAAAAAAGATAAAAATGGTAATGTGTATTATCATTTTCCAAAAGATGAAGATGAATTTAAAGAAGCAGTTGTAAAAAATGGTGGCATGAGTGTGTATGTTTATCAAGATGATAAATTAATAGATGAATTTCATACGAAAAGCCGAGGTTATAAATGGACTACGCCTATTTTTACTTATTTGAAAAATATGAACAAAGATAGAGAATATTTTCATAGATATTATAAAAATTGTAAATTTTTTGCGGTTGTAGATTAAAAGGAAATAGTATGAATATTGTTGAATTTCGCTTTTCAAATGGAAATAAAACACAAGCACAAATAGAAAACTCAAACGAAAAAATTTTTAGAATATTTTTGGAAAAAAGACTAAAAAACTACAATCAATACATCAAAGCTACAAAAGATATAGTTAAAGAATGCAAAAGATTAAATATTGTCAATAGAGATGATTTTGATATATTTCAAATAAACTCTATAGAAGTTTTAACAAATTTGTTACTTGAATTAAAAAATGGACTATTGCGAGAATATGATCTTAAGAGTGGCAATCGATGTCCGCATGCTTGCATTAAATCTCATTATTTGGAATTTGTAAAATATGTTAATGCTTATAAAAATTATGTTTCAAAAGATATGGTTAAGTATTTGAAAACAAGAGGTGGCGAGAAAGAATTTAAAGTAGAAATAAAAAATCAAAAGATAGAAATTATTGCTAGTATTAATAATATTAGAAAATATTCTTCGAACAGATTTTTAGAATATAGTGTTTTAGGTAAAAATGAAGATGAGTCAAGTTATGCTAAACCATTATTTGAAGATATATTAAGTAGCTCAAATCTTAGTGCAATTAAGCAAAGTGAAAATGAAAAATTTTACAAAGAACAATATTTTGAAAATGAAAAAACACCAAGTAAAAATCAAAATCCACCTTTAAATCAAATTCTTTATGGACCTCCAGGGACAGGAAAAACTTATCATACTATAGATAAAGCTTTGGAAATCTTGGGTGAAAATTTAGCAAATAAAGATAGAGATGAGAAAAAAGCAAAATTTGATGAGTATGTAAAAAATGGGCAAATAGTTTTTACTACTTTTCATCAAAGCTATGGATATGAAGAATTTGTAGAAGGTATAAAGCCTCGTATAGATAGCAAAGAAAATTCCAAGGAAGTAGAATACGAAATAAAAGACGGAATTTTTAAAGAACTTTGTAAAAAAGCTTTGGATAATTACAAAGTATCTTTATTAACACAAGAAGAATTTGTAAAGAGTGAAGATTTAGAAAACAAAATAGAAATTTTTTTAGATGAATTAGTAGATCAACAAAAATTTATAGAAAAAACTCAAAGTGGTGGATTTAAATTAGAAGAATATAATGAAAAATATAGAATTATCACAGATGATACTAATGCAAATTTGTATTTAAATTTAGAAATTTTTAAAACGCTTTTGGAAAATAAAGATAAAATTATAAACGGAAGAAGCATTAAGCAAATTTTAAATAACAAACATAGAAGACAAATCGATAGTTATTATTTTCAGCTAGCTAAATTGTTTAAAGAACGAGAACAAGATTATAAAGTAGATAATAATCCTAGTGAAAAGCCAGAATTAAAACCTTATATAATAATCATAGATGAGATTAATCGTGGTAATGTAAGTAAGATTTTTGGTGAACTTATAACCTTGATAGAACCTAGCAAAAGAATAGATGAAAGCGAGGGATTAAAAGTTACTTTGCCTTATAGCGGTGAAAAATTTGGAGTACCTAAAAATGTTTATATCATCGGCACTATGAATACAGCTGATAGAAGTATAACTTCACTTGATACAGCTTTGCGAAGACGCTTTGAATTTGTCGAGATGATACCTAAACCTAATTTGCTTTATAATATATTTGTGTGTAAAAATGTTGAAAATCCAAATAAAGATGAAGATTATTTGGGTGATGATCGTAAAACAGAAGGCGATGCAGAAATACTTCAAAAAATCTTGATAAGTATAAACAAGAGAATTGAGTTTTTATTAGATAGAGAAAAAACAATAGGGCATGCATTTTTTATAAGTGAAGCTGTTAAATTTGATAAAAATAATTGGATCAAACCAGGTAAATATAAAGAAGATTGGTATGTTTTGAGTATTTCAAAATTAAAAAGTATTTTTCAAAATAAAATCATCCCGCTATTGCAAGAGTATTTTTACAATGATTATGCTTTAATAAAAGCAGTTTTAAATGATAATGGTATGATTTCTGAAGATAAAAAAGATGATAAATATCTTCAAAAAATAAAGAATTTATATAATGTTGATAATGAGAGAAATATTTATAGTATTGCTCCATTTAATAATGGAATTTGGGATAAAATAGAAATATATCAAGCAATTTATGATGATAAAATAGCAAATAAAACAAAAAACGAAAATGAATAACACCTTTTCTATCATCGAATATCAAGCTTTTTCTAAAGAAGATTTAAAAGAAATTTTCAAAGAAAAGACTGAAAGGTTCTATAAAGAGCTAGAAGACTTTGCAAAAAACAATGAAAGTCTTCTAGGCTTTAAAAATAAAAATACCTTAAAAGCTAAAAATTATGTCGGCATTATACAGACTAAAAGCGGTGTTTTAGAAATCTTGCCAAAATGCACAAATTTGGATAGCTATAAAGAAAAAAAAGATAAATCTTTGAAAGTTTCAAAGAGTAAGTTAAATTACGCCTATGCAATAAGTAACGACAATAAATTATATACTAATTTTAGCTATTTTCAAGAATATAAAATTGTGAAAAATATTAAAGTAAAGAAATGGTATAGTATAAAAGAGATAAATTTTAACCCCAAAAATCTTTTAATCAATATGTTAAAAACCTTAAAAAATTCTCCCTTTAAAAAGTCTCAAATTTCATCTTTACAAATTGCTAAAATGCCTTTGTTTGAAGTATTTATCGCGATGTTTTTAGATGAATTTGATAGTGTGTATAAAAAAGGTTTGATGAGATCTTATGTAAGTAGCGAAGAAAATAGAACTTTTTTAAAAGGAAAATTACTTTTTAATGAGCATATAAAATCAAATTTAATACACAAAGAAAGATTTTTCACAAGTAGCGATGAGTTTGTTTTAGACATAGCTCCAAATCGCTTGATAAAATCAACGCTAAATTTTTTAAAATCCAAAACAATCTTGAATAAATTTAAAATCATCAAAGCTATGCAAATGCTTGATGAGGTAGAGTTTTCTAAAAATTACGAAAAAGATTTTAGTTTTAAAATTTCAAGACATTTTGATTATTATGAAAATATACTTTCTTGGTGTAAGATATTTTTGCAAAATCAAAGCTTTGCTCCATATAAAGGCAAAAACGAAGCCTTTGCTTTACTTTTTCCTATGGAAAAACTTTTTGAAAACTATGTGGCTTATATGTTTAAACTTGCTAATCCTAATGAAAATATAAAAACCCAAAGCAGTGGAAAGTATCTAATCTCAAAAAATGATGAAAAGTGTTTTATGTTAAAGCCTGATTTATATATAGAAAATAAAATGATCTTAGATACCAAATGGAAAATTCCAGATGATAGTGAAGATGAGAAAAAACATGGCATATCGCAAAGCGATTTATACCAAATGTTTGCTTATGCAAATAAATACGAGATAAAGGAAATTTATCTTATTTACCCTCTATGCGAGAGAACTTTTGACTTAAGAGAGAAGTTAAAAACCAAAGATATTAAGTTTTTAGCGCAAGGTTTTTTAAAAGCTTGCGATGAACATGCAAAGCTTAAGGTGTTTTTCGCACCTTTGCCTTTTTAAAACAAGTAATCTTGATCTAGTTTCCATTTTTGCGCAATGCTTTTGTCAAGTTTATGGCAGTTTCTAAACATTTTATGCATATAATCAACTTTACTTGTATCCCAATTAGATAAGTCTTGATTAAAATTAACGCAATTTTCAAACATAAAATCCATATTTTTTACTTTAGAAATATCCCAATTCGATAAATCCTGATTAAAATTTTCACAACCTTCAAACATTGAAGCCATGTTTTTTACATTTGAAACATCCCAATATTTTAATCCTTTAAAATCACTTCTTGTAGAATTTTTAAATAATTCGCTCATATCTGTGATAAAGCGGGTATCTATATCTTTTAAATTAATTTCATCTTCAATCAACTCTTTTAACTCATCTTTTGTTTTTGGGTGATAATTTTTTAAAGATAAAATTTTCGTGTAAATATAATATAAAAATACTATACCTATAAGAATTGCTCCGATTATTAATATAGCACCAATTATAAAAGAGAAGACAAGCATAATAACATCGATATTATAGTATATTAAAAGCCCTATTCCTATGATTGCTCCAATTATGAGTGTTGGGATTAATATAAATAAAGCTAAACCTAGCCATAATTTCCAAAAAGCTAAGAGTAAAAGTATAAATATCATTATTCCTACGATAGTCCAAATCATATTATTCCTAATTAATTATATTAATTTTATTATATTGATTATTTATTGATAAGTGATTAATATATTTTGCTATATTTTTAAAAATAAAATTATAGAAGGCAATATGAATCACGAATTTTATATGAATTTAGCCATAGATGAAGCTTGGAAATATCAGCTTTTAACCTACCCAAATCCAGCCGTAGGTTGTGTGATTTTAGATAAAAATGGCAAAATTTTAAGCATAGAAGCACACAAAGAAGCAGGTAAGGCTCATGCAGAGCTTGAAGCAGTGAGTAAAGCCTTAAAAGCACTTAATCCAAATTTAGATTTACCCCAAAATGCAAACGATTTGCATGAGTTTATTTGTCAAAATCATCATGGGTTATTAAAAGGCGCTAGTGCTTATGTGAGTTTAGAACCTTGCAATCATCAGGGTAAAACCCCACCTTGTGCAAAGCTTTTTAGCACGCTTGGTTTTAGCGAAGTTTTTATCGCCACTAAAGATAAGCATAAGCTCGCAAGCGGTGGAGCAGAGTTTTTAAAAAATCAAGGCATAAAAGTTCACATGGGAATTTGCGAGCAAAGAGCCAAAGAGCTTTTAAAGCCTTTTTTAAAATGGCAAAAGTCAAGTTTTAAATTTTTTAAACTAGCCCTTTCTTTAAATGGCTCTGCTTATGGTAAAATCGTAAGCTCTAAAGCAAGTAGAACCTATGCTCATGCAATACGCTCAAAGCTTGATTTGCTTGTAGTAGGTGGAGAAACTATAAGACATGATAGGCCTATTTTAGATGCAAGGCTAGCTCAAGCTAAAGCACCAAATTTATGCATACTAAGCCGTCAAAATTTAGAAAGTTTTGATCCAAACATTCCTTTATTTAGCGTAGCTGAAAGAGAAATTTTTACAAGCATTCCTAGCAAAGCAAAGTTTATTATGTATGAGGGCGGGGAGAATTTTTTAAAAGCCTTTAAAGATGAGCTAGATATGCTTTTGATTTTTTCAAGCTCGAATTTAAATACCTTTGAAAATGTTAAATTAGATTTAAAGCTAAAGCCTTTATACAAAGGCTTTTTAGAAAATGATACTTATGGATTTTATGAGATTATTAAATCTTAGTAGATTTTTTGTGAGCTTACTTGTGTGAAAAATTGCGCTAAAGTGTTAGCAAAAAAGCTAGCACTTTGCTCTTCTAATCGTTTTAAAAACTTATCTATAGCATCTTCTTTTTGCCAGATAGGGTTTTGCACTTTGGCTAGTTTTTCTAACTCTTTTTTGGCTTGCTCGTAATTGCCTATTTTATCAATGAGTTTTAATTTTAAAGCCTCATTAGCTAAAAATACTTTCGCATCAGCCCATGAGTTTGTTTGGTTTAAGTCTAGCTTGCGATTTTTAGCGACAAATTGTGTGAAAAGTTCATAGCTTTGATTAGCTAAATTTTGTAAAAAGTCTTTTTCATCTTCGCTCCATTTACGCATGAAAGTTCCTGCTTCTTTATAGCTTCCTGCTTTGATAGTTTGCTCATTTATGCCAAGTTTTTGTGCAAGCTCACTTACTTCAAAACCTTGCATGATTACCCCAATAGATCCTACAAAGCTAGCAGGATTAGCGATGATCATATCAGCTCCTACTGCACTTAGGTAGCTTCCACTTGCTATAGTTCCACCTGCATAGACTACCACAGGCTTTTTAGCTTTAAGATCTTGTATAGCTAAAGCTATTTCCATGCTTGGTGCAAAAGCTCCACCAGGGCTATCTATAAAAAGTAAAACCCCTTTGATAACTTTATCCTCTTTGATTTTGTAAATTTGTTCTAAAAGATTACTTGCATCGCTAATTTCACCTTTAAGATTAATTTGGGCTAAGTTTGCATTAGAAAGTTTGGCATTATTCCCGCTTGGAGTAAGGATCAAAAATACGATAAACAAAAACACAAAGGTTTTAAAATAAGTGTTGATATAAGAAATGATTTTTCCAATTCCTTTAAAAAATGATTTTATAATTTGCATTCTTTCCCTTCTATAAAAAGTTTTAACACTTCTTTGCTTTGTAAGATAAATTGCAAAGGAAGTTGTTTTAAATTTACACTATTTGGTAAAGCAAAAAGACTAAAATCTGCTATTTTGCCTTTTTGAATTTGACCTAGGTTTAAATTTAAAGCTTTTGCGGCTTTGTTTGTTGCCATTAAAAGCAATATTTTAGCAAAATTTTCTAACTCAAAATCATCATGTATAAGTAAATTTGCTTTCATTTCATCAAGCATACTTAAAGAAGTGTTTGAGCTTAAGCCATCGGTTCCTAGATGGATATTAACACCATTTTTTAAAGCAGATTTTAATTTAAAAGTATTTTTACTCAAAAGTCTGTTTGAAAAAGCACAATGCGTGATCGAGTGTAAATTTTTATCTAATAAATCCCATTCTTTAAAATACACACAATGAGTAAATAAAGTCCTTTGGTCTTTAAAAAGTTCTAAAAAACTTTGTGGAGTGTAAAATGGCATAGGATTTTTGCTAAATTTAGCCAAGCTCTTTTTAAAACCACCATTTTTAAACCTTAGCCAGTTGTTTTCATGATTACTTTCAAGAAAATGTGTGCTTAGTAAATGATCATTTTCTCTAGCAAGTTTTATAGTAAATTTGGCAAGTTCTGGGTGGGTTGAGTAGGGCGCATGTACTGAAATAGCAGGGATAAATTTAGAAGTTTTAAAACGCATGCTTTTTTCATAGCGAGTTAAAAATTCTTCTTTTTTAGCTTGGATAAAATTTGCATTTGAACCTAAAATTTCATTAAAAAATACCACTCTAGCTTGTGAATTGACACAAGGGTTTAAATCACTCCCAAAGCTTGAAATTTCACCTATGGTAGCAGTGCCACTTTTTAGCATTTTATGGATATTTTGCGAGATTAATTTTTCTTTGGCTTTTTCGTTTAATTGCTCGCGGTTATTAAAAATACTATCAAGCCATTTTAAAAAGTCTCCAAATACTAAATTTCCATTATTTGCACTAAATTCTAAATGCGTGTGCGGGTTGATAAAAGCAGGTAAAAGTAAAGTATCTTTTGGAGTTGGTATAAGCTTAGCTTGTGGGTGGGATTTTTGTAAATTTTCTAAGCTATTAATTTCTAAAATATTATCATCAAAAAGAACTGCTTTGTCTTCTAAAATATTAAAATCATCATCACAAGTTAAGATGATCTTGGGTGCTATTATAAACATTTTACCTCCTTTAAAAAGGGAAATTGTAGCTAAAATTTAGCTTTAAAATGCTATAATATAGTAAATTTTACTAAATAAAGGTTAGATTATGAAAGTTATGGTGATACAAGGACCAAACATCAATATGCTTGGTGTGAGAGAAACTCATATTTATGGCAATATGAAAATGGAAGATATCCATGAGCAAATGAAACAAGCTGCAAAACAAGCTAATGTAGAGATTGAGTTTTTTCAAAGCAATTTTGAAGGTGAGTTAGTTGATAAAATTCAAGAATGCTTAGGTAGTGTAGATGGAGTGATTATTAATGCAGCTGCTTATGCACATACTTCTATAGCAATCCGCGATGCGATTGCTGCGATTAATATGCCTGTGATTGAAGTGCATATTAGTAACACTTATAGAAGAGAAGAATTTAGACAAAAAAGCATGATAGCACCAGTTTGTGCAGGTAGTGTGGTGGGTTTTGGTCCTTTTGGTTATCATATGGCTTTAATGGGGCTTTTCCAAATTTTTGATCAAATCAATGCATATAAAGCAGCTCAAGCAAAAGCACAACAAGCAAATCAATGAATTTTATCTTAAAAAACGAAAATGCACTTTTTTATGAGTGTGGCTATTCTTGCGATAATGCTTTGTTTTTGAAACTTGAAGATGAAGCATTTTTCATCACTGATGCAAGATATAGCTTTGAAGCTAGCGAAATGATAAAAAATGCTAAGGTAGTTTTAGCACAAGATCTTTTTGCTAGTGCTAGAGAGCTTTTAGAAAAAGCAGGGATTGATAGGGTGTGTTTTGACCCAAAAGACTTTAGTTATTTTGAATTTAAAGAACTTAGTAAAAGTGCAAATATCGTTTTTGAAGAAAAATTAGACTTGAGTAAAAACAAACGCATTATAAAAAATGCCAAGGAATTACAACTTTTGCAAAAGGCTGTAAATTTTGGCAAAGAATGTTTTGAAGAATTTGCTAAATTTATCAGCCAAGAAGGCTATGGAAAAAGCGAAAAAGAATTACATTTTAAAGCATGTGAAATTTTTCAAAAAAAAGGTGCTTTAGGACTTTCTTTTTCACCTATTGTAGCTATTAATGAAAATGCGGCTAAAGCACATGCTTTACCTAGTGATAAATGTTTAGAATATGGAGATTTGTTATTAGTTGATGCGGGTGTGGTTTTTCAAAGGTATTGTTCTGATCGCACAAGAACGGCTTGTTTTGATGAGAATGGTATAGTCTTTGATAAAAATAAGCCAAATTTTAAAGACAAAGAAACGGCACAAATTTATGAAGTAGTTAAGCAAGCCCAGCTTCAAGCTATTGAAAAAGCACGTGTTGGTATGATGGCAAGTGAGCTTGATTTTATCGCAAGAGAAGTGATTAAAAACGCAGGTTTTGAAAAAGAATTTATTCACAGCTTAGGACATGGAGTAGGGCTTGATATACATGAGTTGCCAAACATTAGTCCAAGAAGTGATTATGAGTTAAAAGAAGGTATGGTATTTACCATTGAACCTGGAATTTATATCAAAGATAAACTTGGTATTAGGATAGAAGATATGGTCTATCTTGATAAAGAAAAGGCAGTGGTATTATAATTTGCTGATTAAAGGGGCTAGAAGGTTAGAAAAAATTCGTTTTTTTCCTTTTTATTCAAAGGCAGATAAAAAAGGAAAATACATAGCCATTATAGGACTTGGAAGCAATATAGAAGATGAGAAAAAACGTTTTCGGAGTTTATTTAGGCTTTTAATGCAAGATAAACGCTTGCAAGTATTGCAAACATCGCCATTTTTGATTAATAAAGCTTTTGGTTTTGAAGAGCAAAAAGACTTTACTAATGCAGTGATGGTTGTTAGCACAAGTTTGCACGCAAGAGCACTTTTAAAAGTTTTGTTTTTTTATGAGTTTAAATTCAAAAGAAAAAGAACTTTTAAAAATGCTCCTAGAACGCTTGATTTGGATTTGTTGTATTTTTCAAAAAAAGCGCGTAAAGATGAGTATTGCACAGTGCCTCATGTGGGGGTAAATGATAGAATTAGTGTAACTTTGCCTTTGGGCTTGTTAAGATAAGGAAAAATATGGGACAATTGATTCATACTTTTACAGTTGAAAGCACAGATGAGATTATACCTAAGGTTAAGCAAGATTATGGCGATAAGGCTTTGATAGTAACTAATAAGCAAATTCGTCCAAAAACCATCAATCAAAAGCCTTTATACGAGGTTATAGTGGCGATTGAAGAAGCTGATTATGAAGAGCATTTAAAACAAAACAATTTACCTATGCCACCAAAGAAAAAACCAAACACAGCAAGTTTTCCTGAGGCTAAAATTCAAGCACCAAAACTTGAAGATGAAAAAAAAGAAGAAGATGTAGTGCTTGATTTTTCTTCAAAAGCTAAGCAAAAACCTATTAATCCTTATTTAAATACAAGCAAAAAAGATGATAATTTTTTAAATTTAAAAAATAAACTTTCTCAGGTTAGTTCAGAAATTAGCAAAGTTTCAAACTATCAAGATTTTTCTATGCCAAATCCAAATTATGATAAAAAAATTGAAGCCTTTGAAAAGCAAATGAATAAGCTTAATGATAAGATGAATTTGCTTGTGGATATGATGTGGGATGATAAGGCAGATTTACGTAAAGAACTAGCTATACCACCTGAGTTTGCAAGTATTTATAAGCAAGCTAAGGCAAGTGGCATGCAAGAAGCGCATTTAGAAGCCATTATGAAAGCGACTATTGAAAATATGCCAAGCACTATGAAAGCAAATCAAGAAGCAGTGCAAAGGTATTTTTACTCACTTTTGCGTAATATGCTTCCATGTCGTTTAGAAAGTGAAATTAAAAAGCAAAAAATCATGATGTTAGTAGGCCCAACAGGAGTGGGTAAAACTACCACTTTAGCTAAACTTGCTTTTCGCTATGCTTATGGAGATAGACGCTATAAAACCGGTATTATAACTCTTGATACTTATAGAATAGGTGCAGTAGAGCAACTTTTTCAATATGCTAAGATGATGAAACTTCCTATTATTGATAGTATAGAGCCAAATGATTTAGATGATGCGATTAGAAGTTTAAATACTTGTGAGGTTATTTTAGTAGATACAACCGGAAATTCACAGTATGATAAAGCAAAACTTGAAAAAACAAAAGAATTTTTATCGCATTCTAATGCGCAAATTGATGTGAATTTAGTGCTTTCAGCAAATACAAAATATGAAGATTTATTAGAAACTTATAATAATTTTTCATTTTTAAATATAGACACTTTAATCATTACTAAATTTGATGAAACAAAAGTATTTGGAAATGTGTTTTCTTTACTTTATGAAACTAGCACTCCGATGAGCTTTTTTTCCATAGGTCAAGAAGTACCTGATGATATAGAAGTGGCTAATAGTGACTTTTTAGTGCGTTGCGTGTTAGAAGGTTTTAGAAGGGATGAAAATGAGTAATCAAGCAGAAAAATTAAAAGATCTAGTAAAAAATGAAAACTCAAATGTAAAACATACTCATTTTATCGCAGTTACTAGCGGTAAAGGTGGGGTTGGAAAAAGTACTTTTAGTGCAAATTTGGGCAACATCCTAGCTAAAAATGGTTATAAAGTAGGGCTTTTTGATGCAGATATAGGGCTTGCAAATTTAGATGTGATTTTAAATGTGCGTGTGGAAAAAAACCTTTTGCATGTTTTAAAGGGTGAGTGCTCGCTAGAAGATATTTTAATAGAAGTAAAGCCAAATTTATGGCTTATCCCAGGTGAGAGTGGCGATGAAATTTTAAAATACAATGATAAAAATATTTATGAGAGATTTTTAAATCAAACAAGTATTTTAGATGATTTAGACTTTTTAATCATTGATACAGGAGCGGGTATAGGTGGTAATATAGGAAATTTCTTAGAAATGTCTGATGAGGTTATTGTCATCACTGTGCCTGATCCTGCTGCGATTACTGATGCTTATGCTACTATAAAAACCACTTCAAAAACTAAAGAGAATTTATTAATGGTGTTTAATGTTGTTAAAAATGAAAATGAGGCTTTGAGAATTTTTGATAATATTAAAAAAGTAGCAGATATCAACATTAAGCATAATTTAAATTTAGAATTTTTAGGATTTTTAGGTCAAAGTAAAGATATTAGTTCTAGTATTAAAAAAAGAACTTTATTTAGTGATGATGATACAAATGCAAGTGATGAGCTAAAAACCATAGCCTCTAAGCTTTTGTATAGATTGGAACAAAAAGTGCTTAATAATGTGGGAGATAAAAGCATTATGAGTTTTTTCAAAAAGCTTTTGGATCGTTTTTAGATTGAGGGAAAAAGATGAGACCAGAGAATTTTGTTGCTTTTTTTACTGTTTGTGGTTTTTTTATAGGATTAATGTTTACCATAGTTAATATAGAAGATGCAGTAGAGATAGTTGTATATACTTGTTTGATTACTTTTGTATTTTATGTGTTAATCCATATAGTAATTATGATCTTTGTAGATGCAAATAAAATTAGCGGTAGAAGCTTTAATAAAGAAAAATATGAAAATGAAAACAATAGTTTTATAGCAGAATTAGCTGCAAGAGAAAAGAAAATGGATTACTTGCTTGAAAAACTTCAAGAAGAGCGTGAAGACCTTAAAAAACTTGAAAGCTCTTCAAAAAGAAAAGTAAAACATGCAGCCGCATAATGCCTATGCTTCTACGCTAAAAAAAGAACAAGATGACTTAGTCATCTCTTATATGCCAGCATTAAGAGCTATGGCTTTTAGACTTAAAGAGCGTTTGCCTGCAAGTATTGATGTAAATGATTTAATTAGTATTGGCGTAGAAGAGATGATTAAACTTTCACGTCGCTATGATAAAGAACAAAATGATAATTTTTGGGGTTTTGCAAGAAAAAGAGTAAATGGAGCTATGCTTGATTATCTAAGAAGCCTTGATGTAATGAGTAGAAGCAATAGAAAAATCATCAAAGATATTGACGCTATTATAGATGAGTTTTATCAAGAAAATGAAAAAGAGCCTGATGATGAATATTTAGCACAAAGACTAAATTTAGAAGCAGAAAAGGTAAAAGAAGCAAGAGCAGCTCATGCTATATCGCTTGTTATGCCTTTGGATGAACAGCTAAATTGCTTTAACGATAGCAATATCATAGAACAAATAGAAAAAGAAGAATTAATAGAAAAAATCAACACAGTTTTAGAAGAATTCAAAGAAAGAGAAAAGCTTGTAATACAGCTTTATTATTATGAAGAATTAAATTTAAAAGAAATCGCAAAGATTTTAGAGATTAGCGAGTCAAGAATTTCACAAATTCATAAGCGTTTGCTTAAGAAGATTAGAGAAAGGCTAGTTTAATGGCTGAGATACTTTCCCAAGAAGAAATTGATGCTCTTTTAGAAGTTGTCGATGATGATAGTGATGACAGCACTGCTTCTTCAAAATTAGAAGAAATAGAAGATAAAAGAGATATAGTAGTATATGATTTTAAGCGTCCAAATAGGGTTTCTAAGGAACAGCTTCGTTCTATTAAAGGGATTCATGATAAATTAGCAAGAAATCTTGCTTCTCAAATTTCATCTATGATGAGAAGTATAGTTGAGATTAAACTACATTCAGTGGATCAAATGACTTATGGTGAGTTTTTGATGTCTTTACCTTCGCCAACAAGCTTTAACGTTTTTTCGATTAAGCCTTTAGATGGAAACTGTGTTTTAGAGATTAATCCAAGCATTGCTTTCCCTATGATAGACAGACTTTTAGGTGGTCAAGGCGAAAGTTTTGACACCTTAAGAGAGCTTACAGAAATCGAGCTTAATTTGCTTGATTCTATTTTGCGTATTATTATGCAAAGACTTAAAGAAAGTTGGATGAATGTTACTGAAATTTATCCAAGTGTAGAAGCGAAAGAATCAAGCCCAAATGTTGTGCAAATTGTTTCACAAAATGAAATTGTTATCATGGTGGTAATGGAGATTATCATCGGAAATTCAAGTGGTATGGTAAATATTTGCTATCCGGTTGTGCATTTGGAAAGTATTTTGAGTCGTTTGGCAAATCGTGATATTATGATGGGTGAAACTTCGGCTAAAAAGTCAAGAAATAAAGAACTTAAAACCTTGATCGGTCGTGCTGAGGTAATTTATGAAGCTATGCTTGGTAAGACTTTTATCAATGTGAATGAATTTTTAGATTTAAAACAAGGAGATATTTTAAAACTTGATAGAAGCGCAGATGATAAAGCTATAGTGGCTATTGATAAAAAAGAAGTATTCTTAGCTCAAGTGGGGCTTCATAGATTTAGAAAGTCGATTAAAATCTTAGAACTTATCAAAACAGATAAAGATGAGATTAAAGAAATGCTTGAAAAATATGAAGATGAAAGAAGAGCAAAAGCAAATTCGTATGATGATAATGAAGAACTAGAAGAGGAAGACGATGATCAATGATTTTTTAGGCATATTCGTCAATGAATGTGTAAGTACAATAGAAGGTTTAACAGGAAAAAGTGCTGAATTTAGTGAGTATTATGAGTATGATGTAAATTCTCAAGATTCTATGACTCCACCATTAGTTAGTGCTACTTTTAGTGTTAATAATGAAATGAAAATTAAAATCCTAGCCAGTGCAGTTTTAATGAGTGCAATTGGTGAGTGGATGATGGGAGAAGAAGAAATCTCCAAAAACAGTGAGCTAAATGAAGATGAAATGGATGCAGCCAAAGAAGCTATACAAAATATCATCTCAGCATTTTCTACAACTTTAGGCGCGCAAAAAGAAATTCCAAAAATGGAGTTTAGTCTAGAAAATTGTGAATTTGTTGCAGATAGCTTAGAACTCGGTGGTTTTCATAAACTATATTTATACAATGTAAAAATAGCTGATTTAGAAGAAAAAATTTCTTTAGTTTTTGATGAAAAAATTTATAAGATTTTAACTAAAACCGACTTAGAAGAAATCGTAGCAACAAATGAAGATCATACGCAAGATCATAAAGCCTTGGCTAATGTAGAAGAGCTAAGAAATATCGGTTTGATCATGGATGTACGCTTACCTATAAGAGTACGTATAGGTAGTAAAAAAATGCTTTTAAAAGATGTTTTAACTATGGATATAGGTTCGGTTATTGAGCTTGATCAATTAGCAAATGATCCTTTAGAAATTTTGATAGGCGATAAAAAAATCGCTTATGGAGAAGTAGTTATCGTAGATGGAAACTTTGGAGTGCAAATTACTGAGATAGGCTCTAAAAAAGAAAGATTAGAACAACTAAGATGAAAGAATATATCATTGAAGATATTACCTATCTTAAAGAATTAGAAAAAATTCAAAAAGGCATAACTTTTTTTGGTTCTGCACGCTTAAAAGAAGATAATGAGTATTGTATTTTGGCTTCAAAATTAGCTCAAAAGTTAGCAGATCTTGGTTATAGTATCATCAGTGGCGGTGGCGGTGGCATTATGCAAGCTGCAAATTACGGGGCTATGCAAAGTCAAACTTCGCACTTGAAATCTCTTGGATTTAATATACATTTACCATTTGAGCAAAAAGCAAATGATTTTTTAGAGTATAATATCACTTTTAAGAGCTTAGCCATTCGCAAAATGGCTCTTATTCAAAAGAGTTTAGCTTTTGTGATTTTCCCAGGCGGCTTTGGAACATTAGATGAATTTTTTGAAATTCTTACTCTTAAACAACTTAGTTTTAAAAAAGATGTTCCTATTATTTTAGTTGGGCAAAAATTTTGGCAACCTCTTGATGAATTTATCAAAACTTCTTTACTAGGACTTGGAACTATATCTAAAAATGATGAGTTAAAGTATAGTATAAGTGATGATTTAGATGAAATTATAAGAATGATAAAGGAAAAAGATGAAAATTCTTGTTGCAATGAGTGGGGGTGTGGATAGTACTGTAACTGCTTATAAATTAAAACAAGCAGGACATGAGATCATAGGTTGTTATATGAAGCTTCATGGAAAAGCTAATTATCATGAAGAAAATATACAAAAAGTTGAAAAAGTTGCTAAATTTTTAGACATTAAATACCATATTTTAGACTTACAAGAAGATTTTAAAAATCAAGTTTATATGCCTTTTGTTAATACCTATAAAGAAGGAAAGACGCCAAATCCTTGTGCTTTGTGTAATCGCTTTATCAAGCTTGGTAAGCTTTTGGAATTTGCTAAGAGTTTGGGTTGTGAGAAATTAGCCACAGGTCATTATGCAAGGATAGAAAATTGTTTGATTAAAACTGCGGTTGATGAGAGCAAGGATCAAAGTTATTTTTTAGCAAATGCAGATAAAGAGGCTTTGGAATATTTGATTTTCCCTCTTGGAGAGATGAAAAAAGAAGATGTGAAAAAATTTGCTTCTACAATCGATGTTTTAAAATCTTTTGCAACACAAAAGGAAAGTTCTGAAATTTGTTTTGTGGAAGATACTTATGTGCAAGTTTTAGATCAGTTTATGGATACTAAAATTCCAGGTATTGTAAGAGATAGTAGCGGTAAAGAAGTAGGAAAACACGAAGGTTATATGCATTATACCATAGGTAAAAGAAGAGGTTTTGAGGTACGTGGGGCTCATGAGCCACATTTTGTATTAAAAATTGATCCTAAGAAAAATGAAATCATAGTAGGTAAAAAAGAAGAGCTTAAGATAAGTGAATTTAATCTTGATAATATTAATTTATTTATCGATGCTAAAGAATTAGATTGTGAAGTAAAAATACGCTATAGGTCAAGATCAACCCCGTGTAAAGTTTTGATTAATGAAGATAAAAGTGCAAAAATCATCTTACAAGAGCCTGTTTATGGGCTTGCTAGCGGACAAATGGCAGTATTTTACGATAAAGATTTGGTTCTTGCAAGTGGATTTATAAAATAATGCTAAAGTTTGATGTTTTTAAATAGCAGGAGTTAAAAATTAAGTTTTGTAAAATTATTTTACTATTAAGTGGTAGCTTGAAATTAATTTCTTATTTTAATCTTTTTTCAAGAGTAAGGCCATCATACTCGGTGGCTTTTTAAAATCTGTTTTAGAAATTTTATTATATAAATTTAATATAAGATGTATAAAAATTTTATATAATTTTAACTATAACAGTTAAATCAACAAAGAGTAATATTATGAGGATATTAGGTTTTGATATAGGAATTAATTCTATAGGCTGGGCTTTTGTAGAAAACGATGAGTTAAAAGATTGCGGAGTTAGGATATTTACAAAAGCTGAAAATCCGAAAAATAAGGAATCTTTAGCCTTGCCTAGACGCAATGCAAGAAGTTCTAGAAGACGTTTAAAAAGAAGAAAAGCAAGATTAATTGCGATCAAGCGTATTCTTGCAAAAGAATTAAAACTAAACTACAAAGATTATGTAGCAGTCGATGGAGAACTACCTAAGGCTTATGAAGGGAGCTTAGCAAGCGTTTATGAGTTAAGATATAAAGCATTGACTCAAAATTTAGAAACAAAAGACCTAGCAAGAGTGATTTTGCATATAGCAAAACATCGTGGCTACATGAACAAAAACGAAAAAAAATCAAACGACGCCAAAAAAGGAAAAATTTTAAGTGCTTTAAAAAATAATGCTTTAAAATTAGAAAACTATCAAAGCGTTGGAGAATATTTTTATAAAGAATTTTTCCAAAAATATAAAAAAAATACTAAAAATTTCATCAAGATCCGCAATACTAAAGATAATTATAATAATTGTGTTTTGTCAAGTGACTTAGAAAAAGAACTAAAGCTTATCTTAGAAAAACAAAAAGAATTTGGCTATAACTATAGTGAAGATTTTATAAATGAAATTCTTAAAGTCGCATTTTTTCAAAGACCTTTAAAAGATTTTTCACATTTAGTGGGAGCTTGTACTTTTTTTGAGGAAGAAAAGCGAGCTTGCAAAAATTCATATAGCGCTTGGGAGTTTGTGGCTTTAACTAAGATTATCAACGAAATAAAAAGCTTGGAAAAAATAAGCGGAGAGATTGTACCAACTCAAACAATAAATGAAGTTTTAAATCTCATTTTAGATAAAGGAAGTATCACATATAAAAAATTTAGATCTTGTATCAATTTGCATGAAAGTATTAGTTTTAAAAGTCTTAAATACGATAAAGAAAACGCTGAAAATGCAAAATTAATTGACTTTAGAAAGTTAGTAGAATTTAAAAAAGCTTTAGGAGTGCATTCTCTTAGTAGACAAGAGTTGGATCAAATATCTACGCATATTACCTTAATAAAAGATAATGTTAAACTTAAAACTGTTTTAGAAAAATACAATTTAAGCAATGAGCAAATCAATAATTTACTTGAAATTGAATTTAATGATTATATCAATCTTAGTTTCAAAGCACTTGGCATGATCCTTCCTTTGATGAGAGAGGGAAAAAGATACGATGAAGCATGTGAAATTGCAAATTTAAAACCAAAAACAGTTGATGAAAAAAAAGATTTCCTTCCAGCTTTCTGTGATAGTATATTTGCGCACGAGCTTAGTAATCCTGTTGTAAATAGAGCTATAAGTGAGTATAGAAAGGTCTTAAATGCTTTGCTTAAAAAATATGGCAAAGTGCATAAAATTCATTTAGAATTGGCAAGAGATGTGGGGCTTAGCAAGAAAGCAAGAGAAAAAATAGAAAAAGAACAAAAAGAAAATCAAGCGGTTAATGCTTGGGCTTTAAAGGAGTGTGAAAACATAGGACTTAAGGCAAGTGCTAAAAATATTTTAAAATTAAAACTATGGAAAGAACAAAAAGAAATTTGTATTTATAGTGGCAATAAAATATCCATAGAACATTTAAAAGATGAAAAAGCCTTAGAAGTTGATCATATATATCCTTACTCAAGAAGTTTTGATGATTCATTCATAAACAAGGTTTTGGTTTTTACCAAAGAAAATCAAGAGAAACTTAACAAAACACCTTTTGAAGCTTTTGGAAAAAACATAGAAAAATGGAGTAAAATTCAAACACTAGCTCAAAATCTTCCTTATAAAAAGAAAAATAAAATTTTAGATGAAAATTTCAAAGACAAACAACAAGAAGATTTCATCAGTAGAAATTTAAACGACACAAGATATATCGCAACTTTAATAGCTAAATATACAAAAGAGTATTTAAATTTTTTACCTTTAAGTGAAAATGAAAATGCAAATTTAAAAAGTGGGGAAAAAGGAAGCAAAATTCATGTTCAAACCATCAGCGGTATGCTTACATCAGTTTTAAGACATACTTGGGGTTTTGATAAAAAAGATAGAAATAATCATCTTCACCACGCACTTGATGCGATTATAGTTGCATACAGCACAAATTCTATCATAAAAGCTTTTTCAGATTTTAGGAAAAATCAAGAGCTTCTAAAAGCAAGATTTTATGCTAAAGAGCTTACAAGTGATAATTATAAACATCAAGTTAAATTTTTTGAACCTTTTAAAAGCTTTAGGGAAAAAATTTTAAGTAAAATCGATGAAATATTTGTTTCAAAACCACCTAGAAAAAGAGCAAGAAGAGCTTTACATAAAGATACTTTTCATTCTGAAAATAAAATTATCGATAAATGTAGCTACAATTCTAAAGAAGGCTTACAAATAGCGCTAAGCTGTGGAAGAGTTAGAAAAATAGGCACAAAATATGTTGAAAATGATACTATAGTAAGGGTTGATATCTTTAAAAAGCAAAACAAATTTTATGCTATACCTATTTATGCTATGGATTTTGCCTTAGGAATTTTGCCAAATAAAATAGTGATCACTGGTAAAGATAAAAATAACAATCCAAAACAATGGCAAACAATAGATGAAAGTTATGAATTTTGTTTTTCTTTATATAAAAATGATTTGATTTTGTTGCAGAAAAAAAATATGCAAGAGCCTGAATTTGCTTATTATAACGATTTTAGTATTAGCACCTCTAGTATTTGTGTTGAAAAACACGATAATAAATTTGAAAATTTAACATCTAACCAAAAATTATTATTTTCTAATGCAAAAGAAGGAAGTGTCAAGGTTGAAAGTTTAGGAATCCAAAATTTAAAAGTATTTGAAAAATACATTATAACCCCTCTTGGGGATAAAATAAAAGCAGATTTTCAACCAAGAGAAAATATATCTTTGAAGACAAGTAAAAAATATGGCTTACGATGAAGCCTTTAAAAGCGCATTGATCGCAAATCAAGCAAAACTAAGCCTTGAATTAAATCATCTTGTAATAAAACAAGATGATAAAGAGGTTAGAATTTTTCTAAAAGATATTAATTTTATTATATTAGAATCTTTACAAGCAAGTATTACTTCAAGCTTGCTTAGTGCTTTGGCTAAATATAAAATTATACTTTTAACTTGTGATGAATCTCACAATATAAATGGAATTTTTTCTCCATTTTTAGGACATTTTATAAGTGCAAAAGTAGCTAAAAAACAAATCGCAGTAAGTCTGCAAAGAAAAGCGATTTTATGGCAAAAGATTATTAAAAACAAAATTTCAAATCAAGCTTATATTTTAAAAATTACCAATCATTCTAAAGAAGCCAAAGAACTTTTAAATATGGTTAAAAATGTAAATTTAAACGACTCTAAAAACTTAGAATCAACTGCAGCTGCTTTATATTTTAAAACGTTATTTGGTAAAGATTTTACAAGAAATGATATATGTTTTATAAACTCAGGATTAAACTATGGTTATGCTATTATAAGGTCGCTTATCGTTAGGGCAGTTTGTATAAGTGGGCTTTTGCCATGGCAAGGTATAAAACATGATAATATTTACAATGACTTTAATCTTTGCGATGATTTGATAGAAGTTTTTAGACCGTTGATTGATTTGTGTGTATTTAAGCTAAAAGATACAAAAGATAGTGAATTTTTAGACAAGGAAACAAAGCAAAAATTAATTAGTATTTTGCAAGAAGAAGTGGTTTTTGAAAATAAATCTTATCCTTTAAATAGAGCTATAAATTTTTACGTGCAAAATTTTAAAAATGCTTTATTAGAAGATGATGAGCTGATGATGGTAAATTTATATGATAGAAGATAAATTTATGAGAGTTTTATTGATGTTTGATATGCCCACCAAAAGTAAAAAGGATCAAAAAAACGCAAATAAATTTAGAAACTCATTGATAAAACTTGGATTTTTTATGATGCAATTTAGTGTATATGTAAAAATTTGCAAAGGATCAGCTTCGGCAAAAACAACGATAAAATCGATAGAGAAAATTTTACCACCTTATGGAAATATAAGAGTTTTAACCATAACAGAAAAACAATTTGATAATATGCAAATTCTTTTAGGCGGGGTTTCTTTTAATGAAAAAATAAATGATGATAAAAATCTAGTTTTATTTGAATATGATGAAAAAAGTAAAGATTTTAAATATGGCAATGAAAAAATAAACAAAGAAAAGAAAAAAACTAAGTTGATACAACCTAGTTTATTTGAATTTTAATGGTTTTAAAGGGATTGTAACCCTGCGTGGATGACCAAAAACCACTTATTTTAGTCTCTTTTTAAATTTCTTTAGCAAGAATTATAGCATATTCTAGGTTTTTTTCTATAGAAAAACACCTAGTTTTCTTTGTTGGATAAAAGTCTATTTTATCATAAAGAAATTTAAAAAGAGACTAAAACCATTATCATACTAAACACCGCATCGCTGTTATTTTATCATAAAGAAATTTAAAAAGAGACTAAAACAATTTATGATGATATAAATTCAATAAAAGAATTTTATCATAAAGAAATTTAAAAAGAGACTAAAACAATTTATGATGATATAAATTCAATAAAAGAATTTTATCATAAAGAAATTTAAAAAGAGACTAAAACTACCATTCACTTGCATATTATTACCATTTGATTTTATCATAAAGAAATTTAAAAAGAGACTAAAACGCACTTGCTGCCTGCTTTAGTTCTTCAAAGATTTTATCATAAAGAAATTTAAAAAGAGACTAAAACTACATTTATGCTGTTATTAAAGGGTGATTTATTTTATCATAAAGAAATTTAAAAAGAGACTAAAATTCTATACTTAAATACCAAAGATGTAAAGGATTTTATCATAAAGAAATTTAAAAAGAGACTAAAACTAAGTTTCAGTTGGGTAAGCCCATAGCAATTATTTTATCATAAAGAAATTTAAAAAGAGACTAAAACAGCTATGCAATACTTTTTAATATCAAAATAATTTTATCATAAAGAAATTTAAAAAGAGACTAAAACCGATACCGTGCAACTTGCTTCTACTGCTCTATTTTATCATAAAGAAATTTAAAAAGAGACTAAAACAAGTTAAGACTAAAATTAAAAGGGAGCTAAATTTTATCATAAAGAAATTTAAAAAGAGACTAAAACCGTATAGCAAATACAATTAGAATTATTGTTATTTTGCTCTAAAGAAAATTAGAAAATAGCTTCACAAATTTATGAAGCTAAAATATTTCCATAATGCTTATATCAAACCACAAAAGATCAAATTTAAGCAAAATTCCATAAATCACAGCACTAAATAATCCTGCGAAAATCCCCGCTAAAACATCATCTAGCATTACACCTAAACCACCTTTGGTTTTTTTGTCAATTTTACCTATGATAGAAGGTTTTGTAATATCAAAAAATCTAAACAAAACAAAAGAAAGTAAAAAAGTAAAAACACTTTGTCCGCAAATTGCCAAGGCTAAAAATACCCCTACAACCTCATCTATTACAATATGTTTATCATCGTGTATGCCTGTTTGTTTTTCATACTGATCGATGATTTTTATAGAAACTAAGAAAAGTAAAATTGCAAGCAAGATTAAAGTTCCTATGCCTAAATACCTTAAAATAAAAAAAGCAGGGATTAGCGCTGCTATCGTGCCAAAGGTTCCTGGAGCTTTACTAATACTACCTGAATAAAAAAAAGTTAAAAATAATTTTTGCATGATTACACCATATATGACATTTGATGAAGTTTTATAAGTTGCTCATAAAATTCTTTATCGCTTCGATATTCTAAAATACCATGCGTAGGAAAAAGATTGCTATAGATATTTTGTTTATTATGAAAGCGATTTGGGAAAAGTTCAGATAAAATCAAAGCCGAAATTTCTCTTCTTATAAAAACTGCTGGTGGAATGATACCAAGTCTAAGTAAATTTTTTAAAGAATCGCCATGGTATTTCATATGATGATGAGCTCCATGCGGGCATGATTTAGTGCTTACTATCATTTTACACTCATCACAAAATACAAATTCAGGAAGTATGGTTACTTCTATATTATAATCTTTTGCAAAATCATCAAGCACAGTAAAGGCTCTGTTTTGATTAAAATACATTCCAAGCCCTGCGTGATTTTGTCCTACAAAAAGTTTATTACAGTCAAAACTTTTAGCCAAAGCACACTCAAGAACTGGATTTAAATGTGAGGCAAAAATTTTGATATTATGTAAAGGTATGAGTAAAACCCTAGAAGATGGTAAGTAATTTTGCGCAAAAACATCAAAACAACGCTTTTTAAGTTTTAAACTTAAACCATTACTTTCATAAGATTCTATAAGGAAAATAATTACTAGATCAGATTGCTCTATGGCCCATCTTAAAATTCTCTCATGTGCTCTATGAAAAGGATCAAAGCTTGAAACAATAGCGGTAATATTAGAAGGGTTTAATCTTTTTTTGATTTTTTCAAAATCTTCTTTAATAGCTTTGATATGATTATGATAAATTTCAAATTCCCCGCTAATGCAAGTTTTCCCAAAATCATCAATTAAACAAGCATTGGGCCTAAAAATATCATTGCTGTTTTTATCATTTTCAAATTTACTTTCTAAGATGATATGTCCTATGATTTTATCATTGCAGATAAAATCTATTTTATCGCCAACTTTTGCGTTTTCTAAAATTGTATTATTTTCTTTTGTGCTAGCGGGTGCAAAGGTTAAAGTGTAAGGAATTTTTTGATTATGGATCATTCCAGTAGCTAGGACTTCATCTCTTTCTTTTTGGTTCATCAATTTAGTAAAAGAACCAAAAATTCCCTCTTTGATAAAGCACAAAACCTCGTATTCTTCTTCTGAGATTATAATGCTATTTTTTCTTTGTAATGCCATATTTTTTCCTTTTTTCCCATAAAGACTTTCTTGAAATTCCTAATTTTTTAGATAAATCCGTATCAGGAAAGACATTTTGATAACTAATGATAATATGTTTAACATAATCATCAATAGTTAAAATCCCATTGCTTTCAAAGCTTTTTTCATCTTCGCCTAGCTCTAAAATTTGAAAATCACTATGCTCAATATTCGCACTTGTATGTATAATAACAGCTTTTTTTAAAGCAAGATTTAACACTTTCTCTTTTTCTAAAGGTTTTAAGGTTTGAAAATTGACTAAATAATATAAAGAATTATCCTTAAAAATTTTATCTAAATTTTGTTGGTGTGAAAGATCTATATAGATATTTGCGATATTGTGCTCATTAGTATAATTAAATACAAAATGATCAGCAAAAATTTGATTGTTAGTTTTTAAAATCAAAGGCAATTTGAATTTTTTATAATCAAAACTTGGTAATTTTGCTGTTTCAAATTTATGTTTTAAGTAAGATTGATAAGTATGATTTAATATGCTTATTTTTTTAAATTCTTGAAAATGCTTTATTTTACGCATTAATTCTTCTATCATGAAAGGCTTTTGTATATAATCACTCGCGCCAGCTTTTAATGGTGCTAAAACAGTATCTGAGCTTATGTAAGATATAAGTAAAATAATGATTTTATGCTTAAAAATTTCTATAATATGTTCAAAATTAGCCATACTAGTAGAAAGTAAAATGATTTCATAATCATGATGAGCAAGTTCATTAACATTTGCGATAATATCACAATCATAACCTATAGAATTAAGTTTTGAGCCTATACTTTGAGCTAAATAAAATTCATTTTCTACTATTAAAACTTTCATAATTTCATCCAATCAAAATATTTTAAATTTACACTTGCTAAAACCGCAATTCCTTCTTTTCTTCCTACAAATCCTAGATGTTCTGTGGTGGTGGCTTTGATATTGATTTTATTTGGTGTGGTTTTTAATGTTTTAGCGATATTAAAAACAATAGCTTCTTTAAAATCTTTCATCTTAGGTGTTTGGGCTATGATAGTAATATCAGCATTTACAAGCTCAAAACCATAATTTTGCACCAAAGTATAAGCATTTTGCAATAAAAGCATAGAATCAGCGTTTTTATACTGCATATCATTATCTGGGAAAAGTTCGCCAATATCTCCAAGCCCTGCTGCACCCAAAAGCGCATCAATTAGCGCATGAGCTAGCACATCTCCATCAGAATGAGCTTTTAAACCCATGCTTTCATGTACTTTTACCCCACCTAAAAGCAAGGCTCTTTGCTCTCCAAATTCATGCACATCAAAACCATTTCCATTAAAAATATCCCAAGATGGTTTTGGTAAATTTAAGCTTTTTAAATCTTCCTTAAAGGTAATTTTTTTAGCTAACTCATCACCTTGTACATACCAAATTTTACCACCAATAGCTTGTATAGCTGTGCTATCATCAGTGAAATTTGAGTTTTGTTCTAAAGCTTTTTTTAGCATACTTGTGCGTGAAAGTTGAGGGGTTTGTATGAGTTTGATTTTATCTCTATCGATAGCTTCTTGAGCATAAATTGTTGTATCGCTTACTTTTAAAACAGGTGTAATACAATCAGCTTTGTCATGATTTTCTATGATATTGTTAAAAAGATTTTTAGAAATCAAAACTCTTGCAACATCACTAACTAAAACATACTCGCTTTCAACCATACTTAAAGCATTAAGTAAAGATTGTGCTCTAGTTGCACCACCTTGAACAAATTTATATTCAGGGGCAAATTTTTTCATATAAGAAATATTACCAGAAGTAACAACTATTTGTTTAAAAGGATAAAAAGAACTTAAATTTTTAGTAGCATAAAGCCATAAAGGTTGTTCGCCTAGTCGTAAAAATTGCTTTTTTACTGGAGCATTAAATCTTGATGATTCTCCCGCAGATAGCATTATCAAGGAAATATCTAACATTTGTTACACCTTAATTTCTTATTAATGTTACGATATTATACACCATAAAAGCCAAAATTTATATTTATGTTAGTAGAATTAATCATTTTAAATAATAAGGAGAAAAATTGAAGGAAAAAATTGAAGAAAGACTAAAACAAGTTATATATCCAGGGTTTAAAAAAGATATAGTTAGTTTTGGTTTTGTAAAAAAAATTGAATCAAATGAAAATCAAGCACATATTGTAGTTGAAATCGTTTCAGCTAATGCTCAAATCACACAAGAGCTTAAACTAAATATTGCAAATGCTTTAAAAGATTTAAATTTAGAGCTTAATTTAGAAATCATTCAACCAAAAATTCCTGAAGAAAAAAGCAATTCAAGAAGTGGTAAAAATATCGCTCCACAAATTAAAAATTTCCTTATGATTTCAAGCGGTAAAGGTGGGGTAGGTAAAAGTACTACAACTTTAAATTTAGCGATTTCTTTGGCTAAAATGGGTAAAAGAGTAGGGCTTTTAGACGCAGATATTTATGGACCAAATATACCAAGAATGCTTGGCGAGAGTAAAAGCAAACCTGAAATTGTAGGTCAAAAAATTCGTCCTATTTTATCTCATGGGGTTTATATGATGAGTATGGGTGTGCTAATAGAAGAGGGTAAAGGTTTGATGTGGCGTGGCTCTATGATTATGAAAGCGATTGAGCAACTTTTAGCTGATGTACTTTGGCCTGAACTTGATGTATTATTGCTTGATATGCCTCCAGGAACAGGTGATGCACAAATTACCTTAGCCCAAAGCGTGCCAGTGAGTGCGGGTGTGTGCGTAAGTACTCCTCAAGTGGTATCTTTAGATGATAGTAAAAGAGCGCTAGATATGTTTGAAAAATTACACATTCCTGTTGCAGGTATTATAGAAAATATGAGTGGCTTTTTATGTCCTGATAATGGTAAAGAATATGATATCTTTGGTAAAGGTACCACAGAAGAAATGGCAAAAGCTTATAAGTGTGATGTTTTAGCTCAAATTCCTATCGAAATGAGTGTAAGAGAAGGTGGAGATAGCGGTAAGCCTGTAAGTTTTTATATGCCTGAGAGTGTAAGTTCAAAAAGATATTTGCAAGCTGCTGAAAAAATTTGGGAATTTATAGAAAAAGTTAATCAAGAAGGTAAAGTAGATAATTCAGCTATTCAACCTATAATGAATGGCAAAAGTGCGTGCTCGCAATAAGGAGGAAAATATGCCAATAGAAAGTAAAGAAGAATTTTTAAATTTAATCAAGCAAATCGAACAAAGGATTAATTATAAAAAGCCTAAAGCTTTTGCTATAGCAAGACTTGATCTAAGTCAAGTTGATCCTAGTAAAAAACTTCAAGCTAATTTTGGTGTGATTAATTTTGAGCAAAATTATGCCGCTGCAGCTGTTATGTTTGAAGCTTTTTTTAGAAGAGGGGTTGATGTTGATTTTAATGAAAGTGAGTTTGTGGCTACTTTGATTAAAGAAGATTTGGATTTTGCACTTGAATGCTTTGCGCCATTTTTACAAGAGCAAGGTCATAAAAATATAGAAGCAATCAAAGCAGCAAAGGAAAATTTTAGAGAAAATGCTTTTTCTTTTGTTTGTATTTTTGAAGATGAAGCACCAAAAAGTTTAGAAAGTGTGTATTTAAAACTTTACTTGCTTTCCAATAAAAAAGTGCCTTTAAGAAGCTTAAATTTAACAGGTGCTTTTGGGATTTTACCAAATGTTGCATGGAGTGATAATAAGCCTATTGATTTAGACTTTTTAAGAGAAAATGAGATTGATTTAAAAATGAGTGGAAGGTATCCAAGGATTGATTATGTAGATAAATTTCCAAGATTTTTAGCTCATGTTATTCCTGAGGATAATACTAGAATTTTAGAAAGTTCTAAAGTAAGAATGGGTGCTGTTTTAGCCGCAGGTACTACTATAATGCCAGGAGCTGCTTATGTGAATTTTAATGCAGGTACAACTGGAGCTTGTATGGTAGAAGGGCGTATTAGTTCTTCAGCTGTTGTGGGCGAGGGTAGCGATATAGGAGGCGGTGCTTCTATACTTGGTGTTTTAAGTGGCACTAGTGGTAATGCTATTAGCATCGGTAAAGCTTGTCTTTTGGGTGCAAATTCAGTTACGGGAATTCCTTTAGGGGATAATTGTATTGTTGATGCGGGTATTGCTGTTTTAGAAGGGACTAAATTTGCTTTAAAAAATAAAGAAGAACTTCAAAAAATCAACCCTGATTTTAAATTTGATAAAGATATATATAAAGGTTTAGAATTAGCAGGGCTAAATGGCTTGCATTTTAGACAAGACTCTCAAAGTGGAGTGATGATAGCAGCTTTAAATAAAAAAGCTGTAAAACTTAATGAAGATTTACATTAATTCTTAGCCCTTATGGGTTAAGAATTTTAAATAATTCATGCAGTTTATAAATACACACGCTAGGATGATGTTTAATGCTTCCTATGTGTAGTAAAATCTCTTTACTATCTTTTTTATAAAGCTTTTGCACAAAATTAAAATTCCACCATTTGTAAGTTTTGAAATTTAAATTATGGGTGGTATTTATATGAAAATTTATATACGAATGATTTTGAAAGTTTTGGTTTAAACCAGGTGCTTGAAAGGCATAGACTTCTTTTACCGCGTTAGGAAAGGTTCTTGCGAAAGTTTGAGCTAAATATCCTCCTAAAGAATGCCCTATGATGATGAGCTTTTTATCAATGGCGTATTTTTGTTTGAGTTGATTGTAAAAATACTGCATGGATTGAATTTGGCCTTTTGGAGTTTTGTTAAGTAAAATCAAAAAATCACTATAAAGATCTTTAAAATCAAAACATAAAGGATTTAAATCACTCCCTGCAAAGGTCAAAATATAGTTTTTTCTTTTTTTATCATAAATAAAATTAGCTCTAAAACCCATTTTAGATTGAGGGTGTGTTTCATTGATGTGTTCGAGTATTTCATAATTTTTTAAAAATTTTAAAGCTAAAAATGCATTGTTTAAACCACCTACAGGGATTTTTTCTTTTTTATAAAAAGGATTAGTTAAAGCTTTTATAATGGCTTTGTATTTTTGTAAACCTTCTTTTTGTAAGCTTTGATTTAAATATATATTAGCACAATAAGCTACCAAACTATAATCATATAATTTTTGCAATAAATCGATATTTTTTTCAAAATGAGCATAGAGTTTTAATAAGAGTATTTTTTCTTGGGAAGTTAAATTTGTTTTTTGACTTAAAGCAATAAAGCTTTGCAAGTCAAAAAACATTATAAATTCTTACATAGAGCAAGTATTTTGGATAGTTGAATTAAGCATCCAAAGAGCTTTTTCATATTTTGCAATATTTTCTTGAGCAAATGCTGCAGTTGTAGTATCGCTTGCTTTTTCAGCTTCTTCATTTAGCTTTTTAAATTCAGCCAAAAGATATTTATAATCTTCTCTAATAAGCTCTAAAACTTCTACCGGAGTAAAGCAGTCTTTTTGAACCTTAGGTGCTTTTGCATTTTCTAATAAAGTGTTTGGGCAAACGATAGCTTTTTCTCCTAGTTGTAAAGCTCTTTCAGCACAATCATCAAAAAGCTCTGCCATTTCTTCGTAAGCTTTTTCTGTATATTCATGAATTGAAAAAAATTGTAAACCTTTTACATTCCAATGATAATTATGAAATTTAATCCATAAACTATGAGCATCCGCTTGTAATTGTAATAATTGTTTTGTTACTGACATGTTATCTCCTTTTTTATTTTTAAAAATTATAACATAAAATTCTTAAATAATAATTATTATTATCTAATAAATTTTAATGTTAGTAATTATTATATTTTCATTATACTCTTTTTTTACAATAAAGCAAATTTATTTACTTAGCATATTTTTTAGTATTAATTTCCCTACTTCAACACCAGGTTGATCATAAGTATTAATTCCAAGCATAATGCCACATGCAGAAGTAAATAACTCATAATAATACATCAAATACCCACAATGATAAGCATCTAATTTTTCAAGTTCTATTACATCAACACTTAAATTTTCAGCAATTAATGCATGCATGGTTGCATCACATTGTGCGTTTAAAAGATCATGTAAATTGACCTCATTAGTAAAGTCACAATTTTGCAAATGATTAAAGCTTATATTTGGGATACTAGGAGATTTTTGACTATCTTTGATTTTTAAAAAAGTAACAGTTTTATCTTTAGGTCCATCCATGATAAGTTGTAAAAAGCTATGCTGATCTCTAGCGCCAATTAAAGCAATAGGAGTTAAACCTATGCGTTTAAAGCCTTGTTTTTTGCCTAGACTTTCAGCAATTAGTTGAATATACCATTCATTAAAGCCCTTAAAAGCATCTCCATAAGAAAAAAGCACATTAATATGTGCACTTTTATGTGTGCAGTAATGATAAGCCTTTTGCAAAATTTGATCACATTTTTTCTCAAAAAAATCCACATAACAAGCTTTTGCACCTTCTAATAAGGCTTTAGTATCATACCCACAAAAACTCAAAGGAACAATACCAATAGCAGATAAAACACTAAATCTACCTCCAACATTTTTAGGTATAAAAAAGCATTTTATGTTTAATTCTTCTCCTAGTTTGTGAAGTTTTGACTCAAAATCAGTAATAAACACAAAGTTTTCGTGTAAATTTTCATTTTTAAAATCAAAATGAGCAATGATGAGTTTAAATAAAGAAATCACCTCTATAGTTGTACCTGATTTACTTGCTATGATGAAAAGTGTTTTTTGGGGATTTATTTTTTGCATAGTTTGGGTAAAAGTATGTGAGGAGGTATTGTCAATAATAAAAAGTTTTTTTTCTTCTGCTTGATCAAATAAAAGCTCTTTTAAAGCTTTAACCCCACAACTTGATCCACCCATACCTACTAAAATAATATTTTCTATATGAGTTTTAGTTGCGATAAATTCTTTGCTTTCTTTGATTAAATCAAAGCTTGTATCTACTAAGTGATAATACCCTATATCGCCACTTTCTAACTCATCATTCATTCTATTTGCATAAGCGGTGATTTTTTTAAAATCTTGGGTTTTAAAAAATAAAGTATTATTTAGCATTTTTACTTTTCTCATAAAAATAATTTGTCGCTTCCACAAAGCCTTCTACGCTTCCACAATCAAACCTTTTTCCTTTAAATTTATAAGCTAAAACCATATTGTTAGTTGCTTGTGAAAGTAAGGCATCGGTTAGTTGAATTTCTCCGTTTTTACCTGCTTTAGTATTTTCTAAAATACCAAAAATATCAGGCGTTAGAATGTATCTTCCTATGATGGCTAAATTGCTTGGAGCATCTTTTGGATCAGGTTTTTCTACCATAGAATTTACCATGATTAAATCCTCCTCCACAGCATTTCCTGCTATAACCCCATAATTTGAAACTTGATTGGCTTCAACCTCCATTACAGCTATAACAGAGCAGCGGTATTTTTCATAAATTTTTACCATTTGAGCTAGGACATTTACCCCATCTTCATTTACGCATAAATCATCTGCCAAAATTACCCCAAAAGCTTCATCTTGCACTAAAGGCTTTGCTTTTAAAACTGCATCTCCTAAGCCTTTCATTTCATTTTGTCTTGTAAAAGTAAAAGTACAACGATCTATGAGTGTTCTTATTTCACTTAAAAGATATTCTTTTTTAGTACCTGCGATTTGGTGTTCAAGTTCATAAGAAATATCAAAATAATCCTCCAAAGCTCTTTTTCCACGTCCTGTAACAAAGCCCATAGTTTCCATACCAGCTTCTAAAGCCTCATCTACACCATAATGAATTAAAGGCTTAGTTAGTATAGGTAGCATTTCTTTAGGTAGGGTTTTTGTAGCAGGTAAAAATCTAGTACCATAACCTGCTGCAGGAAAAATACAAGTTTGAAGCATAGTTTATCCTTAAATTTTTATAAGTTGTTTTGATTATAATTTTATTTAAATATTATAACTAATTTAAGGAAAATATGAAAACTATTGATCAAATTTATCAAGCAAAAATAGAAGTCAAAAAATCAACTTTTTTGTCTTTTTTATGTCCTTTTGAAGATTTTCAAAATTTAATGCAAAAGCTAAGAAATGAGCATTTAAAAGCCGTACATTTTGTATATGCTTATAGGTATTTAAATGAATTTGATCAAATCATAGAAGATAAAAGTGATGATGGTGAGCCAAAAGGAACTTCTGCTATGCCTTGTTTGAATGTCTTAAGAGGGGCTTTGCTTGTTAATTGCGCGGTGATTGTGGTGCGTTATTTTGGAGGGATTAAACTTGGTACAGGCGGTCTTGTAAGAGCTTATAGTGAAGCTACAAATGAAGCTATTTTAAATGCAACGCTTTTAGAATTTGAAGCTAAAAATATTTTAATTTTAAACATTCCTTTTCATCTTTATGCAAGATTTGAGCATTTTTTAAATAAAAATAACATTTCATATGAAAAAAAATTTCAAGAAAATGTTGAATTGATTTTAAGCGTTAATGCTAAAGAAGAAGAGGAATTTAAAAAATTTGCAAAAGAGTTTGAATTTGGCGGACTTGTTTGGAAGTAAGCGTTTGCTTACTTCATTTTTATAAAGAACTTAAAAGATCTTTTACCATATCTTTTTGTGGCTCTTGTTTTTCTTCTATATTAGCTTGCATAGGAGTTTCGTTTTGTCCTCTAAAACGATAATTATAAATATTTGACATATTTGAGCTAAAAATTCCTGTGCTAAATTGATCTTGATTCATAGCTTTTGAAAAAAGCTCATCAAGTTTTATGCTTTGCTCGTTTAAATTTTCACTATTGCTTTGACTAAGTAAAGACATAAAGTCTTCATTAGCTCCTTGAGTGCTTTTATAGGCACTACTTTGACCATATCCATACTCTTTAACCGATAAATTATCATGGTTAACTTGCATGTTTTCTCCTTTCAAAATATTACAAGGAAAAAACAAGCAAAAATCATTCCTTAATCACCATGAGTTGGGTAGTATTCAGCTTCTATTTCATTGTTTTTGATAAACTCTTCTCTAGCTTTGTTACAGCGCTCATCTCTTAGTTTTCTATAAGCATTTCTACTTTCTAATTCTTGAGAAGTTAAAGGGCGATCTTCTAAAAATGAAATGTGAAAATAAGTATCATCTTCTTTGCTGAATTTTTCATAAAATTCAACATAGTCAAAATAATCTTTTTCGCTTTGAAAATCAATACTTTCTTCTACATAAATAGTTGGGCCAAAACCTCTGTGATTTTGAGTAAAATGTCCAAAACCAGCTGCATATTTTATCTTAAACGAATTCATTCTAAACCTCCTAAAAATTCGTCATAACTTCCTTTAAAATCTGTTAATTTCCCATCTTCTAAAAACCATATACGATTAGCAAAAGCACTAATTAGTTCTCTATCGTGGCTTATGCATATCACGCAACCTTTGAAATTATACAAGGCTTCACCTAATGCAATGATACTTTCAAGATCTAAATGATTATCCGGTTCATCTAAAAGTAAGAAATTTCCACGTTCTAACATTAATTTTGAAAGCATTAAGCGGTGTTTTTCGCCCCCGCTTAAGCTAGAAGCCATTTTCTCTTGATCGCTTCCACTAAAGAGCATTCTACCAAGACATTTGCGAATTTCATCCAAATCTTTGAATTTTTCACTCATTAGCCATTCATAAAGTTTCAAATCTTCATTAATTAAATTCGTTGTATCTTGTGAAAAATATCCCATTTCTATGGTAGCACCAAGGTGGATGTGGCCACTATCAGGTTCTAATTTTGATGCAATGATTTTAGCTAAAGTACTTTTTCCAACACCATTTGCACCGATTAAGGCTATTTTATCACCTTTTTCTAATTTCAATTCTAAATTTTCAAATAAAGTTTTATCATAAGCTTTGCTAATACCTTTTAATTCTAAAACTTCATTTCCTATTTCTCTATTTGTTCTAAAAACTATGCTAGGATCACGTCTACTTGAAGTTTTAATCTCTTCAAGTTCAAGTTTTTCTAAAGCTTTAGCCCTACTTGTAGCTTGTTTGGCTTTTGAAGCATTAGCGCTAAAACGACGTATGAAATTTTCTAATTCTTCTCTTTCTTTTAAGGTTTTATCGCGTTTGAGTTCAGCTTGCTTAGCAAGTAAGGTTGAAGCCATATACCAATCATCATAATTTCCAGCAAAATCGCGTATTTGTTTAAAATCCACATCTAAAATTCTTGTACAAACTTTATTTAGAAAATGTCTATCATGGCTAATTACTACTAAAGTTCCCTCATGTCTTAAAAGTTCATTTTCAAGCCAAGAAATAGCTTCTAAGTCAAGGTTATTTGTAGGCTCATCTAAAAATAATACATCAGCACCTAAAAACAATACTTGTGCTAATAAAACTTTAAATTTATCCGCACTTTGTAAAGTGCTCATAAGAGCATTAAAATCTTTTATATTTAAAGAACTAAGAATTTTTTCACATCTAAGCTCACAATCATAGTTTGGATCTTCTTCTGCTGTTATGATTTCAAGCTCGCTTAATCTATCATTGATTGCATCGGTAAATTCTTCACTCATATAAAGTTTTTCTTTTTCTTTTAGTGCATCATATAATCTTTTATTTGCACACATTACCGCATCTTTGATAGTGTAGTTTTCAAAAGCAAATTGATCTTGTCCTAATACAGCGATTTTTAAATTTGGATCTATGCAAATTTCTCCACTGCTTGATTCTATTTCGCCTGAGAGAATTTTTAAAAAGGTTGATTTTCCTGCGCCATTTGCGCCTATAAGTCCATATCTTTCACCACGGTTTAATTTTAAATTTACATCTTCAAATAATAACTGATTTGCAAAACGCATAGTGAGATTTTTTACTTCTACCATTAATATCCTTAAAATATTTTTGCTATAATTTTAACAAAAAAAGGTTTATTATTTTGGATTTTTCGTATTTATTGTTAAAAACATTGCCTAGTATGACTTTGGTTTTTAATATCTTAGCTTTATTTTTAGCTTATTTTTTTAAGCAAAATAAGATTTTTTTCTTACTTTTGTTGATTTTATGTGCTAGAGCTTTATCTTTAGTAGCAAGTGAATATCAAGCGCATTTATTTATCTCGGTATTTTTGCCTTTTTCTTTTGTGCTTTTTGTGTTTTTGCAAGATAGCAAGCTTGTGTTTGAAAGAATTAATCTCATTAAATTTGCGTATTTAGCTTTTATGGGTTTTGTAGCGTTAATACTTAGCACAAGCACTAATTTTAATGCCAGCATTACAAGTGAAATTTTTGGTCTCTCAACGCAATTTTTTAAGCCTATTAGTGAGTTAAGTTTTTGTGTGTTTTGGGTGGGAATGATATTTTTATTATTTTCGTATTTTAAAAACAATGATTTTCATTTTTTACTAGCTTATATGGGCTTGAGTGTGCAGTTTTTATTTTACAATAGTGTTGATTTGGGTTATTATGAATTTGCTTCTTTAGTGTTGATAGGATTTTTAGCATATAAAGCTTATAAAATAGCCTTTTTTGACACTTTAACCAATTTGCCAAATTTAAAAGCCTTAAGAAGATATGCTCAAGGACTTGAAAATTTTCATTTAGCCTTGATTGAAATAAAAAATATCAATGAAATTTATCATCAAAAAGGCTCAAAAATGGGTGAGTTTATAATGCATGAGTTTGCTAGGATTTTAAAAAAAGCTTTACATGCTAGGGTTTTTAAAGATGATAAGGATTATTTTATCATTGTATTTGAAAATGAAAATATAGCTTTTGTACAAAGCAAGCTTCAAATGCTTGAAAATTTTATGCAAAAATATAGTTTTGAATTGAAAGAGCAAAATGCAAAATTAGAAATTAAACTTTGTTTATCAAGCAAAAATGAAAACATAGAAGAAAGTTTAAAACAAGCAAAATTAGAACTTAGAAGACAAAAGGATTAAAATGTTAGATTTGATTTTTAGAGAGTATGATATAAGAGGGCTTTACCCAAGTGAGTTAAATGAAAAAAGTGTAAAAGCTATAGGTTATGCTTTGGGTTTAGAAATGAAATCAAGAGGTTGTGAGAAAGTAAGTGTGGGCTATGATGCAAGATATAGTGCAAATGAACTTTTTAATTATTTAATCAGTGGTTTAAATAAAACTAATATGCAAGTTTTTAATATAGGTTTAGCGCCAACTCCTATGGGATATTTTAGTTTGTTTTTCGATGATATTTTTGATGCAAATATTATGATAACAGGTTCGCATAATCCAAAAGAATACAATGGCTTTAAAATCACGATTAATAAAGAAAGTTTTTTTGGTGCTGATTTGAAAAAACTTTCTTTAAAAGTGCAAGAGTATTTAGAACTTGAAATCAATGATGATTTAAGATGTGAAAATTATGATGTTAAAAGCTTATATATAGACTTTTTAGCTAAACATTTTTCACATCTTAAGGGCTATAAAGAAAAAATCATTATTGATTGTGCAAATGGAGCCACTGGAGTAATTATAAAGCCTTTGGTGGAAAAATTAAATCTTAATGCGCAAATTTTATTTGAAAATCCTGATGGAAATTTCCCAAATCACGCACCCGATCCAACAGAGCTTGAAAATTTACACGCATTGCAAGTTGCGCTAAAAGAAAATGAAAATGCAAAAATGGGCTTTGCTTTTGACGGAGATGGGGATCGTTTAGTAGTAGCAAGTAAAGACTATGTATTTAAGGGCGATGAGCTTTGCTATTTATTTGCTAAAAATATAAAAAATCCTAGAGTTTTAGGTGAGGTAAAATGCTCTAAAAACCTTTTTGATGAGGTAGCTAAATTCGGTTTTATCATGATGGGTAAGACTGGACATTCTAATATTAAAAAAATGATGAAAGAGCAAAATATCGACATAGCAGCAGAGCTTAGTGGGCATATTTTCTTTAAAGATAGATATTTTGGTTATGATGATGGAATTTATGCATTTTTAAGAACTTTAGAGCTTTTAGTAAATGGTTTTGATATAGAAAAATTAGTTAAAGAATTACCAAAACTTTATGCAAGCGAAGAGATTAAGCTTAAGGTTAGTGAAGAAAATAAATTTCAAATCATAGAAAAATTTAAAGAAAAAGTAAAAGCAAATGCTTTTGAAAATGTGCTTGATTGTAATGAAATTGACGGAGTTAGAATTACCTTTAAAGAAGGCTGGGCGCTTTTGCGTGCTTCTAATACAAGTCCATATCTTATCATGCGTGCTGAAGCTACAAGTGCTGAATTTAAAGACTTTTTAGAAACAAGAGTAAAAGAACTTTTTGAAGAAATCATAAAAGAGCTTGCATAAGCTCTTTTACATCAATATTTTTTGTGTATAAATATGCTCTTAAGAGTTTAGGGATTTTTGCTTTTCTATAAATTTCTTTAAATTCTTTTGACATTTTCTCACAACTTACAAAAGGAAAAATCAAAACTTTTTCTTGTATGTAAACAATGCCTATTTTATGCGAAATTACTCCATCGCCTTTTAAAGCTTCTTGTCTTTGTTTAGCACTTAAAAGTACTCCAAGTTTTTTAAAACATTTTGCGATTAAACTTTCATCTTTATGAGTAATGTAAATATTTTTAAATTCATAAATATTTTCTTCTTTTAAGTCTTTTTCTAGGTATTTAAAGCTCTTTCTTACTCCATTTGGATAAAGCTTTAAAAACTCATTGGCAAAATTTTTGCGTATGAAATTTCTAAAATATTTTTCATCATCATTACTCTCATCATGAAAATAAGTGATATTGTTTTCTTTTAAGTAATTTGAAATTTCTTCTTTAGGAATTTCAAGCAAGGGTCTTATGATAGTAAAATATTTTCTTTTTTCAATATCTTTAAAACCAAGTAATTCTCTAAGCCCTGCACCTTTAGAAAATTGCATTAAAAACCATTCTAATTTATCGTTTAAATGATGAGCTAGTAAAAGATTATCATAAGAGTGATTTTTGCAAAGTTCTTCAAAAAACTCATAACGTAAAGCTCTTGCGCAAGCTTCGAAATTTTTTGTTATTTTGGGTGCGGTTTTGATGTAAATTTTTTTATGAAAATGCTTGGCTAATTCTTTGGCGCTTTGTTCCTCTTTATCACTATTTTTGCGAGTTTTATAGTTTATAAAAGCAAGATCAAAATCTATATTTTTTTCTAAAAGCATGAAAAATAAAGCACTAGAATCATTCCCATGAGAAAATGCTAAAAGATTTTTCCCTTGCTTTAAATGATTTAAATATTTGCTATCAATCATCAAGCTTTCTTAAGGCTTTTGCAATGAGTTTTTTATCTAAGCTCTGTGTGATTTCACACTCATAAAGCTCGCCCATTTCTAAATTTCCACAATCACTTTCATTGATGAGAATTTCTCCATCTATATTTCTATCCCAACGCAAATCTTTTGCACCGATGAAAAATTCTCCTTCAGAGCTTTGTCCTTCACAAAATGCTAAGGTTTTTTTACCAACTTGTTGATTAAAGCTTTTTTCTATGCAATCATCAACGATTTTTTCTATTACTTTTAATCTTGCATTGATGATTTTACTAGGAATTTGTTCCATTTCAAAAGCTGCGGTATCTTCTTCTTTAGAATAAGCAAAAACACTAATTCTATCAAAATCAAATTCTTTTATAAAAGCGCATAATTCTTCAAAATCCTCATCACTCTCTCCAGGGTGTCCTACTATAAAACCTGTGCGTAAAAATGAATTTGGCGCTTGTTTCATTAAATTTAAAAGTTCGATTAATTTAGCTTTATTAGCTCCGCGTTTCATGATTTTAAGCATATTATCACTGATGTGTTGTAAAGGCATATCAAAATAATTTACAAAAACTTTTGATTGAATGATCTTTTCTATTACTTCTTTACTAATGCTTGTTGGGTATAGATATAAAATTCTAGCAGCCTTTACACCTTGGATATTTTCTATAGCTTCAATAAGCTTTAAAAGTCCATCTTTTTGACCTTGATCAAATAAATACGAACTTGTATCTTGAGCGATAAAAGAAAAGTCTTTATAGCCTTTTTTAATAAGCTCTTTTACTTCATTTACAATGCTTTCTAAACTTCTTGATTTGAGTTTTCCTTTAAAGCTTGGTATGGCGCAAAATGAACATTTTTGATTGCACCCTTCAGCTATTTTGATAAAAGCATGATAGTTAGAGCCTGTGATCACACGATTGGTGTTTTTATCTTGTAAGTAAGTAGAATTTGAAAATAGATTAGTTTTTTTAAGTATTATCTCATCAATTTTTTCATAATCTCCCACACCGGTAAAAAGATCAACTTCAGGTAGTTCTTTCATCAATTCCTCACGGTAGCGTTGCATTAAACAGCCTGTTACAACTAACAATGAATCTTTTTTTCTTTGCTCGTGTAAGTCTAAAATCGCATTAATGCTTTCTTTTTTAGCACTATCTATAAAGCCACAGGTATTTACAATCAAAACATCAGCTATGCTTGGCTCATCACAAATTTCATAATCACTCAATCTTCCAAGCATGATTTCACTATCAACTAAATTTTTATTACAACCTAAAGACATTAAAAAAAGTTTTGGCATATTTCTCACTTTAAATGTTTTATTTTTTGCTAAAATTATAAGATTAAATTATATCAAAATTAGAAAGAAAATTTTTATGGATAATTACGAATACAGCGAACTTTTAAAAAAATTAAAAAACAAAGTTGGAAATATCGCTTCTATCATTAAGCCTGAAGAGATAAAAGCAAGATTAAAAGAAATAGAAAATTTAGAAAATTCCCCTTCTTTTTGGAGTGATGTAAAACAAGCAGGAGTGATAGGTAAAGAAAAAACTAAAATTTCAAATTTACTTAAAAATTATGAAAATGCAAATAATGCTTTAAATGATGCTAGCGAGCTTTTTGATCTAGCTAATAGTGAAAATGACTTAGATACTATAGAAGCTTTATTTGAAGATGCAAACAAGCTAGAAGATCTTATTGTAAATCTTGAAATTTCTATGCTTTTAAGTGGGGAAAATGATGGTAAAAACGCCATAGTTTCTATTCACCCAGGAGCGGGTGGAACGGAGAGTAATGACTGGGCTAGTATGCTTTATAGGATGTATTTGAGATTTTGTGAAAGAGAAGGTTTTAAAGTAGAAACACTTGACTTTCAAGAAGGCGAAGAAGCAGGACTTAAAGATGTTAGTTTTTTAGTAAAAGGTGAAAATGCTTATGGGTATTTAAAAGCTGAAAATGGTATTCATCGTTTAGTAAGAACTTCTCCATTTGATAGTGCAGGGCGTCGCCATACGAGTTTTTCTAGTGTGATGGTTTCACCTGAACTTGATGATGATATAGAAATAGAAATTGAAGAAAAAGATATAAGGATTGATTATTATAGAGCAAGCGGAGCAGGTGGGCAGCATGTTAATAAAACTGAATCAGCAGTGCGCATAACTCATATGCCAAGTGGTATAGTAGTGCAATGTCAAAACGATAGAAGCCAACACAAAAACAAAGCAACTGCTTTTAAAATGCTAAAATCACGCCTTTATGAGCTTGAGCTTATGAAACAACAAGATGAAGCAAATTCAAGCGAAAAAAGTGAGATAGGCTGGGGTCATCAAATCCGCTCTTATGTGCTTTTTCCTTATCAACAAGTTAAAGATACACGCTCAAACGAAGCTTTTTCGCAGGTTGATAATATTTTAGATGGGGATATTAAAAAAATCATAGAAGGTGTTTTAATAGCGCAAAAAGCACAAGATTAATACTACAAAAGGATATTAAATGGAAAAAATTCTAGTTTGTGTAGATGTTTTAGAGCCTTGTAGAGAAAGTTTGTATTATGGGGTGTATTTAGCTAAAAAGCTAGATTTACCTTTAATGTTTTTATATACCATAGAACCAAATTTTACTAATGCTGAATTAGCTTGTAGTTTTGGCATAGGTGCTAGTGGGTGTGTGATTGAAGATTTAGTAGAAGAGCAAAGTCAAAAAAATGAAAATCTTTGTAAAAAAGGGCAAAGAATTTTAGAAGAATTTTGTGCTTATGCAAAAGAACAAGGCGTAAAAGAATGCTTTAGTGTGCAAAAAGATGGAGATTTAGAAGAAGTTTTAAAAGAATATAATGATCAAATAAGATTAGCCATAGCAGGTTTAAAAGGCGGAGGTAAGAAAAATAAAATAGGCATTCATACAGAAGAATTAGTAAGAGCTTTAAATGTACCTATTTTGCTTGTAAATTCTGCCTTTAAAGAGATTAAAAGTGTGATGATGGCTTATGATGGGAGTAATTTAGCTAAAAAGGCTATAGAGCAAGCCATTAAAAGACCTATTTTTAAAGAAGCAAAGCGTTATGTGGTAAATGTTTCTAAAGATGAAAAAGCTTCTTGTGAGTTATTAGCTCAAGTAAGTCAAATTTTTAAAGAAGCAAATTTAAATGTACAAACTCAGCATTTAAGTGGAGAGATTACTCAGGCTTTATTTGATTTTGGTGAACAAAATGATATAGATTTATTGATCATGGGAGCTTATTCGCATCACTGGTTAAAAAGTATTTTATTTGGTAGTTTGACAAATGATATTTTAACTAAGGCTAAAAAACCTTTATTACTGATTCGCTAATGCTATATCATAGACTTTTAAATCATTATATTGGCATTTATCATAAAAGCACCAAACGATTTCTTTTTGTTTGGACTTTGCTTGCTGTGGTGCCTTTATTTTGTAGTTTTTTATTTGATGAGCTTGCTATTTATGCAACGGGTAAAATTACTTCTGAAATTTTATTTTTAATTTTAAATATTATTCCTATTATGGTAGCTATGGCATTGATGATGTTTTTGCTTATTAGTATTTGGGCTGCTTTTAGTAGTAAGATTAATATTAAAGAAAAATTTTTTATTATTTTATATGCTTATGTTTTGATATGGTTTGCGTATGGGAATTTGTATTATTTTTCTTGTGATGTAGATAATTATAATAGAATGTTAATTGCTACTCAAAAAAATGAAAATTTAGATATTGTAGATTTACAAGAAAAAGTTATAGAGGTGCAGTTTCAAACCCCCATAAGAGGAATTCATAATTTTTGGTCTTTAGATGATGACTTAAAACCTCAAATTCAAAATAGAATAAAAGGTTTGGTTGATTGTTATTATTTTAGTGGAGTTACTATGCTAACGATAGGTTTTGGCGATGTAACGCCCGTTAGTTCTTTGTTAAGATTATTTAGTGTATTTCAAGGATTTTTAGGGCAGGTTATTGTTGTCATTGCTATGGGGCTTTGGATTAATCAAGCAGGTAAGCAATAGCTTACCTTGCGATCAATGTTTTATAGCATATTTATTTTGTATTTCTTCGTGCCCTAGTATCTTTTGAATATTACAATTTTTATCAATGTCTAATTTTTTAACATCATAGTGAAAATTAGTACAATTATGCAATAAAAATGCCATTGTTTTAGCATTGTGTACATCCCATCTTGATAAATCTTGATCAAATTGTTTGCAGTTTTCAAACATATGTGCCATTGTAATGGCATTATGCACATCCCAATTTTCTACTTTATGATTAAATTTAAGACAATTACAAAACATATACTTAGTATCTTTAACATTTGACATATTCCAAGAAGATAAGTCTTGATCAAAAGATTCACAATCAAAAAACATTCCTTCCATGTTTTCAACATTTCTAACATTCCATTTAGAAATATCATGATTAAAGCTTTTGCAGCAATAAAACATATAAGACATATCTTTAACATTTGATACATCCCATTTTTCTATACCATTAAAATTAGTCCTAGTAGAATAGTAGAATAAATAAGACATATCCGTGATTAAGCTTACATCGATTTCATCTAAGGCAATAAGCTCTTCTCTAACAAGAGCAACTAATTCGCTTTTTGTTTTAGGCGTGAACATGTTAGCTCCTTTTTTGGTATTTATTTCATCTCAATTATAATACTATTTAAATATAAAGTAGTAAAAAATAAATATTAAATTAATAAAAAAATATAAAATACTATAATATGTTTCATAATGAAACATATTATAAATTTAATAGGAAAATTAAGTTAATTGATATAAAGATTAACCAAATAAAAAGCAACAATGCCATCAAAAATGGTTTAAAACCTGCATTTTTTAAAACATTTTTATGGATATTCACTCCCAAAGCTACCATAGCCATAGAAAGTAAAAGTGTGTCTATGGTTTGTATGCTTGGTTTTATATAGTTAAGCGCAAAATCGGTATTTAATATTTCAAGTGAGCTAATACCACAAGCAAATAAAAACCACAAAGCAAAATAAGGAATATTTGCTTTAATGGAAATTTTTTCATTATTTTTGCTTAGAAATTTTAATGAAAAAAGACTTAAGAAAATCAAAAAAGGTACTAGCATTAAAACACGCATCATTTTTTCTATGACAGCACCATCTCCTGCTTGCACAGCTTCACCTGCTGCAACAGCATGTGCAACTTCATGCAAGCTTGCTCCCATGAAATAGCCCATTTGCTTTAAATTAAAAAAATCAAACCAACCCAAATTCCAAGCCAAAGGATATAAAAACATCCCTAAAGTTCCAAAAACCACCACAGTGCAAACTGCCACGCCAACTTTAGCAGAGCCACCTTTAACAATGCTTTCACTAGCCATCACAGCAGCTGCTCCACAAATGCTTGAGCCACTACTTATAAGTATACTTTCTTTAAGATCAAGTTTGAATAATTTTCCTAGCAAAAGCCCTATAAAAAAGGTAGAAAATACCACTAAAAATGCTAATAAAATCCCATTTAATCCAACTTTTTCTAAATCATTAAAAGTAATTCTAAAGCCATAAAGTATAATCCCAAGTCTTAAAATTTCTTTTGTTGCTATGTTTAAAACTCCTGATTTTTTGAGTAAATTTGCATTTTGATGTGCTAAATTTCCTATTAAAGCTCCCAAAATTACAGCTATGATTAAAGCTGAAATTCCAAGATTTTTGAAAAAACTAAGCTCAGAAATAGCAAAAGCACAAAAAGCAAGAGTAAAAAGCAGTAAAAAAGCTTCAAATTTTCTATGTTTATATATATTTTTATGCATGAAATTTTCCTTTTTTATTTTTTGTAATCTTAATGATTTTTTTATGATAAGTAAAATTAATTTTATTTGATATAATGATTAAAAATATTTATCAAAAGAGTGCTTATGACTTTTAAACAAATAAAATATTTTCAAGCCTTGTGTAGAAATTTAAATTTAAGAGCTTGTGCTAAAGAATTAAATATAACTCAATCTGCTTTGTCTTTAGCTATATTTGAACTTGAAAAAAGTTTAAACACCAAGCTTTTTGATAGAAATGCTAAATTTTTAAGCTTAAATGAAAAAGGAAAGGTTTTTTTAAAACAAATTACACCTTTGATTTTAGAATTTGAACGCATAGAAAAAGCAATGCAAGATGATCAAAGCTATGAAATAAGTATGAAAGTGAGTCAAAATGTAGGTACTTATTTACTAGGATCTTTTTTAGATCAAAAGGAAGAAAATATCAAGTTAAATTTGTTTTTAGATAATAGTCAAAATATTATCAAAGATATTTTAGATAAAGAAATAGATATAGGTTTGATTGAAGGAATTTGCAAAGACAAGGATGTAAAAAAGATTAAAATTTGTGATGATGAGCTTATTGTGGTGAGTAAAAATGACTTCAAAAAAGAATTTTTCATAGATGAGTTAAAGGATTTTAAATGGCTAAGTCGTGAGCAAGGTTCTGGCGCAAAAGAAGTATTTTTAAATGCTTTGCCTAAAGATATAAAGCTTAATTTAGCTTATGAGTTAAACTCAACTGCTATGATAAAAGAGTTAGTTAAAAAAGGTAATTTTTTAGCGGTTTTACCTAAATTTAGCGTTAAAGAAGAGCTTGAAGCTAAAAGCTTATTTGAAGTAAGATTAAAAAATTTTAAAATTTCAAGAGAGCTTTGCTTGATTTATCATAAAAATAAAGAACCAAGCAAGAAATTTATAAATTTATGTGAGTTTTTAAAGCTTTGCATTCAAAAAGATTTAGTTTAATTCTTGAATACATTTTTTAAAAAGCTCTCCCCTTTCTTCGTAAGATTTAAATTGATCTAAGCTCGCACAAGCAGGGCTTAGTAGAGCTACTCCATCATTAGTTAGGTTTTGATTGATTTTTTCTACTGCTTTAGGTAAAAACTCGCAAAAATGTGCTTTTAAATTAGCATTTTTAGCATATTCAAGCATTTTATTAGCGCTTTTTCCTATGGTATAAAGTTCTATATTAAGCTCTTTCATAAAAGCAAATAAAGCACTTAAATCCACTCCTTTGTCATCCCCACCTATGATAAGATGAATTTTTTTATCCTTATAGCGTTTAAGAGCAGCTAAACTAGCATCAAGATTAGTTGCTTTAGTATCATTTACCCAAAGTCTATTTTTATGATCAAATATTTCTTCAAGCTTGTTTTTTTCTATCTTAAACTCATTTAAAAGTTCATAAGAGCAACGATCTAGTATGATTTTTTCTATACTTAAAGCAATAAGTGCATCAAGTAAAAATGGGGTTTTAAAATGAATTTTTTCTAAATCAATTTGCATTTTTTTAGCTAAATCTTGCTCATCTTCATAGCTTATAACATAAGCATGAGTTGGATAAGCCTCATATTTTTTAGGTAAAATTACCACATCATTTTCATTCATTCTTTCAAGCACGCTAAGTTTTGCTTGCTCATAATTTTCAAAGCTTTTATGCCAAGAAAGATGATCAGGTGTGATAGGTAAAAGTGCATAAATTTCAGGTTTAGCTACTTTGGTGTAAAAAAGTGAAAAAGACGAGCTTTCTAAAATCCATAATTTAGTATTAGCGTCCATTTGTGCTAAAGGAGTTCCAATATTTGCTCCCATTTGTGCATTGATGTGTTTTAAAAGATGATGTGTCATTTGAGTGGTAGTGGTTTTGCCATTTGTTCCGCTTATCCAAACACTTTTTGGCATACCATCATAAAAAAAATCATACTCACTGCTTAAATTTCTTGCTTGCTGTATGAGAGAATGATTATTTGGAAAGCCAGGACTTGGAATTTCTAAGTCACTTTTTAAAGGATCAAATTCACAAGGTGGTAAAAGTGTATTGTTAAATTCATCTTTACTTATACTTGTAAAATGATCATCATAAATATCGCAATTTCCAAAACGCTGTGCAAAAGCTTTAGTTGTTTTTCCGTATCCAAAAAGTGAAATTTTCATTATCTTAACTTTATACTAATTAATGCAATGATATTTGCAAGTAAGGCTATCATCCAAAAACGCACGATGATTTTGTTTTCCACCCAACCTATTTTTTCAAAATGATGATGAATAGGTGCCATTTTAAATACTCTTTTGTTGAAGATTTTAAAACTTCCTACTTGTAAAATCACTGAAACAGTTTCTAAAACAAATACAAAACCTATCAGTAAAAGTAAAATTTCATTTTTACTTACTATGCCAAGATAGCCTAAAAACGCCCCTATGCTTAAACTCCCACTATCTCCCATAAAAACTTGTGCAGGATAGCAGTTATACCACAAAAATCCCATAAGCGCACCAACTAAAGCTGAGCTTAGCACCACAAGTTCTCCTAGACCTTGAATTTTAGGTAAAAATAAATAAGAACTATAAATAGCATTTCCACTTAAATATAAAAAAGCACCAAGGCTTAAAAGAGAAAATATAGAAGGCACGGTTGCAAGCCCATCAAGCCCATCAGTTAAATTCACAGCATTAGAGCTTGATACAATAACTAAAATCCATAAAAACAGCATAAACATACCACCATCAAAAATAGCGTGTTTATAAAAAGGTAAATAAAATTCAGTATTTATATCAAATAAATATAATAATCCAACACAGATAAAAGCAGCACTAAATTGTCCTAGAAGTTTCATTTTTGGGCTTAGTCCTGCGTGATTGTCTTTTTTTAAAATCTTACCCAAATCATCGACTAAGCCTATAGTACAAAATAACATCAAACACAATAATCCAACGATTACAAAACTATTATTTAAATCAGCGCTTAAAACACTTGCTATGATAGTAGCAAAGATAAAAACAAGCCCGCCCATAGTAGGGGTATGAGATTTGGCTTGGTGTGATTGTGGAGCGTATTCATAAATAGGTTGATTTGCTTTTTTATTTTGAGCCCATTTGATAAATTTTGGCATTAAATATAAACTCAAAAATAAAGCGATAAAAAATGCAAAACCAGCACGCACGCTAATATAAGAAAAAAACATATAATTTGTATATTCTGTAAGATAAAGCAAAATTTTAACCTTGTATTTGTTTTTTAAAAGCATAATTTTAGTAAAATCACATAAATAAATTATAAAAAAGAGTAAAAAATGAGTCAAAAATGTATTTTGATAATCACAGATGGTATAGGACATAATACAAATTCAAACTATAATGCTTTTTTTCATGCTAAAAAGCCAACTTATGATAAGCTTTTTGAAAATACCCCTAATGTTTTGATAAAAACAAGTGGCTTGGCAGTTGGCCTACCTGAAGGTCAAATGGGTAATAGCGAAGTAGGGCATATGTGTATAGGTAGTGGACGCATAATCTATCAAAATTTAGTCAAGATAAATAAAGCCATAGAAAATGACACTTTAAAAGATAATAAGGCTTTAAAAGATTTATTGCAAAAATGTAAAAGAGTGCATATTATAGGGCTTTATAGTGATGGTGGGGTGCATTCTATGCATACACATTTTAATGCACTTTTAAAAATTTGTAAGCAAGAAAATAAAGAAGTTTTTGCGCATGCAATTAGCGATGGTAGGGATTGTCCCCCAAATTCAGGTTTGGAATTTATAAAATCTTTACAGGAATTTTGTGAAAAAGAAAGGATTAATTTTGCTTCTTTATCGGGAAGATTTTATGCTATGGATAGAGATAAGCGCTATGATAGGGTTAAATCTTATTATGATGCTTTATTTACTAAGGCACCAAAGTGTGATGATTTTGCACAATTTATACAAAAAAGCTATGATGAAAATATCACAGATGAGTTTTTAAGCCCAGTTATTAGTCAAAACTTTGATGGAATTAAGGCTGAAGATGGTGTGATTTTTATCAATTTTAGAAATGATAGAATGCGTCAATTAGTTGCTTCTTTAACCCAAGAAAGCTTTAATGAATTTCCAAAAGAGGTGCTTGTAAAAAATGCCATTACTATGAGTTTGTATGATGAAAGTTTTAAACTGCCTGTGATGTTTGAAAAAGAAGAATTAAATAATACTTTAGCTTCTGTGATAGCTAATGCAAATTTAAGCCAACTTCACACAGCTGAGACAGAAAAATACGCTCATGTAACTTTTTTCTTTAATGGGGGAAAAGAAGAATTAGAATGCAATGAAACAAGAGTTTTAATCCCAAGTCCTAAGGTAAAAACATACGATGAAAAACCTCAAATGAGTGCTAAAGAAGTCGCAGATGAGGTGATTAAGGGTATAGAAAATGGCATGGATTTTATCGTAGTAAATTTTGCAAATGGTGATATGGTAGGACATACGGGTGATTTTAATGCTGCAATTAGTGCGGTTGAATGTGTGGATGAGTGTTTAGGTAGGGTTATTGCCAAAGCAAGGGAACATGATTATGCTTTTATTATTACTTCAGATCATGGAAACTGTGAAGCGATGAGGGATGAAAATGAAAATATGCTCACTAATCACACAACCTTTGATGTTTTTGCTTTTGTAGAAGCTAAAGGAGTGGATAAACTCAAAGAGGGTATGGGGCTTAGTAATATAGCACCAAGCGTGCTTAAAATTTTAAACTTGCCTATTCCAAAAGAAATGGATGAGGCTTTATTTTAATTTAAAGGAGAACAATGAAATTTAGTGGAAAAAATGTTTTGATAACAGGTGCAAGTAAAGGTATAGGTGCAGCAATAGCTAAAGAATTAGCAAGTTATGGTTTAAAAGTTTGGATTAATTATAGAAGCAAGCCTGAGCTTGCTGATGCGTTAAAAGAAGAGATAGAAAAAAGTGGTGGCACTGCAGCTGTGATTAAATTTGATGCAAGTGTTGAAGAAGAATTTACAAGCGCTATTGCAACCATAATAGAAAGTGATGGTGAACTTAGTTACTTAGTTAATAATGCAGGTATTACTAATGATAAATTAGCACTTAGAATGAGTATGGATGATTTTTCTTCAGTGATTAATGCTAATTTAAATTCAAGCTTTTTAGGTTGTAGAGAGGCATTAAAAACTATGAGTAAAAAGCGTTTTGGTGCGGTTGTAAATATCGCTTCTATAGTTGGAGAAATGGGAAATGCAGGCCAAACTAATTATAGTGCCAGCAAAGGTGGTATGATAGCATTAACAAAATCTTTTGCTAAAGAAGGCGCAGCAAGAAATATAAGATACAACTGCATTACCCCAGGTTTTATAAAAAGTGATATGACCGAAGTTTTAAGTGATGAAATAAAACAAAATTATATTAATAATATCCCTTTAAAGCGTTTTGCGGATGCAAGTGAAGTAGCTCAAGCTGTGGCATTTTTATTAAGCGATCATTCTTCTTATATCACAGGAGAAATTTTAAAAGTCAATGGTGGGCTTTATATGTAAAGCAAGGTTTTAACCTTGCTTAGTTTCTATAGCCACTACTGCTATAGCAAAACCCCCATCATGCGCTACGCTTACACTTGCTGATTTTATATTAAATTCTTGCATAACTTTTTGAGAAAAACTAATATGTGGAGCATTTTTATTATCTTTAGAGATGATGATATCAAAAAAAGAACATTCTTTGGAAATTCCAACTCCCAAAGCTTTAGAGGCAGCTTCTTTAATAGCCCAAAATCCTGCTAGAGTGTTGGTATTTTTTATATAACTTTGCTCTTGCTTGGATAAAAATTTATCCAAGAAAAGCGTTTTATGTCTTTCATAAATTTTTTCTATGCGAGAGCATACGACTATGTCACAGCCTATCATTAAGATACTACAAAGTCAGTAAAATAAATATTTTTGATAAAACCATCAGTTAAAACCTCATTAATTTTACCAGTTAATTCATCTTTTAATCTTTCTTTGCCTTTTGTGGTGCTTACTTCTTCAAAGGTTTTTGAAGTTAAAGTTCTAATGATAATATCTCTAATAATAGCAACTTTTTTATCAAGCTCAGGAGTTAGAGTTTCAACATTTTGTTCAAGTTGAATGGTGCATTTTACATATCTTGATCCACCATCACTTAATAAATTTAGTGTAAAAGGTGCTAAAGGATACATCACGCCAATATTTGCATAATCACTCCCTCTAGCTGCTACTGCATTTGTTTTTTTAGGAGTTTGCGCAACTTGTGCACTTTCTTCAGCTTGTGGAGCAGGATTTTCTTCAGAACCACCGCTAAACATTAAATAAGCAATTGCTCCTACAATTACAAGCAAAAATACAAATAAAAATACAACGATAATGATTACTAAAGTATTACCACCTTTTTTCTTTGATTCGCCTTGTTCATCCATCATATCATCAGCCATATTTTTCCTTTTATAAAATTTTAAAGTGTTATTGTATCAAAAATTATATTTTTTTAAAATGATGATTATTTAATCTTTTGTAAATGTCTATAAACACTAGGTTCTGAAATACTCAAAAGCTCAGCAACCTTAGGAATAACACCCTTTACATTAAACACGCCTTTTTCGTATAAACTAGCTATCATTTTTTGCTTTTCTTTTGGTTTTAAACTTTTATTTTTAAAACTTTCTATATCCATACCCGTAATATCTTCAACGATTTCTTCTAAATCAAGTTTTATATATTCTTTGTTTTCTTGCTCAGGACTTTCATAAGAATTATCATAAATATTTCCAAGATTTAAAATTTCATCAGAGATTTTTTTAAATGCTGAAGTATCATGATTAATGCAAAGCAAACCTTCAAGTTTTTCATCTTTTTTAATAAAAAATGTAGATCCAGACATTACCTGTGAGCTTTTAGCTGAGGTTTTATAATGTGTTATATAATCACGTTCTAAATAGATTTTGTTTTTAATCATTTCAATCGCAAAACCAGTTAGAGGCGAATTTATAGTTCTTTTACTAATATGATTATTAGCAATTTCTGCTATATTAGCTCCATCTTCGCTTACATCATGTAAGACTATTTCATAATTTCTTCCTAAGGCTTCTGCAAGAAATTTAACTAATTTAATATAATAAGTTCTTGTTTCCTTATCCATAAGCTCTCCTTTTTTTATTAATTTTGTAGTAAAAATATTTAAAATAAGAATATTTATTCTTATTTTTTAACAATTTTAATACAAAATAAAAATAATTATGCTTAAAAAAAGATTATTTTTTTGAAAATAACAATATTTTATACCTGGATCTTCAAATAATGATAATTTTTATCGTTTAATTTTATTTTAATAATATAGGGATATAATTTATCAAATAATAAAAATTATTATTTAAAAAGGAGATACAATGAAAAAACTAACAAATGATTTTGGAAATATCATAGCCGATAATCAAAATTCACTAAGTGCAGGTGCTAAAGGTCCGCTTTTAATGCAAGATTATATTTTGCTTGAAAAACTTGCTCATCAAAATAGAGAAAGAATTCCAGAAAGAACAGTGCATGCAAAAGGAAGTGGTGCTTATGGGGAGCTTAAAATCACAAAAGATATTTCTCAATACACTAAAGCAAAAGTTTTACAGCTTGGAGAAAATACACCTTTATTTATAAGATTTTCAACCGTTGCAGGTGAAGCAGGTGCAGCTGATGCAGAAAGAGATGTGAGAGGTTTTGCTATTAAATTTTATACTAAAGAAGGAAATTGGGATTTAGTAGGTAATAATACTCCGACATTTTTTATAAGAGATGCATATAAATTTCCTGATTTTATCCATACTCAAAAAAGAGATCCAAGAACTCATTTAAGAAGTAATAATGCTGCATGGGATTTTTGGAGCCTTTGTCCTGAAAGCTTACACCAAGTTACTATTTTAATGAGTGATAGAGGAATTCCTGCAAGCTATCGTCATATGCATGGTTTTGGAAGCCATACTTATAGTTTGATTAATGATAAAAATGAAAGATTTTGGGTGAAATTTCATTTTAAAACCAAGCAAGGTATTAAAAATTTAACTAATGAAGAAGCGGCAAATTTAATAGCAAATGATAGAGAAAGTCATCAAAGAGATTTATACGAAGCTATTGAAAAAGGAGATTTTCCAAAATGGACTTTCCAAATTCAAGTTTTAAAAGAAGATGAGGTAGAAAAACTAGGTTTTAATCCTTTTGATTTAACTAAAGTTTGGCCACATAGTATTGTGCCTTTAATTGAAGTAGGTGAATTAGTACTTAATAAAAATGTGCAAAACTATTTTAATGAAGTAGAACAAGCTGCATTTAGTCCAAGCAATATCGTTCCTGGTATTGGTTTTAGTCCTGATAAAATGCTGCAAGCTAGAATTTTTTCTTATCCTGACGCACATAGATACCGCATAGGAACAAATTATCATTTATTGCCGGTTAATCGTGCAAAAAGCGAAGTAAATACTTATAATGTAGCAGGAGCTATGAATTTTGATACCTATAAAAATGGCCTTGCTTATTATGAGCCAAATAGTTATGATGATAGTCCAAAAGAAGATAAAAGCTATCTTGAGCCTGACTTAGCTCTTGAAGGTAGTGTGCAAAGATATGCTCCACTTGATGATGATTTTTACACCCAACCAAGAGCTTTATTTAATATAATGAATCAAGATCAAAAAGAGCAGTTATTTAAAAACATAGCAGCTTCTATGAATGGGGTTGAAGAAAAAATCATTGCTAGAGCATTAAGTCATTTTGAAAAAATTTCAAGTGAATATGCAAATGGTGTTAAAAAAGCTTTAAAAATGTAATTTTTACTTGCCACTTTTAAAGTGGCAAACTAAAGATTATAAAGGAAAAATATGTTTAGCAATGAAGAAGAAAAAAGAATTCAAGAGCTTTGCACTATGGCTTTTGACTTTGCAAGAAAAAATGATTTACAAAATTTGAAGATTATGATAGAAGCAGGTTTGAGTGTGAATTTAAAAAATCATAAAGGTGATAGTCTCTTAATGCTTGCAAGTTATCATAATGCTTATGAATGTGCTAAGTTTTTGCTAGAAAATAATGCTAGAGTAGATGAGAAAAATGATAGAGGACAAACCCCATTAGCAGGGGTTTGTTTTAAAGGATATTTGCCTATGTGTAAGCTTTTGGTAGAACATGGAGCAAATATTGATGAAAACAACGGTCTGGGTATGACACCTTTTACTTTTGCACTAATGTTTGGGCATAGAGATATAGTAGAGTTTTTAACAAAGCATTCTAAAAAAAGTTTTCTTAAAAAAATGTGTTTTACAATACTGAAAATTTTTAAAAAATAGTTAAAATTTACAATACATTTAAACTTCTCATAATTATTTAAAAAATTATTAAAAGAAAATAATTTTTTTTGATTAAATCTAAGTTTTTAGAATTTTTTATTATAAAGATAAAAAAATTAAGCTAGATTAAAACAAAACTAAATAAAATTATCCCATATTTTTTTAATGAAAGGATAACAAATGTCTAACAAAACAGAAAAATTATGGGGTGGGCGTTTTGATTTGCCTACAAACAAATTAGTTGAAGAATATACAGCATCATTGCCAGTTGAGCCAAGACTTGCTCCTTTTGATATACAAGGAAGTATAATTCACTGTACCATGCTTGCAAAACAAGGCATTATAAAAGAGGATGAGGCAAAAACTATCATCAAGGGCTTAGAACAAGTTAGAGAAGAAATTCAAAATGGTACTTTTGTGTTTAATATAGCTGATGAGGATATTCATATGGCTGTAGAAAAAAGAATGACACAAATCGTAGGCCCAGTGGGTGGAAAGCTTCACACTGCAAGAAGTAGAAATGACCAAACTACTCTTGATTCAAAAATTCATATGAGAGCCGTTATTAAAGAAGTATTAACTCAAATTACTACTTTGCAAGAAGAAATCATCCATCAAGCTCAAAAAAATATCAAAGCTATTATGCCAGGTTATACACATTTACAAACTGGTCAACCGGTGCTTTTTTCACATTGGATTATGGCGTATTTTTGGATGTTAAGTAGGGATTATTCTCGTTTTGAAGATTTATATAAAAGAATGAATGAGTGTCCTTTAGGAGCGGCTGCACTTGGTGGAACCACATTTAATATAGACAGACATTTTTGCGCCAAAGAACTAGGCTTTACTAAACCAACAGAAAATAGCATTGATAGTGTAAGTGATAGAGATCATATGGTTGAATTTACTGCTATTGCTGCAATGTGCTTTATGCACCTTAGTCGTTTTTGTGAAGAGCTTATACTTTTCTCAAGCCAAGATTTTAAATTTATAGAATTAAGTGATGATTTTTGTACTGGTTCAAGCATAATGCCTCAAAAGAAAAATCCTGATGTAGCTGAAAAAATGCGTGGTAAGACAGGTAGAATGTATGGTAATGTTATGGCAATGCTAACTATTATGAAAGGTATTCCATTAGCTTATAATACTGATATGAGTGAAGATAAGGCTCAAGTTTATGATTCTATGGATACTTTAATGGCAAGTTTAAAAATCATAACTCCTATGATAGAAAAAATGCAAGTAAATGCTAATAATACAAGAGCAGCAGCCGCAAAAGGATTTTCAAATGCCACAGATATGGCTGATTATTTAGTAAGAAAAAATATACCATTTAGAGAAGCTCATAGTATAGTTGGTGGTGCTGTAAATTATTGTATTAAACATGGAAAAATGCTTGAAGAGCTTAGCATGGAAGAATTCCATCAATTTAATGAAAATATCCAAGAAGATATTTATGAAGCAATTGCTTTGGAAACTTGTATAGATGCAAGACTTTCTTATGGTGGTACAGGAACAAAAGTTGTATTAGAACAAATTGAACATGCAAAAGAATTGTTAGATAAATGTAAAAAATAAACAATAAGGGCGAAGATTAGATGGATATTATTTTTATACTTCAACTTTTTATTATTTTTTCTATGATAGCCATAGGTGGTAGATATGGCGGTATAGGACTTGGGGTTGCAGGTGGACTTGGTATGTGTATTTTGGTTTTAGTCTTTGGTATGCAACCAGCTTCACTTCCTGTAAGTGTTGTGTTTATTATACTTGCTGTGATTACTTGTGTGAGTGTTTTACAAAGTGCAGGTGGGCTTGATTTACTAGTAAAAATAGCTGAAAAAGCATTAAAGAAAAAACCTCAAGCTATTGTTTTTATGGGTCCATTAATCACATCCACTTTTACAATATTTTGTGGTACTACTTATGTAGCTTTTTCTGTTTATCCAGTGATTGCTGAAGTAGCTGCTCAAGCTAAAATTCGCCCTGAAAGACCACTTTCGGTTTCAGTTATAGCAGCAGGTATTGCAGTAGTGGCTTCTCCTATGAGTGCAGCCACTGCAGGTATGGTGGCTATTTTAGCTGTTAGTGGCGTAGGGCTTGTTCAAATATTAGCTGTGGTAATGCCAGCATTTTTAATTGGTGTTGTATGTGCTTGTTTGAGTGTTTTTAAAAGAGGAAAAGAGCTTGAGCAAGATGAGGAATTTCAAAGAAGAGTAAGAGCAGGGGAATATCAGTTTTTAACTCAAGATAAACAAGAAGATAAACAAGAAGCAGATCCTAAAGTTAAAAGAGCTTTATTGATATTTGCTTTGGGGATTTTAACCATTATTTTCTTTGGAACTTTTACGAATTTATTGCCTCATTATGAGCTTGCAAATGGTAAAATAGAAAGACTTTCTACTCCAAATTTAATCCAAATGATCATGCTTGCAACAGCTTGTTTGATTATGCTTTTTGCTAAAGTTCCTGCTAATAAACTTGGTGAAGCTTCTGTATTTAAATCAGGACTTATAGGAGTTGTAGGGGTTTTTGGTATAGCTTGGATGACAGGAACATTTTTTGAAGCTTATAAACCTTTATTTAGCGATTCTTTATCACATATTGTAGAGGATTATCCGTATTTATTTGGAGTGGCTTTATTTGCCTTTTCTATGGTGATTTTTTCTCCAGCTGCAACAGTAGCAGCTTTGATGCCTTTGGGCGTGAGTTTGGGAATTCCTCCTCAAATTCTTATCGTGCTTTATCCTTGTGTGAGTGGAGATTTTATAGTCCCAGGAGCTAATCAAATAGCATGTGTGGCTTTTGATAGAACAGGCACAACAAAAATAGGTAAATTTGTGATCAATCACTCTTACTTAAGACCAGGTTTTGCTCTAATTATCGGCGCTGTTGTAAGTGCTTATTTTATATCACAAATAGTTTTTTAGTTATTAAAGGCTATTTTTAAGTTTTTGTAAATACCTATAGACGCTAGGTTCTGATATATTAAGCGACTTAGCAACTATAGGTATACTTCCTTTGATGTTAAAAATTCCTTTTGAGTGAAGCTTTTTAATAATTTCATCTTTTTGCTCAGTGCTTAAGCTATATCCTGAATTTAAATATTTTAAGTCTATGTTTTCGGCTAAAATATCTTCTATAGAATGACTAAGTGTTTCTATATTACTCACATTGTGTAAATTTACATTGTTTTGATTATGAATATCTAATAAATCACTAAAATCATTGATTTTTTCAAGTTCTATGATTTTACTAATAGCATTTCTAAGCTCTGTGGTATCGTGATTTATACATAAAATTCCCACAATTTTATTTTGATTTTTTATAAAAAAAGTTGATCCAGTAACAATCTTAGATTTTCCAACCTTTGCTTTATAATCACATAAAAAGTCTTTATTTAAATACTCTTTTTCTTGTACAAGCTTACTTGCAAAAGAGGTTAGTGGAGAATTAATTGTTCTTCCGCTAATGTGGTTATTTGCAATAGCTGCTATATATGAACCCTCATCTGAAATCACATGAAAAACGATTTCGTATTGATCTCCAAGCACCTGTCCTAAAAACTGAGTAAGTTTGATAAATAATTCTTTTTGTTGTTCATCCATGATCTAGACCTTTTTGTTGTTTTTTGTTATTTTACAAAATATTTTCATCAAAGTTGTTAATATTTACAACAATAAAAAAAATTATTATTATGATAAAAAAATATTGACAATTTATTATTATGATGATAATATTATATTATGATTTCATTTAAACACAAGGAGTATACATGGCAAATTATCCAAAGGCTATAGGACCATATTCAGCTTATAGAGAAGCTAATGGTTTGTTGTTTATTTCAGGACAACTTCCTATTAATCCACAAAGCGGAAATATAGAAAGTGAAGATGTGAAAGAGCAAACAAGACAATCATTGTTAAATATTAAGGCTATATTGGAAGAAAATAATCTTTATTTTAACAATGTAGTTAAAACGACTTGCTTTTTAGCAAATATTGATGATTTTGTGGCTTTCAATGAGGTTTATTCTGAATTTTTCGCAGCTCCATATCCTGCAAGAAGTGCTTTTGCGGTAAAAGATCTTCCTAAGGGAGCAAAAGTGGAGATAGAGGTTATTGCTCATAAAGGATAGAGCATGTTGGGTTTAGTTTTTGCAGGATGTTCTGTATTTTTACTTGTTTTTATGCTTTATAAAAAAATCAACGCCCATATGGCGTTGCTTTTAAGTGGTTTATTCTTGCTATCTCTAGCAGGAATTTTTGGACTTTCTCCTATCATTAGTGAAAAGCAATCTTTGCATTTAGGACTTTTTGATATTTTCCAAGTTGTTAATACAAATATGTCAAGCACTCTAGCAGGGCTTGGACTTACTTTAATGTGTATAGCAGGATTTTCTGCTTATATGGATCATGTGGGTGCAAGTTATGCTTTATTTAAGGTATTTGAAAGACCTTTAAAGGCAGTAAAATCACCTTATGTTTTATTGCTAGTTTCATATTTTGTAATCCAGTTTTTGGTACTTTTTATACCTTCACATGCAGGTTTAGCACTTTTGCTTATGGTTACAATGTATCCTATTTTAGTGCGCTCAGGTGTTTCTAAGCTTTCTGCACTTTCAATTATCGCTATTTGTCAATACATTGACCATGGCCCAGGCAGTGGTAATGTGATTTTAGCTGCAAAAACAGCTGAAATTGATCCTGCGGTGTATTTTGTGCATTATCAGCTTCCTACAACTGTGCCTATTATCATAGCAGTGGGGATTGCGATTTATTTTTGCTCAAAATATTTTGATAAAAAAGAAAATTTTGTTTTTAATCGTGATGAGATAGAAAAAGAGTTGTCAGAAAATGATAATAAAAAAGAAGAGGTAAAAAAACCACCTAGAATTTATGCGATTTTACCTATTATACCTTTGGTGTTAATTTTGGGTTTTAGTAGTGTTTTAGATAGCATTATGGTATTAATGGGATTTACCACTATGGAAGAAGTTAAAGCCGCTTCATCTACTGCAATTAGAATGAATGTGCCAGTTGCAATGATGATTTCAACCTTTATTGCAATTATTTTTGAAATCATTCGTTATAGAAGTTTGATTGATACTTTAAATTCTATCATGGTATTTTTCAAAGGTATGGGACATTTGTTTGTAATTACAGTTTCTTTGATCGTTTGTGGTCAAGTTTTTGCAAATGGACTTTTATCAGTTGGTTTTGTAGATACTTTAATAGGCTTTGCAAAAGATGCAGGTTTTGGAGTGCTTGCTATTATTATAGCAGTTTCTATTTTACTTGCTGTGTGTGCATTTTTAATGGGTTCAGGAAATGCAGCATTTTTTTCTTTTGCACCACTTATCCCAAATATAGCAAAATCTTTTGGGGTTGAAACCATAGCTATGATAGCACCTATTCAAATCATGACAGGTTTTGGCAGATGTGTTTCACCTATTGCACCTGCTATTTTGGCAATTTCGGCTATAGCTAAAGTAAATCCATTACAAGTTGTAAAAAGAACAGCTATTCCTATGCTTGTGGCTGCTATTGTTAATGTGATTATGACTTATATTTATCTATAAAAAGGAGTACAAAATGAACAACAAAACTAAATTAATCCACCTAGGAAGAGGCGATCAAAATGCCGAAGTAAGATCAGTTAATCCAACCTTAATGCGTGCATCAACTATACTTTTTAAAGATCATGCTACTTGGCAAAAATACCGCGAGCTAAGAAAAAATGAGCGTGTTTTAAGTTATGGTGCTAGAGGAACAGCAACTAATTTTGAGCTTGAAAAACTAATTTGTGAGCTTGAAGGTGGCTATAGAGCGCAACTTTTCCCAACAGGACTTGCAGCATTAGCTATGGTGCTTTTAAATTATGCTAGTAAAGATGCTCATTTTTTAATCACTGATGCTATTTATGGACCTGTTAGAACAATTTGTGATTTATTTTTAACTAAAATGGGTGTAGAAATTGACTTTTTAAAAGCTGATGCCTCTGATGTAGAAGAAAAGATCAAACCAAACACAAAATTAATCCTTTGTGAAAGCCCAGGTTCTATACTTTATGAAATCATAGATTTGCCAAAACTTTGCGAAATTGCGCACAAACATAACATACCAGTAGCGATTGATAATACTTATTCAAGCGGGTATTTTTTAAATCCGCTTGAGCTTGGAGTAGATATTTCAGTAATTGCCGCAACTAAGTACTTAAGTGGGCATTCAGATGTAACCATGGGTATAGTAGTGATTAATGAAAAAGAATGGAAAAATTTTGACAAATTGCCAGAAGCTTTAGGATTTACTACAAGTCCTGATGATGCTTATTTAGTGCTTCGTGGTATGAGAACTTTAGATGTAAGAATGAAAGCACATGAAAAAAGTGCAGATGAGGTAGTAGAGTTTTTACAAAGTAGAAAAGAAGTTAAAACAATTTTTTATCCAAAATTAAAAACTCATCCAAACCATGAAGTTTTTATGCGCGATCATAAAGGTGCTAATGGTATGGTAACGATTGAATTTGCAGATGGCATTTCTAAAGAACAAGCCATTGAGTTTGTAGATAATTTAGAGTATTTTTCAATCGGTGCAAGCTGGGGTGGATATGAGAGTTTAGCTACTGTTACTACTCCGCCAAGAACAGCAACAGATTGGAGTGCTAGAGGACCTTTTGTGAGATTTCATATAGGTCTTGAAGATAGTAAGGATTTGATTGCTGATTTAAAACAAGCATTTGAAAAAATAAATTTTAAAGGATAAAACATGGGTGTGAGTGTATTTGATATGAGGTTGCTTCAAGATTCTTGGAGCACCCCTGCAATGAGAGCTATTTTTAGTGAAGAAAATAGAATTCAAAAATGGCTTGATGTAGAAGCTGCCCTGGCAAAAGCTCAAGCAAAACTTGGCATTATCCCTAATGAAGCAGCTATAGAAATAGCTAAAAAAGCGCATTATAAATTTATGGATATGGATTTTATTTTTGCTGAGTTTAAAAAGACTAAACACCCTTTAGTACCTACTGTGCGTGGTTTAGAAAAAGCTTGCGAAAATGGTCTTGGTGAATATGTGCATTTTGGTGTAACAACGCAAGATATCATTGATACAGGCATAGTTTTACAATTTAAAGAAGCTATGGCTTTAATCAAACAAGATTTAAAAGATATAGCTAAAAATTTAGCAAAAATCGCAAAAGAGCATAAAAATACAGCGATGATGGGAAGAACCTTAGCTTTACAAGCTTTACCTATAACTTTTGGACACAAAGTTGCCATTTGGCTTAGCGAGCTTAATCGCCACTATGAAAGAATTATTGAACTTGAAAAAAGATTATATGTAGGATTAATCGTAGGTGCAGTGGGAACTAAAGCAAGCTTAAGTGACAAGGCTAATGAAGTAGAAAAACTTACTTTAGAAAGCTTAGGTTTAGAAGTTCCTGATATCTCATGGCAACCAGCAAGAGATCGTTTTATCGAGCTTGGTTATGTTTTAGGCAATATCAATGCAACCTTTAACAAAATCGCACATCAGCTTTTAATCTTAGCTCATAATGAAATTGATGAAATTGCTGAACCTTTTGGAAAAGGTCAAGTAGGAAGCTCTACTATGCCTCATAAAAGAAATCCTGCAGTAAGTGAAAACGCAGTGACTGTAAGTAATGCCCTAAGAGCTAATATTGCAATTTTAAGCGATATAGAAAGACATGAGCATGAAAGAGATGGCCAAGTTTGGAAAATGGAATGGAAGCTTTTACCAGAAGCATTTTTAATGCTTTCAGTGGTATTAGCAAATATGAAATTTGTTTTTGATGATTTAGAAGTTAAAAAAGATAAAATGTTAAAAAATCTTGATACGCTTAATGGCTTTGTGTTAGCAGAGCGCGTGATGTTTGCTTTGAGTGATCATTATGGTAAACAACATGCACATGAAATTGTTTATGAAAATGCTATGAGAGGTATAGAAAATCATAAAACTTTCAAAGAAGTTTTACTTGAAGATGAGCGTGTAAGTAAGGTTTTAAGTGAAAAAGATATTGATGTTTTAATGGATGCTACAACTTATGTAGGTTATGCACCAAAATTAGTTGATGAGTTCTTAGAAAAAATCGCTAATGCACAAATTCTAAAGTAGGAAAAAATGTATTTAAGTGAAAAACTAGCCGAATTTATCATAAATTTAGATTATGAAGCTATTCCTAGTGAAGTAAAGCAAAGAGCAAAAGAGCTTATGCTTGATGCACTAGGAACAGCCCTAGCTGCTAAAAATGAAGCTTGTGTTTTAAATGCAACTAAGGTCTTTGAAGCTTTAAGCGTAAATCCTAGTGAAAAAATTTGGAGCGAAGATAAAAAGCTTGATGTAATTTATGCTGCGATGGTAAATGCTATCGCAGCACATGCCCTTGATTTTGATGATACTCATACTGAAGCTATTCTGCACGCTAGTGCTATTTTAACTCCACTTTGTTTAACTTATGGATTTAGTGTAAGTAAGGATGGAAAAAAAGTTTTAAAAGCCTTTATTGTTGGTTGGGAAATTGCTGCTAGAGTGGGTATAGCAAGCAAAGGAAGTTTCCATAAACGCGGCTTTCATACTACAGCTATAGCAGGAATTTTTGGCAGTGTGGCTGCAAGCTGTGTTTTGCTTGATTTAAACAAAGAACAAATCATCAATGCACTAGGTTTAGCAGGAAGTTTTGCAAGTGGGGTGAATGAGTTTTTATCTAATGGGTCTAATTCTAAAGTTTTACACATAGCTAATGCTTTGAAAAATGGAATTTTAGTAGCAAATTGCGCAAAAGCTAATATGAGCGGTCCTTTGAGTATATTTGAAGGAAGGGATAATATCTTTAGAACTTTTGGCTTAGAAGATGAGTGTGATAAAAATGAACTTTGCAAGGGCTTGAATGAAATTTGGCAAGTAATGCAAGTTTCGTTAAAACCTTATCCAAGCTGTCATTTTGCACATGGGCTTATTGATTGTGCTATGAGTTTAAGAAATGATGGCTTAAAAGCACAAGATATCAAAAGTATACATTGCTTTGTAGATGAGGTGCCAATTTCATTTATCTGTGATCCAATAGAAGCAAAATACACTCCACAAAGTGCTTATGCGGCCAAATTTTCTATGCCTTTTTTAATGGCTTTGGCATTTTTTGATGGCAAGATCACTTTAAAATCTTATGAAGATTTAAGCAGGAGTGAAGTAATAGAATTTGCTAAAAAAATTAGCTATGAAAAGAAAAAATCTAGTGGTTTCCCTAAATACTTTCCAGGGCATTTAGAAGCTGTTTTAAATGATGGAAGAGTAATTAAAAAAGATGTGTTTATAAATAAAGGAAATTTTGATAATCCTTTAAGTTTTGATGAATTAAAAGATAAATTTCTTTCTAATGCTAGCATAGCACTTTCTTTAGAAAAGGCTGAGGAATTAGTCAAAAAGCTCCAAAATTTAGAAAATCTAAATGGTTTTGATTTCTAGCAATCTCATTTTTTTGAGATTGCTTATTATTTTAAAAAAGAAATAATTTAATTTTTTATATAATGTTTTATCTTAGTTTTTGTAAGGAAAAACATGACTTTAGATACATTAAAAGATAATGAAGAAGCTCTTATAGTAGGTTTTGAAGCAGATAAACAACTCCAAGCAAGACTTTTTAGTTTTGGTTTTGCAAAAAACAAAAAAGTTAAAAAAATTCGCTCTTCCATAGCAAATTCTACTATTATGGTAGAACTTGATACAACTTGCGTGATTTTACGCTCAAGTGAAGCAAAAATAATACAAATTTCAAAAGAGTTTTAATGAAAGAAATCATCGTTGCTTTAGTAGGTCAGCCAAATGTTGGTAAAAGTTTATTAATTAACGCGCTTTGTAAAGCTAATATGAAAGTTGGAAATTTTAGCGGTGTTACAGTTGAAAAGGCTGAGGCTAGATTAATTTATAAAAATTATGAGTTTAAATTTATAGATTTACCAGGAACTTATGCATTAGATGGTTATAGCGAAGAAGAAAAAATCACAAAAGAGTTTTTAAAAAAAGGTGAATTTGATCTTGTAGTAAATGTGCTTGATTCTACAAATTTGGAGCGTAATTTGATTTTAAGCGCGTCTTTAATAGAGGCTAAAATCAAAATGATTATGGCTTTAAATATGCAAGATGAAGCTAAAAATGAGGGTTTTAGTATAGATTTTAAAATTTTATCCCAACTTCTAAATACGCCTTGTCTTGGCGTGTGCGCTAAAACCAAAGAAAATCTAAATACACTTTTGGATTTAATCATTTCAACCCATGAAGCTAAATTCGAAGCTAAAGAGCGTGTTTATAGTGATATCATAGAAGAAGAACTCGCAAAAATAAGTGAATTTTTAAATCAAAATGAAATTACTTATTTAGATTTTTCTACAAAAGATTTAGCGCTTGCTTTGCTTAAAAATGAAGCTAATATAGTCATTTCGCACGCTTTGAGAAAAATACTTAATGAAGCTTTAGAAAAAATTTATATGGCATATCATAGCAAAGATATGGAAAGTATTTTTAAAGAAGAGCTGATTGCTTTTGCAAATGGTATATGTGCTAAGGTTTTAAGTAAGGGTGTTAAGTATAAAAATCATACCAAAGAAATAGATTCTATTTTAATCAATAAATTTTTAGGAATTCCTATATTTTTGTTTTTTATGTGGGTTTTATTTCAACTAACCTTTACTTTAGGTCAAATCCCTATGGATTATATAGAAATGTTTTTTGCTAATTTAGGCGATATGGTAAAAAATAATATTAGCAATGAATTCATCGCTTCAGCCTTAGCTGATGGTGTTTTAGGTGGGGTTGGTGCGGTTATAACTTTTTTACCAAATATTATGATTTTATTTTTTGGTATAGCCTTACTTGAAACAACCGGATATATGGCTAGGGTTGCATTTTTATTAGATGGAATTTTATATAAATTTGGCTTACATGGTAAAAGTTTTATCCCTTTAATCACGGGTTTTGGCTGTTCAGTGCCTGCATTTATGGCTACAAGAACTTTAAAAAATAAAAAAGATAGATTATTAACTCTTTTTATTATTAATTTTATGAGTTGTGGCGCAAGACTTCCTGTATATGTGCTTTTTGTTGGAGTGTTTTTTCCTGCTGATGTGGCGGGAAATTATCTTTTTGGGATTTATCTTTTGGGTGCGTTTTTGGGCTTAATTGCAGCTAAGATTTTAAGAATGAGTGCTTTTAGAGGACAAGATGAACCTTTTGTAATGGAAATGCCAAAATATAGAATGCCAAATTGGAGCTTAGTATGGTTTATGGTGTTTAACAAAGCAAAAATGTATTTAAAAAAAGCAGGAACATTTATTTTGATAGCTTCTTTGCTTATTTGGTTTGCGAGCAATTTTCCTGCACAAGAAAATAATGCTCAAGATACTTTAACTCAAGAGCTTCAGATAGAAAATAGTTATCTTGGACAATTTGGTAAAGCAATAGAGCCTATTTTTGCACCACTTGGCTTTGACTGGAAACTTAGTGTATCTTTGGTGAGTGGTTTAGCGGCTAAAGAAGTGATGATTTCTACTATGGGTGTGCTTTATTCTTTAGGTGATGAAGTTGATGAGACAAGTTTAAATTTACAAGAAGCTATAAGAGAAAACATCCCTCTTAGTACAGCAGTAGCTTTTATACTTTTTGTTATGATTTATAATCCTTGCTTTGCAGCAACTATAGTTTTTGCTAAAGAAGCAGGAAATAAAAAATATGCATGGTATCTTTTTATATTTACATCTTTATGTGCGTATTTGGTTGCATTTATAGGGATCAATATTGCTAAATTGATAATTTAATCATCTTTATGATGATTAAATTTCCATTTTTTGCTCTAAGGAGTGTTGCCAAAAAGCTATTTCAAGTCTTATGGTAGTGTAAAAAATTTCACTTAATTTTTTAAATTTTTCTTCACTAATGCTATCGGTATAAGAATTAAAAAAGTCTTTAAATTCTTTGATTTCATCTTGAAATTCTTTTCCCGCATAGGTTAAAATCCACTCTTTGTAAGGATGATTTTCTAAGCTTTTTTCACTAAGTCCTTTATAAATTTCTTCTCCTATATATGCATAACCTATAGCACAAGCACTCAAAGCACATAGCATATCTAAATAATCTCCATTTTGTCCCACACTTAGTAAGTACCTTGTATAAGCAATATTGGTTAAACTTTCATCTTTATAGTCTAGTTTTTCTACATCAATACCTAGCTTTAAAATACTTCTATGAAGTTCTAATTCTCCTTCTAAAGTGTAGTTTTGATTTTTAATGGCAAAATGAATTTCTTTAGTATTGTTCGCATTTAAAGCAAGTAGGGCATAACACTTTGCATAATTATTTAAAAAGATGTAATCTTGTTTAAGATAAAATAAAAATATATCTTTTTCTAAAGTGCCATTTTGAAGTTTTTTTACAAATTCATGATGGATATATTGATCCCAAGTTTTTTTATTTTCATTTATAAGTTTATCCAAAAGCATCAATTTCCTTTGTTAAAAATTAAGCTTTTATTTAAACACAGATAATTAAATTTTTCGTAATAATCTTTAATTTTTAACTTTTTAAACAAGAAATTTATTTTTTTATTGTAAAATGCGTTTTAATTTTTTAAACTAGGAGATAAAAATGGCAATTTTTGATGATGTAAAAAAAGTAGTTGTTGAGCAACTTAGTGTTGATGAAGATGCAGTTAAAATGGAATCTAAAATCATTGAAGATTTAGGTGCAGATTCTTTAGATGTTGTTGAATTAGTTATGGCTTTAGAAGAAAAATTTGATGTAGAAATTCCAGACAGTGATGCTGAAAAACTAGTAAAAATCGAAGATGTTGTTAATTATATAGAAAATCTTCAAAAATAATTTTAATAAGGAGTGCGGTTTGAAACGCGTTGTAGTAACAGGTATAGGAATGATCAATGCTCTTGGCTTAGACAAAGATAGCTCATTTAAAGCAATTTGTGATGGCAAAAGTGGCGTTGATAAAATCACTCTTTTTGATACCACTGATTTTCCAGTGCAAATTGCTGCTGAAGTGAAAAATTTTGATCCTTTAAGTGTTTGTGATGCTAAAGAGGTTAAAAAAATAGATCGTTTTATACAACTTGGTATTAAAGCAGCAAGAGAAGCTATGGAAGATGCTAAATTTGATGAAACTTTAAACAAAGAAGAATTTGGTGTAGTTTCAGCAGCTGGTATAGGTGGTTTACCAAATATAGAAAAAAATTCTGTTACTTGCGCACAGCGTGGGCCACGCAAAATCACTCCTTTTTTCATACCATCAGCTTTAGTTAATATGCTTGGTGGGATTATTTCAATTGAACATGGATTACAAGGACCAAATATCTCATGCGTAACTGCTTGTGCAGCAGGAACCCATGCTATAGGCGAAGCTTATAAAAGCATAGCTTTAGGCAATGCAGATAAAATGCTTGTAGTAGGCGCTGAAGCAGCTATTTGTGCTGTGGGTATAGGTGGCTTTGCTGCTATGAAAGCTCTTTCTACTAGAAATGATGATCCAGCTAAGGCTTCAAGACCATTTGACAAAGAAAGAGATGGTTTTGTAATGGGTGAGGGTGCTGGTGCTTTAGTGTTTGAAGAGTATGAGGCTGCTAAAAAGCGTGGAGCTAAAATTTATGCTGAGTTAGTAGGTTTTGGCGAAAGTGCGGACGCACATCATATCACTTCGCCTACTTTAGAAGGGCCATTGCGTGCTATGAAAAAAGCTTTAAAAATGGCAGGAAACCCAAAAGTAGATTATATTAATGCGCACGGAACTTCTACCCCGGTAAATGATAAAAATGAAACGGCAGCTATTAAAGAACTTTTCAAGGATCAAATTCCTTTAGTTAGTTCTACAAAAGGTCAAACAGGCCATTGCTTAGGTGCTGCTGGAGCTATTGAAGCTGTTATTTCTTTAATGGCACTTGATCAAGGTATATTACCGCCAACTATCAATCAAATCGTAGCAGATGAAAATTGCGATCTTGATTATATACCAAATACTGCAAGAAAAAGCGAAGTTAATGTTGTAATGAGCAATTCTTTTGGTTTTGGTGGAACAAATGGTTGTGTGATTTTCAAAAAAGTAGATTAATATGGCTTCTTATTTAGATTTTGAAAAAAATATTCAGCAAATTGATGAAGATTTGGCAAATGCTAAAATCAAAGGCGATGATGAAGCAGTAAAAATTTTAGAAAAAAACCTTGAAAAAGAAACTCAAAAAGTTTATAAAAATTTAAGCGACTACCAACGCTTACAGCTTGCAAGACATCCTGATCGTCCTTATGCACTTGATTATATTCAAGCTATATTAAGTGATGCTTATGAAATTCATGGTGATCGTGCTTTTAGAGATGATCCTGCTATTGTGTGTTATGCGGGCTATATAGGTGGTAAAAAAATTATTGTTATAGGTGAGCAAAAAGGTAGAGGTACTAAAGATAAACTTCATAGAAATTTTGGTATGCCTCATCCTGAAGGTTATAGAAAAGCTCTAAGAGTAGCAAAAATGGCTGAAAAATTTGACATACCAGTATTATTTTTAGTGGATACTCCAGGTGCTTATCCGGGAGTGGGTGCTGAAGAGCGTGGTCAAAGTGAGGCTATAGCTAGAAATTTATATGAATTAAGCGCTCTTAAAACAATCACTATAGCAGTAGTTATAGGCGAAGGTGGAAGTGGTGGTGCTTTGGCTATAGGAGTAGCTGATAAACTTGCTATGATGAAAAATTCAGTTTTTTCTGTGATTTCACCTGAGGGTTGTGCTGCTATTTTATGGAATGATCCATCAAAAAGTGAAGCTGCTACTAAAGCCATGAAAGTAACTGCTGATGATTTAAAAACCCAAGGTTTGATCGATGATGTCATCGAAGAGCCAATGAGTGGAGCTCATAGAGATAAAGAAAATGCGATTAAAAATTTAAGTGATTATGTCTTAAAAGCTATAGAAGAATTAGAACAATACGATAAACGTGAATTAGCAGCATTAAGAATGCAAAAAATCTTTAAATTTGGAGCTTTTTCTGAATAATTTGCATTTTTATGCAAATTTCAACTTTTTTTAAAAAAACTATTGTATAATTACAACTTCAATTCAGTGGTTGGATAGCTCAGTCGGTAGAGCAGCAGACTGAAAATCTGCGTGTCGGCAGTTCGATTCTGCCTCTAACCACCATTCATTTTCTATTATAAAAATCATCTAATTCTTGAAGTTCATTTTCGTTAAATCCTGCTTGAATTCTAGCTGTTTTATTATATACTTTTCCTAAAAGATTAAATTCTTTATATTTAGCACAAAGATCAAGGTAGTTATCATTTTCATTTTTTGCATAATTCCACCAAAAATCTCCTTTATTTACATGTTTAATCTCATCATTTAATATAATGGTAAAAATTTCACCAAATAAACTTTTTATAGGATGATTGGTTGTATTTAATTTTTCTAAAACAAAAGGATTAGCATCAAGTCCTTTTGCTTCAAGTCCTCTATGCACTATGCCCATTCTATGAGCAAGATTATCTTTGGTTAAGAATAAGGCTTTTTCAAGATTATCATGAGCATGGAAATCTCCATATTTAAAACCAAGTTCATTTAAAGTTTTTTCTAAAAGTAAAAAATGCTTAATTTCCTCATCAGCTACCTCAAGCCAATCTTGGTAAAATTTAAATGGTAGGTTTTTAAATCTATAACTAGCATCCAAGGCTAAGTTTATAGCACTATATTCTATATGTGCAACTGAATGTAAGATTTTAGCTAAAGACAAAGTGCTATTTGCTTCTTTTGGACGCCTTATTTTCATAGGATGAAGGATTTTAACTTGTGAGTTTTCACAAATGATCGCCTCATGGGAATGATTAAAATCATACAAATTAGCTTTAAAATTTTCATAAAATTCATTAAATAATTCAATCTTTTTAAAAATATCTTTATGATATAAAATTTTTTCTAATTCTTCAAAGAAATTTCTTTTCATTTTTAAACCTTGTTAAATATTATATAAGATAAAAAAGTATAATATAAAAATTTTGAAAATTTAAAAAGGTTTGCTAAAAATATGTTTAATGTCATACATGCTCTATTTTTTAGAGAGCTAAAGACAAGATTTGGTATTAATAAATATTTGGGCTATTTTTGGGTAATCGGTGAGCCTATGATGGTTGTTTTGGCAATTACTTCTATTGTGTCAGCTATTAGAGAATTTCATCATGAAATCATGCCTGAGGGTGTTTCTATCTTTTTATTTTTAGCAGTAGGGATTATACCTTTTTTTATGTTTAGAAGCATTATTACACAACTTTTAAATGGTATAGGTGCAAATTTGGCGCTATATGCTTATAAGCCAGTAAGACCTATACATGTTTTTATTGCAAGAGCATTGCTCGAGTTTTGTATCTATTTTACTATTTTTATTTGTGTGTTGTTTTTAGCAGGTTGGTTTTTGCATATGCAAGTTATACCTAAACATTTTTTAGAAGTGATGTTTTCGCTTTTTTTACTTGTGGTATTTGGTTTTGCTATGGGGATGTGTTTTGCTATAGCAGGACATTTTGCAGAGCCTTTAAAAATGGCTTTAAATTATTTAAATATAGTTTTATACTGGACAGCTTTAGTAGTATTTCCAGTATGGATAGTTCCAAAACCTATTTTAGATATTTTATATTATAATCCACTTTTACATATTATGGAGCTTTTAAAATATAATTTTTTTCAAAATTATCCATTACTTGATGATTATAATTACTACTATCCTATTATATGTTTGAGTGTGATTTTGTTTTTTGGTTTGTTTTTTTATTATTTTACTAGAGAAAAGTTGATAGCGGTACGATGATAAAATTAGTTAATTTAACAAAATCTTTTCCTTTACGCAATGGTGAAAGACATTATGTTTTTAAAAATTTAAGTTTTGAGTTTCCTGAAAATTGTAGCATAGGTTTAATGGGGCGTAACGGTGCTGGAAAGTCTACCTTAATGAAACTTTTAAGCGGGTCATTGCTTCCTGATAGGGGTAAGATTATAACCAATAAAAAACTCTCTTGGCCTCTAGGCTTGGCAGGTGCATTTCAACACAGACTCTCAGCAAGGGACAATGCGCGCTTTGTAGCTAGAGTATACGGTTACAAAGGAAAGGCTTTAGAAGAAAAGATTAAATTTGTTGAAGATTTTGCTGAGCTTGGTAAGTTTTTTGATGAGCCTATGAATACTTACTCAGCAGGTATGAGTGCTAGAATATCTTTTGGCTTAAGTATGGCTTTTGATTTTGATTATTATTTAATTGATGAGGCAGGTGCTGTGGGAGATCCTAAATTTAGAGAAAAAAGTTCTAAAATCTATAAAGAAAAGTTAAGCCAGTCAAAAGTCATCATGGTTTCACACAATGTAGCTGAAATTAAACAATGGTGTGATAAAATTATATTCATGCAAGATGGACAAGCTACTATATATGATGATGTAGATGAGGGTATAGCGGTGTATCAAGGAAAAATAAATGCAAAATGATTTATTAAAAAAGTTTAAAAATTTAAAGATACTTAACTCTTTTAAAATAGTGTTAATTTTGACAGCATTTGTTGTATTTTATTATGTTTTTATAGCAGCAAATCGTTATGTGAGTGAAAGTATTTTAAGTGTGAAATCAACCACAGGAGATAGCGGAGCTATCACCGGAATTGCTGCATTTTTGACTAATAATTCTTTTTCAAGCGAGGATATAACTTTCTTAAAATCTTACATTCATTCTTTAGATATGTTAAATATTTTAGAAGAAAAAATTCAAATTCGTGAGTTATATCAAAAACAAAAACTTGATTTTTTTTATAGTATTTCTTCATCGGCTGACCAAGAGGATTTTTTAAAGTATTATCAAAATCGTGTTAAGATTATTCAAGAAAACTCAGCCAATGGGCTTTTGCGTGTAGAAGTTGAAGGTTTTGACCCGCAAAGTGCACATTTAATAGCTTCAACTATAGTTAAAGAAAGTGAAAAATTTATCAATGAAATTTCACATAAAGCCGCAAGAGATCAAATGCAATTTGCTGAAGAAGAACTTTTACAATTTAAAAAAAGATATCAAAAGGCTAAAGATGAGCTTTTGGCTTTTCAAAACAAATACGGAGTATTTGATCCACTCAAACAAGCAGAAGGCACTCTAAAACTCATAGCCGAACTTGAATCAAAAATAGCAGCCAAAGAAGCTGAGCTTTTGATGATGCAAAGCTATATAAACGATAATGCACCACAAATTGTCACTATAAAAAGTGAAATCACAGCTTTAAAAAAACAACTTCAAAAGGAAAAATCCAAAGTTTCATCGCCAAAATCTTCTCAAAAACTTAATGATCTTGCGGCTAAATTTCAAGATCTGACTATAGAAGCAGGTTTTGCAGAAAGTGCTTACACAGCTGCATTAAAAGCTTATGAAAGTGCTAGGATAGAAGCTTTAAGAAAGATAAAACAAGTGGTTATAGTGCAAAGTCCAAGTTTACCTCAAAGTGCTAAATACCCAGAAGCTTTGTATAATATACTCACAGCTTTTATGATTTTATCTTTGATTTATGGAATTGTTAAATTTATTAAAATGATTATAGAGGAGCATAGATACTAATGAAAAAGATATTTTTATTTTTACTTTTACCTTTGTTTTTATTTTCTGCGGTAGATGTTTCTCAAATTGCAAAAATTCAAAATCAACCATTAGCTCCATCTTTAGAGCCACAAATTATAAATTATGATAATAACCAAAGTGATTTTAATCAAACTCAAGCTTCGATAACTAAAGTTTTTGGTGCACATTTATTTAATGGTAATTTTACTAAATTTACTCAACATGTTTATAACCCTGATTATAAACTAGCAGTAGGCGATAGGATTAATGTAAAAATCTGGGGTGCGGTAGAGTTTATACAGACCTTAACAGTAGATTCTCAAGGAAATATTTTTATACCAAAAGTAGGAGCAATTAATCTTTTGGGTGTGAAAAATAGTGCTTTGGTGCAAGTTATTACAAAAGCTATTAATAAAATCTATAAAAGCAATGTCTATGTATATGCGGATATGGATATTTATCAAAATGTATCGGTATTTGTTACAGGAAATGTGAATCAACCTGGTCTTTATCAAGGATTAAGTTCAGATTCTATCATACAGTATTTAGATAAAGCAAATGGTATTAATCTAGAATATGGTAGTTTTAGAGATATTCAAATTTTAAGAGATAATAAAGTCATTAAAAAGGTAGATTTGTATGACTTTTTACTTAAAGGTCAGCTTGATCTTTTTCCTTTTAGAATGGGCGATGTGATTTTAGTAGGTAGTGTGCAAAAGTATGTTTTTGTAGAAGGAGATGTGCAAAAACCTTTTAGATTTGAGCTCAGTAATGATATTTTAAATTTAGAAGATATAGCAAAAGTTGCAGGAGCTAAGCCTATAGTAACTAATGCTGTGGTAAAAAGCTATAGAGATGATCATAAATTACATGTAGATGCTTACAGCAAAAAGCAGTTTTTAGGTGTGAAATTATATAATGGTGATGAGATAGAGTTTAGACCTGATTATACTGCGCAAAATATTAGCATTAGCATAGAAGGTGAGCATAGTGGTTTACATTCGGTGGTGATAAAAAAAGGCACAACCTTAGCTGAACTTGCTAAAATGATTACAGTTAATGATCAATCAAACATTAATGCCTTGCAAGTTTTTAGAAAAAGTGTAGCAGCTACCCAAAAACAACTTATTGAAGCCCAGCTTAAAGAGCTTGAAACACTAGCTCTAACAAGCTCTTCGGTTAATGCTGAGCAAGCTAGCATTAGAGCTACTCAAGCTAAAACGATTTTAGAATTTATTGCGCGTGCAAAGCAAGCTCAGCCAAAAGGGCAAATCGTTATAGATAATGTCAAAGCGTATAATTCTATAGTATTAGAAGAAGGCGATGTGGTGAATGTACCTAGTAAAAATAATCTTGTTTTAGTTCAAGGTGAAGTTTCTATACCAGGTGCATTTGTGTATATGGATAAAGAAAAATTAAGATATTATATCAACCTAGCAGGTGGTTTTAGCGATAGAGCAGATATATCAAGGGTTTTAGTAATTAATGCTAATGGTAAAGCAACTAAATACAGCGGTAGAAGCTCAGCAGATATCAAAGCGGGAGATTCTATTTTAGTTTTACCAAAAGTAGATAGTCAAAATTTACAAATCTTTAGCATGTTAACACAAATTTTATATCAAATAGCTATTGCAACTAATGTAGTGTTAAATATATAGGAATTTAGATGAGTCAAATCGATGCGATTAAAATAGCCAAAGAAGTTTTTGAGATAGAATCAAAAACGATTTTAGATTTATGCGATAATTTAGATGAAGATTTTAGTAAAGCCATTGAGCTGATTTTATCTATTAAAGGCAGGTGTGTTGTAAGTGGCATGGGCAAATCAGGCCATATAGGGGCTAAGATAGCTGCAACCTTAGCCAGCACAGGTACTCCAAGCTTTTTTATGCATCCGGGTGAAGCATTGCATGGAGATCTTGGTATGCTCACAAGTGAGGATGTGCTTTTGGTTATTTCAAATTCAGGAGAAACTGAAGAGGTTTTAAAACTCATACCAGTAATCAAAAAAAGAAAAATTCCTTTAATTGTTATGGCAGGAAATCAAAACTCTACTTTGGCCAAACAAGCAGATATTTTTATAAACATAGCAGTAAAAAAAGAAGCTTGCCCACTTCAACTTGCTCCAACTTCTTCTACAACTGCTACTTTGGCTATGGGTGATGCTATAGCAGTGGCTTTAATGAGAGCAAGGAAATTTAGACCTGATGATTTTGCTTTATTTCACCCAGGAGGAAGTTTAGGTAGAAAGCTTTTAACTAGGGTGGGAGATTTGATGGTGTCAAATAATCTACCTATAGTAAATCCTGAGAGTGAATTTAATGAGTTAGTTGATGTGATGACTAGTGGTAAGTTAGGACTTTGCATAGTACTTGAAAATGAAAAGCTAGTTGGGATTATCACAGATGGAGACTTAAGAAGAGCATTAAGAGCAAATGATAAGCCAAGATTTGATTTTAAAGCTAAAGAAATCATGAGCGAGAGTCCAAAAACCATAGAAGCAAGTGCTATGGCAAGTGAGGCAGAAGAGCTTATGCTAAAACATAAAATCAAAGAAATAGTCGTTACTCAAGATGAAAAAATAATAGGCATTATACAACTTTATGCGATAGGTAATGTGTGATATTTATGCTTTTAAAATGCTATATTATTGTGAAGCAAGTATTGTTTCAAATTGTTTATTATCTTTATTATTTTTTATTTTCTAGTAAAAAAACATTATTAATTATTTATTCCAATTCTAGCATACTTTATTCAAATTTAAAAGAATTAGAAAAATGTCTTAAAAAACATAGTATTAAATATAAGGTTATTTTTAACACCAAATCTATAAATAATATTAAACATATAGCTAATTCATCTATTATCATAATAGACCAATCAAATTATTTTTTATCATATATAAAACTTTTTCCGTCGACAAAAGTACTTCAATTGTGGCATGGAGGAGGGTTGTATAAAAAAGTTGCCTTTGATAAAATACTTTCTTTAGAGGGTAATAAAAATATTACACGAATTTATCGCAATATATCTTTTTTGAATATTTCAGACAAAAAATTAGTGAATGAATATTCTCGTATGTTTAATATTCATAAAGAAAATATTATAAATTATGGTTTACCAAGAACAGATCGTTTGTTTTCTAGAGATACCTTGAAAGACAAGAAAGAATTTCTTCTAATGTATCCTGAAATTGGAAATAAAAAAATATGTTTATATGCACCAACATTTCGAGAGGATGCTAAGCGACAACGCAAATTGCTGAATGTTGATATGGAAGACATGGTTAAACAATTGCAAGATTATGTAATTATATATAGAGCACATCCTACTTTAAAAATATCTGATAATATAAAGGGTATAATTGATGTCAGTAATCTAGAATTAGATTTTGTTTTGTCTATTACGGATATACTTATTAGTGATTATTCATCAATCATTTTTGATTATTCTTTTTTTAAAAGACCTATAGTTTTATATGTTCCAGATCTAAAAGAATATTTTATAAAAAAGAAGCAATTGTATTTTCACCCATCAGAGCTTGTAGGTTGTTCCAATGTATGTTATAACAGTACTGAATTAGCCAATGTAGTAAAAAGAGCCACATATAAGATTGACTTATGGGATTCTTTTATGAGTAATTGTAAGGGTAATTCTTGTCAACAATTAGTAGGTTTTATAAAGAATTTGCAAATTAAAGGAGATATATGAAAACCATAGCACTGATTTTTGCTGGTGGCACTGGTCAAAGGATGAATATTTCTTCTGGTTTACCAAAGCAGTTTTTGTTAATAGAAGATAAGCCTGTTATAATCCATACTCTAGAGATTTTTTCTAATCACAAGGATATAGATGGGATTGTTGTTGTGTGTTTAAAAGATTATATGGATGAATTATATCACAATATTAAAAAGTACTCGATAAAGAAAATTATTGAAATTACAAATGGTGGCTTGTCTGGCCAACAGTCTATTTTTAATGGTTTGACATTAATCAAAAAGATAGTAAAAACTAACCCCTATGTATTAATTCATGATGGTGTTCGACCTTTAGTTACGGGCAAGGAAATATCTCAAAGTTTATCATGTGCATATGCGAATGGAAATTCAATTAGTTATTCTAAAATGACTGAAACAGTTTTATACAAAGCTGAAAACACAGAAATCTTAAACCGAGATAAGTGTTTTCATGTTAAAGCTCCTCAAATTTTTAAACTCAATGATATATATGATTTACATATTAAGTCTCAAAAAGAAGATTTGGAGTTTATTGATTCGGCTTCTATGGCATTTCATTATGGATTGGAATTATATTTTACCGAGTGTTCAAATAATAATATAAAACTAACAACACCTAAGGATTTTTATATGATCCAAGCACTAATGCAAGCAAAAAAAGTTGAAAGTATTTTTGGGGTATAGGTTATGAATGAAATTTTAGAAAGAAGATTAAAGCTATTAGAAGATAACTTCAAATTTAATATTAATAAAATGACAAATAAAAAAATCCTTATCACCGGAGCAAATGGATATATAGGTTCAATTTTGACTTTGATTTTACATTATAACGCAAAATTATATTGTCTTGTTAGAGACAAAGATAAGATGATTAAACGTTTTCAAGAAATTTGTGGCGATATAGATAAGATTAGTATCTATGAAGATTTGCATAAAATAAAAGATAAGATTGATATTGTTATTCATTGTGCAGCGCCCACACAAAGTGATTTTTTTATTGAAAATCCTATAGATACTGTAGATATTATATATACTAATACTAAAAATATTCTAGATTTCTCAAAAAAAAATAACGTTGAAAAAGTTATATTTTTATCAACAATGGAAATTTATGGAGATGTAATAGGCGATAATATTGTTGAAGATGATATAGGAAAATTTAGTGTTACTAATACTAGAAATTCATATCCTTTAGCCAAACAAATTAGTGAATTTATGGTTCATTCATACTCAAAAAAATACTCATTTAGTGCTTCTATAGTGAGATTAACACAGACTATTGGTCCTACAGCACAAATTAACGATAATAGGGTTTATATGGATTTTATTCGTTCGGCATTAAAAAAATCCAAAATCACATTGTTTACTAAAGGTGAAACAAAAAGAGAGTATATAGATGTATTTGATGTTGCTATGGCTATTATTTTTATAGCGTGTGAGAAAAAATTATTTGAGATATACAATATATCAAATCCGAATATTTTTATTAGCATTTATGATCTAGCAAAAACTATTTCAAACAAATTAAAAGCAGAACTTGTTTTTGATTTGCAAAGAGATACATCTCGGTATCTTCCACCTTTTATAAGAAAATTAAACTCTGATAAAATATATCAATTAGGTTGGAAGCCTTTATTTAGCTTAAATCAATCTCTAGATGATATGATTAATTATATTAAGGATATAAATGAATAAAATAAAAAAATACTTGTTTAAAATTTTTAGATTTTTGCCATTAAGCAAAAATAAAATAGTTTTTATCGCACATTCTGCAAGTAGATTTGATTGCAATCCTAAGGCTATTTTCGAGGATTTGTTGAAAAATAAGGTAAAAGCTAAATATGTTTGGATTTTGAATAAAAAATTTCATAAAGAATATAAAGATAAATATCCAATGGTGTCTTTTGTTTCTCCTAGTTCTTTTAAAGCTTTTTTTCATTTAAGCACCTGTAGAGTTTTTATTAACAATCAAATCCATGTTTATTATAAAAAAATGGGATTTAATAAAAGATCAGAGCAATTATATTTGCAAACTTGGCATGGTTCTTTTGGAATGAAGTGTATAAATATAGTTGATGAGACGGAAAAGGTTTTTCAGGCTTCTCAAGATATGGATTATTGGATTACTAATAGTTTTTTTGAAAGTGAAGTATACAAAAAATCTTTATGGGCCAATAGGGTTGTTGAAATAGGGCATGCAAGAAGTGATGTTTTGTTTAACTCAGATTACAAAGGATGTGTTAAAGAAAAATACAATCTATCAAAAAACTGCAGATTGGTTTTATATGCCCCTACAAAAAAAGAACAATATTCACAGCTTAATTGTATTGAAGTTGTAGCTAAATTTTCAGATAAAGTTTTAAAAATTTTTAAACAAAAATATCCTGAACACACTTGGTATATATTGATAAGAAGACATGCATATGACAAAGGTATTGTAAAATATCAGAATCAAAATATTATCGATGTTTTTGATTATCCTGATGTGATGGAGCTTGTTAAAGAATGTGATGTTTTGATTTCGGATTATTCTTCTATTATTTGTGATTTTGCATTAACTTACAAGCCTATATTTATCTACGCAAATGACTATGATAGTTTTATACTTACATCTAAACTTTATCATGATTACTCAAAATTACCTTTTGGTTTGGCTAAAAATTTTGATGAATTAGAAAAAAGCATTATAAATTTTGATCATGATGTTTATAAACATGAGTTAAAGGTATGGCTAGAAAGTGTTGGATGCATAGAAGATGGTAAGGCTGGTAAAAAAATATCAAGCTTGATTACACAGTTTATTGAAAAAGATAGAGATTTGAATCTTTATACTACTAACCAAGTTACTCCTTATATAGCAAAAATTATGGGTTTTAAGAATATTTATTTTACTTTTAGAAATATTGGTGATCAAATCATTATGATGAGGTCTTTGGAATTATTACATCAAAAAACTAAACAATTTTTTTTAATAGGAACCACTCTGCCAGACTTATGGAAAGAAGTAAAATTTGTAAAGGTTGTTAATCTTAAAGAAATTAAACTTCATATATATCAAAAAGAACAATTTGATCTAATGGCAAGTTATGGTATAAAACCTATTTTTTTAACACAAGAGTCGTTTAATAAAGAAAAAGGTAAATACATAAGAACCTATGGGCCTAGTCATATAGTTGCAAATGTATGCTCTAAGCTTGGGTTGGAAGGTGATATTGTAGTTGATTTAAATTTTCCTTTGAGTGAAAAAGAAAAAGCTTTTGGGCGATTTGTGCCTGAAAATAGAAAACAAATAGCTATTATTTCAGGGGGTTTGCAAAGATATAAAACATATCCATTTGAAAAATTACAAGAGGTTGTAAATTCGTTACAAGAAAAATATGATTTTATCCAAATTGGCACCAAGGAAGATTTGCCTTTAAGAGGTGCTTTAGATTTAAGAGAAAAACTAACATTGCGAGAAGTTGCTAGCACGCTATATAACTCAGATTTATTTGTAGGTGGCATAGGAGGACTAATGCATATGGCTAATGCTGTAGGCTGTCCTAGTGTAGTGTTGTATAGTGAAGCTGAACCAGAATATATGGTTAATTATAATAACAACACAAATGTTTTTCCTATTGATAATACATGTGTTAAATGCACCGAAGGTAAACATTGTCCTTGGTCTTCTCCTTGCAAAGCAGAAGATCAAAAGTACTCATGCATTGATAATATTCAAATAGAAGATATTATACAAGCTATTAATAAACGTATTGGGTTACCTAGAAATTTAAATAAACCTACAATTTATCATATTAAGCAAAAAAAAGTTTATGGTCTTGAGGAATATAAAAAAATTGGATTTAGTTTTGTTAAAGAAAACCAATATTTTGGAATTAGAAATGTAAAAAATAAAACAAAAAAGGCATTACAGGTATTATTTTTTGGCTATTCGCCTATATCTTTTGTTTATAGTAGGATGTATTTTAAGATAAGAATATTAAACCTCCATGTAAATTTGAGTAAATTTGTGATAAAAAAAAATAATAAAAAACAAGTACTCCAAAATCAGTACTCTGGGAATGATTTAAATGATAATTTTATGAATAGAATTATCAAAATAAAAAATCATCTAAAAACTAAAGATTGGTTTTTGATAAATGAGTTAGTTCAAAATACCGATATAAAAAATCAAGGTAAATTTATAGAACTGTTAAATAAGGAAAAATATATTAATTATATTACAAAGCCAATTGGAAAAAAAGAAATAAATCATAAGGTATATGAATTATTTTTATATGATAGTTTTATAATCCCTTTTAATATAGCACATAAATTTTATGTTTTAGAAAAAAAATGTTATATAAACACAAAAAGAAAAAAAGAATATATCCGACAAGGGGATATTATAGATGTTGGCGGTGGCTTAGGTTTGACCACATGTTTTCTATCTCGATACACTAATAATACGGTTTACTCTTTAGAGCCATCTTTTAGATTGTATATGTTATTGGAAGAGATATGTTTGCTAAATCAGATTAGTAATGTTAAAATTTTTAATTTAGCTTGTAGTGATTCAAATAAATCTCTATACACTACTAACAAATTAGATAATTCTAACAAGGTTGGATGTGAAAAACATGCTAATGTTATAGGTATTAAAGCAACTACATTAGATTCTTTTGTTTTAAAATACAATGTTCAACCAAAATTTATTAATATATGGAATAATGGACATGAATTTGAAAGTCTTATTGGTATGGTAAAAACCATTCGACAATTTCGTCCTATAATCCATATTAATATCTCTGATTCTTCTGATAAATTATTCGATATTTTTGATTTTTTGATCTTTTATGATTATAGTATTAATATAAAACGAGCAGCTATAAGTAGTAATAAGGAGTTTTTTGTTTTATGCGAACCGAGATAAAATTTGTTTCAAGTAGAAGAGATGGATTAGGTGCAAGATTATCTGCTTTATTTAATGCTTTGGCATGCAGTCGCTATTACAAAGGCGATTTTTTATTTTGGTGGCCACAAAGTAGTGAACAAATGCAAAGATATGATCAGATTCGAGAAAATACAGAATTAAATAGTAAAAAATTAACAGTAATGAATAAGGAGGATTTGTTTTCGCCTTTGTTTTTGCAAAAATACTGTAAAAATTTCCCAGTAAAAGATGGTTTGCCATTTTGTTATAAAAACAACAAAGTCAACGATGTTCTAAAATTTAAGATAACTAAAGATAAGCTAGAAGATTGTAATTTTATTAGTCATACTCCGTGTGTTAACTATATAGAAGATATGGAATCTGATAAGTATTATTTAATTTTAGTAGAGTTGTGGAAAAGTTATAGAAATATTTTTAGCGATAGAATTTGCAAAATAATTGATAGTGCAAGAGATACAGCAAAAGCACTAGGTTATTATGAAAGTATAAGTTTAAGAATGGCAGATGTTGTATGGAACCCAGAATATAAAAATTTAGGAACTTATGTTTTTAAATATTCACCATTGGAAATTATGTCTGATGTGATAGCAAAGAGACCAAAAGTTAAATTTATAATTTTTTCAGATGATTATAGTTCCGCAACAAAATTGAAGTATTTTTTTAAAAATAGAGATGATGTGTTGCTCGCTGATGATTTTCTTAATAAAGATTATTCAGAAGATGAAAAGACAATATTTGAAATTGCACTTATGAGTTATTCTGGTAATGTTTATATGGGAGATTCTAATTTTGCAAAATTTCCTTGTAGGGTAGGGCTTGGCAAAGAGCCTATTTCTATTACAGATCTTTATACAAATAAAGATAGATATAACTTGATTAAAAAAAATATTAATTCTTTTGCTTTATCAAAATATCAAAAAGCTTATAGTTATTTATATTTGTATACTAGAGCTAAGTTGTTAAATAAATCTTTAAAAGAATTAAGAAGTATTATGGTAAATGCTTTAATACTGGATCGTGATAATGATCTTTATAGAATAGGAATTTTATATAGTTTATTAAAAGAAAAAAAATATTTTAGAGCGGAAAATTATTTAAAGTATATAATGACTGTTCGTTATAGAGTATTTTTGAAGGTTTTAGTTGATGATAGAATGCTTTTTAAAAAAGATATTTTAGATGGTTTACAGGGAGTTGATTTAAGAGATTATCCATATATATTAAAGTTATTTAATGATATTTATTTTAATAAGAAAGAAAAAATTTTACTAGGAGCACCATCTCGTATTAAAAACCATCTTGCTTATAGACTAGGACAAATTGCGGTAACAAATTCTAAAACAATAGGTGGTTATTTTAGATTACCTTTTAATTTAATAAAAGAATACAAACAGTATAATCAAGAACAAAAAAATTATCAAATGATGATTAAGATAAATCCTGCCTTAGCTTTACCAAAATTGCAAGATTATGATGATTATCAAGAAGCAGTAAAAATTAAAAAATATTTTAGCTACAGATTAGGTGAAGCTATTATACAAGCTAATAATACTTGGTATGGGGGGGGGTATATCAAGCTGTGGTTTGAGATTAAGAGGTTGAATAAAGAGTTTAAAAAGAGGTAAAACAGTGATGTCAAATAATATATCTTGTTTTAAGATGATTGATTTACGACGAATATTATTAAAAAAAAATGCTTTGGGTGTTTTTGAGCTAGATCAGCAAGAATATATTGAGTATATTGAAATTGATAACTTTTGTTCGACCGTGAAATGTTTTATTTCAAATGATAGTAAAATATGGAAAGAAATCGAAGTTTTTAATAAAGGCAGTAGGTATCAAATAAAATATACAAAATTTAAATTTTTAAAAGCAAATACAGATAATATAGAGCTTTATGCCTATGTACGACAATATCCAGGATTGATTATTGTTTCAAGACCAGATGGATTTGGATGTAGAATAGGTGCATTGTTGAATGCGATGTATATATCAAGAGAAACTGGCTTTAAATTCGGTTTTCTTGGCGGAAAAAACTATGACTTTTCTAGATTTCAACCAATTATTGATGATTTTGAAAATATCTTTTCTGAAGAATTTCTTGAAGAGCATTATTACCACAGAGAAATTACTTTGGATTCGGATCATGATCATTTTGTAACTAATATTTTAAATCCGAAAGATATCCTAGAGCTTCCTTATGAGAAGGAATGGGGATTTTTTTATAATTTTCATCCTTTAACATCATCTCTAATAAAAGACAATAATTATCGTTCAAATATGAAAAAATCATTCAATGCTATTGGTTTTTCTAAAAAATATTGTGATTTAATAGAACTTTCAAAACAAATAAAACAGCAAATAAAAACAAAATTTGTTGCTATACATATGAGAAATGGAGATGTAATGGTACCTGACAAAATGAACAAGGGTACAGCTGAGATGTTTTGGAGATTGTTTCCTGTTGAATTTTTAATAGAAATTATTAAACGAGAGAATTCTATAGGAAATGCTGTTGTTTTATTTAGTCCAGATTTTGATATTTTGCAACAGGTTAAAATCTTTTTTAAGTCAAATAATATGGTTTACACATCAGGAGAATTAATTGAAGGATATTATAGTAATATATATGAAAGAGATTTTTTAGAATTAATGCTAATGTCTCAATCTTTTAAAATATATAAATCTCCTGCAAGCTTGTATTCTGAATTGGCATTTTATATTGGTGATGTTGAAGAAAAGATAGAAATTCATAAGCATTTTACCCTTGAAGAACAATATCACATTATGATTAAAAACCACAATGTGATTAATATTTCAAATCCTTACTATAGTACTTGTTATTATATTTATTTGTATTTTATGGTAGCATTACCTTTGAAAAAAGAAATACAAATTTTAATTGATATTTTAAATGAAATTATTAGAAACAATCAAAAGTATGTTCTAGGACACTATGAATTAGTTCGTTTACTACTAGACAACAAAAAACTAAAAGAGGCTGATGTGGTTATTAAGGACTATTGGCTTCCTTGTTTTGACGAGGTGATTTCTTGGATTTTGTTGGATAATTTACATCATTGTGTATATAAGCAAAAACAATTTTTAAAACAGTCTGTTCAAAACTATCCATATATATCCTATGTTAAAGCTTTTATAATGGAAAATAAAGGTGATGTTTGTGGCGCAATGAAGGCTATAATGGTAAGCATAAATAATGAGAGTGACAATATAATATTTCTTAAAATGTTTTATAGGTTATATTTGAAATATTTTTATAAAAATGAAAAGCAAATCGAGGATATTTTTTTAAATCTAGATACAACAAATAAACAAATATTAAAATTAGATAGTGAGTGTCAAAAAATCAGCCGTGGTATTAAAAAAATACAGGAAAAACCGCTTTTACTAGGAGCACCATCTCGTATTAAAAACCATCTTGCTTATAGACTAGGACAAATTGCGGTAACAAATTCTAAAACAATAGGTGGTTATTTTAGATTACCTTTTAATTTAATAAAAGAATACAAACAGTATAATCAAGAACAAAAAAATTATCAAATGATGATTAAGATAAATCCTGCCTTAGCTTTACCAAAATTGCAAGATTATGATGATTATCAAGAAGCAGTAAAAATTAAAAAATATTTTAGCTACAGATTAGGTGAAGCTATTATACAAGCTAATAATACTTGGTATGGGGGGGGGTATATCAAGCTGTGGTTTGAGATTAAGAGGTTGAAGAGATTAAAAAGGGGTAAAGATGGCTATAGAATTTGACATACAAGGATCAAAAATTTTAAAAGGTGTATATATAATAACTCCTAATAAATTTAGAGATTTGAGAGGAGAAATTTGGTCGGCATTTTCTGAAGATTGTTTAAAGCATTTGCTTCCTGATAACCTAAATTTTGTTTTGGATAAATTTACTTTATCAAAACCAAATGTTTTAAGAGGAATTCATGGAGATCACAAGTCGTGGAAATTGGTAACTTGTGTCTATGGGGAAGTACATCAAGTGGTGGTTGATTGTAGAAAAGACTCTCCTACTTATTTAAAATGGGAAAAATTTATTATCAATCAAAATAATCAGAAATTAATTTTAATTCCACCTTATTTTGGAAATGCGCAGTATGTTAGCTCAAAAAGTGATGCTTTATATTATTACAAGTGGGCTTATGAGGGCGAGTATGTTGATGCTAAAGATCAATTTACTTACGCATGGAATGATAGTAGAATTGCTATAGATTGGCCAACAAGCAACCCTATATTATCAGATAGGGATATTGATGCAACAATTAATGATCATACTAAAGGATTTTAATGAATAAAGATTCTAGAATTTATATAGCAGGACATAAAGGTACAGCTGGTACTGCTTTAGTAGAAAATTTAAAAAAAAGAGGATATGAAAATTTAATTCTTAAAACACGACAAGAGCTTGATTTGCTAAATCAACAAGCTGTGGTTGAATTTTTTAAAAACGAGCAACCAGAATATGTTTTTTTAGCAGCAGTTTTACCATGTGGAGCTGCTAATGTATCTCAAAGAGCAGATTTTATATACGAAAATACAACCATCCAAAATAATATCATCCATCAATCTTTCAAATTCGGAGTAAAAAAATTAATTTTTTTTGGTTCAGGTTATATGTATCCTGAAAAAACTCTTAATCCTATTAAAGAAGAAAGCATGTTGACTGATATATTAGAGTATAATGCGACTTCATTTGGTATTGCAAAAATATCAGGTGCGTTGATGTGTGAATCATATAACATTCAATATGGAACTAATTTTATAACTTTAGCTTTGAATAATTTATATGGCACAAGGGCAAATTTTGACTTTGGAAAGTCTAGAGTTTTGCCGGCGTTACTTAGAAAATTTCATCTAGCTAAACTACTAGAAGAGGAAAGAGAGGATGAAATTTTAAAAGATTTAAAAATGAAATCATTTGTTGAAGCGAAGAAGTATTTAGCTGATTTTGGTATTTCAAAAGACTGTGTGGAAATTTGGGGTACAGGGAAAGTTAGAAGAGAATTTATACATAGTGATGATTTGGCTGATGCTGCTATTTATGTTATGGAAAATGTAAATTTTTCTGATTTATATAAAAAAGATGAAAAAATAAAAAATACGCATATTAACATTGGAACAGGTGTTGATTATAGTATAGCAGAAGTTGCTCAAATGATTAAACAAATTGTTGGATTTAAAGGAAAATTGACTTTTAATCCTAATAGACCAGATAGTACAATGGATCGTTTGATGGATTGTTCTAAAATTCATTCTTTAGGTTGGAAGCACAAAATTGAACTTGAAGATGGTATTAAAATGATGTATGATTGGTATTTAAATAAAGGAGAATAAATGAAATATACACTAGCTTCATCAACTTGGGATGAAAAGGAATTACAAGCAATACAAGATGTTATTAAAAGCGATATGTTTACTATGGGTAAAAAGGTGGCTGAATTCGAAAAAGATTTTGCTAAATTTACAGGTTCTAAGTATGCGGTTATGACAAGTTCAGGTTCAACTGCAAATTTGATAGCAACAGCAGCCTTGTTTTATACAAAAAATCCTAAATTAAAAAGAGGAGATGAGGTTATAGTTCCTGCGGTATCATGGAGTACTACTTATTATCCGCTTTACCAGTATGGTTTAAAGCTAAAATTCGTAGATATAGATCTAGAGACTTTAAATTATGATCTAGATGCTTTAAGTAGTGCTATTAGTGATAAAACAAAAATGATCATGATTGTAAATTTATTGGGAAACCCTAATGATTTTGATGCAATCAATGATCTTATCAAGGGAAAAGATATTATTTTGCTAGAAGATAACTGCGAATCAATGGGAGCAGAGTATAAAGGTAAACAAGCTGGAACTTTTGGTATTATGGGGACTTTTTCAACATTCTTTTCTCACCATATGGCTACAATGGAAGGTGGTTTTGTGGTTACAGATGATGAAGAGTTGTATCATATTTTGCTATGTTTAAGAGCACATGGTTGGACTAGAAATCTTCCAAAAGAAAATTTAGTAGCCAATAAAAGCGATGATTGGTTTAGCGAGTCATTTCGTTTTGTATTGCCAGGGTATAATGTACGTCCGGTAGAAATGAGCGGGGCTATTGGTATAGAACAGCTTAAAAAATTACCTATGTTTTTAAAACACCGTAGAGAAAATGCTAAACTGTTTTATGAATATTTTAAAAACCATCCTGAATTTATTATACAAAAAGAAATTGGAAGTAGTTCGTGGTTTGGATTTTCTTTGGTGATTAGACCAAATTCGAAATTGCAAAGAAAAGATATCATTAAAAAATTAGAAGAAAATGATATAGAATACCGTCCTATAGCTACTGGAGATTTTACACAAAATGAAGTGATTAAATATTTTGACTATGAAATTCATCAGGAATTAAAAAATGCAAAATATATTCACGAAAAAGGATTTTTTGTGGGTAATCACCAGTTTAGCATTAGCGAACAAATAGAGTTATTAAATAAAGTTATAGGGGGGGGGTGTAGGTAATTTATATAAATTAATAGCCTCGTTTGCAACTTTTAAGTATGACTTGGAGGTTGCGTGATGGCTATAGAATTTGACATGCAAGAATCAAAAATTTTAAAAGGAGTGTATATCATCACACCAAATAAATTTAGTGATTTAAGGGGTGATATTTGGACAGCATTTACGGAAGAATTTTTAGGAAATCTAGTTCCCAATGGAATTAAATTCAAACATGATAAGTTTATAAATTCGCATTTTAATGTTTTGCGTGGAATTCATGGGGATATAAAAACTTACAAATTAGTTACTTGTGTTTATGGAGAAGTCCATCAAGTCGTGGTTGATTGCAGAAAAGATTCTCCAACTTATCTTAAATGGGAAAGATTTATCATAGGTCCAAGTAATCAACAACTTGTTTTAATCCCGCCAAATATGGGAAATTCTCATTATGTGAGCTCTAAAGAAGCAGTGTATTATTATAAACTTGCTTATGAAGGCGAATATTTAGATGCTCCAGATCAATTTACCTATGCATGGAATGATGAAAGAATAGGAATTGATTGGCCTACTAAAAATCCTATTCTTTCGGAGAGAGATATTTTAATAACAAATAAGGAGTAAGAATGAGTACTGAAAATAAAATAGACTTAGTTGTTGCAAGGCTGAAAAGTTACGGATTAAATATAATCAATAAAGGTATTGTTGGTCTATCTTCTCAATATAGTATTACTGGAACTTTAAATAATAAAGAAATTAAAGCTATTGTTAATCATTTTACGAATGGAACTATCAATGTTCAAGGTGTTGATCAGCAATTAGTATATGAATTAATTAAGGATATTATATCATGAAAAAAACAGTATTAATCACTGGTTTTACTGGACAAGTTGGCTCACAAATGGCGGACTTTTTACTAGAAAATACTGACTATGATGTTATAGGTATGATGCGTTGGCAAGAACCTATGGATAATATCTATCATTTAAATGATAGGATCAATAAAAAAGACAGAATCAGCATTTTTTATGCGGATTTAAATGATTATTCTAGCATTCAAAAGCTTTTTGAAACCAAGCGTCCTGATGTGATTTTTCATTTAGCGGCGCAATCTTACCCAAAAACTTCTTTTGATATACCAATTGAGACTTTACAAACTAATATCATAGGCACAGCAAATATCTTAGAAAACATTAGATTACTAAAAGCCAAAGATGGCTATGATCCAGTAGTGCATGTATGCTCATCTAGTGAAGTTTATGGGCGTGCAAAAGTAGGTATAAAGCTAAATGAAGAAACACCTTTTCATGGTGCAAGTCCTTATAGTATAAGTAAAATTGGAACTGATTATTTAGGAAGATTTTATGGTGAGGCTTATGGTATAAGAACTTATGTCACTAGAATGGGAACACATAGCGGTCCAAGGCGTTCTGATGTATTTTTTGAAAGTACGGTTGCTAAGCAAATCGCACTCATTGAAGCTGAACTTCAAGATCCTATTATAAAAGTGGGAAATTTATCAAGCGTGAGAACTTTTCAAGATGCCAGAGATGCAATAAGAGCTTATTATTTACTTTCACTTGAAAGCGCGAAAGGCAAAGTACCTTGTGGAGAAGCTTTTAACATAGCAGGGGAGGAAGCTTTTAAACTTCCTGAAGTCATAGATATACTTTTAGGATTTTCCACAAGAAAGGATATTAAAGTAAAGCAAGATGAAGAAAGATTGCGTCCTATTGATGCAGACTATCAAATGTTTGATAATACTAAAATCAAAAGTTATATCAATTGGAAGCCTGAAATTCCAGCTAGAAAGATGTTTAAAGATTTATTAAATCATTGGAGGGATGAGATCAAAAAAGGCAACATCCCACTAAATAGGTGAAATCATGAAAATAATTCGTTCTCAAACTCCCTTGCGCTTAGGTTTAGCCGGTGGGGGTACTGATATAAATTTATATTGCGATCAGTATATAGGTTATGTTTTAAATGCGACGATATCTTTATATGTGCATTGTACTTTAATAGAAAGAGATGATGAAAAAATCATCTTTGATTCGTCAGATACAAATGTAAAAGTAGAGTATAAAAGCAAAGATTTTTTAGAAAATGATGGCAAGCTAGATCTTTATAAAGCAATTTATAATCGTTTAGTAAAAGATTATATTAAAAAACCTTTGAGTTTTTCTTTACATACTTATTCAGATGTGCCAAGTGGTAGTGGACTTGGTGGTAGTTCTACTTTGGTGGTGGGTATCATCAAGGCATTTGCTGAGTGGCTAAATTTACCTTTAGGTGAGTATGAGATTGCACGTTTGGCGTATGAGATTGAACGAGAGGATATGGCTATAGTAGGCGGTGCACAAGATCAATACGCTGCAACTTTTGGTGGATTTAACTTTATGGAATTTTATGATCAAAAAAGAGTGATCGTTAATCCTTTACGCATTAAAAATTGGATAGCAAGTGAGCTTGAGGCTAGAGTTTTGCTTTATTTTACAAATATTACTAGAGAGGCTAAAGACATAGAGGAGCATAAAAAAGGAAAACTAGGAGATGAAAACTCTCTTAATGCTATGCATGCGATAAAACAAGATGCACTAGATATGAAAGAAGCGTTGTTTAGAGCTGATTTTGAAAAAATAGCTCAAATCCTAGGTAAGTCATGGCAGTCAAAAAAGATCATTTCTGATATAGTAAGTAATGATGAACTTGAAAGAATTTATCACTTAGCCATGGGAAATGGTGCCTATAGTGGCAAAACAAGTGGAGCTGGTGCCGGGGGATTTATGTTTTTTATGGTTGATCCTATAAAAAAATATAAACTTAAAAAAATTCTAAATGAGCAACAAGGATATGTGCAAGAATTCTACTTTACTAAAGAAGGAGCAAAATCATGGAAAATTTAAATTTATATATAAAATCTCATTTTAGTGATTCAATTGATATTAAAACTAAGATTTTAAATGATAGCGATGCGATCAGCTTAATCAAAGAGGTGTCTTTAAAAGTAATCAATGCTTATAAAAATGGTAATAAAACTTTACTAGCAGGCAATGGAGGAAGTGCGGCTGATGCACAGCACATAGCTGGGGAGTTTGTGAGTAGATTTTACTTTGATAGACCTGGTATTGCAAGCATTGCTTTAAGTACTGATACGAGCATTTTAACAGCTATTGGTAATGACTATGGCTATGAAAATTTATTTGCAAGACAAGTGCAAGCACAAGGTGTGAGTGGAGATGTATTTATAGGAATTTCTACAAGTGGAAATAGTAAAAATATCTTAAAAGCTTTAGAAATTTGTAAAGAAAAAGGAATTTTAAGTATAGGTTTAACCGGGGCTAGTGGCGGTGCTATGAATGAACTTTGTGATTATTGTATTAAAGTACCATCATCTTGTACACCAAGGATTCAAGAAGCGCATATTTTGATAGGTCATATTATCTGTGCTATAGTAGAAGAAGAGCTTTTTGGTAAAGGGTTTTGATTGCAAGCTATAGTTTTAGCAGGAGGGCTTGGCACAAGGTTAAAAAGTGTGGTGCAAGATCTTCCAAAACCTATGGCGCCCATTAATGGAAAGCCATTTTTAACCTTTGTCTTAGAGTATTTAAAAAAACAAGGAATTACTGAAGTTATCTTAAGTGTTTCGTATAAATACGAACTCATTCAAGAGTTCTTTAAAGATGAATTTAATGGTATAAAAATACGCTATAACATTGAAAAAGAACTTTTAGGTACAGGTGGAGCTATAAAAGATGCTTTGAAGTTTATACAAAATCAAGCTTATGTTTTAAACGGGGATACTATATTTGATATTGATCTAAAAAAACTTGCTTTAAATGATAGTAAAATTTGTATTGCACTCAAACAAATGCAAAATTTTGACCGATATGGCACTGTAAATGTTGATGATCAAGGTATTGTAACATCTTTTGAAGAAAAGGTGTTTAAAAAACAAGGCTTAATCAACGGTGGTATATACTTACTGAAAAAAGATATTTTTGATGAATTTGATTTGGATAAAAAATTTTCTTTTGAAGAATTTTTGCAGTCAAACTATAACGCATTGAAAATACAAGCCAAAATTTTTGATGATTATTTTATTGATATAGGGATACCGCAAGATTATAAGAGTTTTAACGAAATGCTAATCTAGTTAATATTATTTATGATTTTCATGCAATTAGTGTAAATTTCTTTATTATCTATTATTAATATAAATAATTTTTTTCTTACTCTACTCATGGCTTGGAATAAAGTTTCTATTGGATTATAATATGTACTTATTCTATAATCTAACTTATTGTCATTGTAATAAAAGTATTTATCTATAACAACAAGTATATTGTTATATTCTTGTCCTATAGATTTATGAGCACTCATATCGGAATTGAAAACTATATCGTCTAGTGTTTCTCTTCGACGTACACTATTTGTTAGGTAAATATGATTATAATTTTTTGTATTTTTCAAATATTGTATATATTTATTAGCACTATCTATATTTTCTTCATAATGAATTGTAATATTATTATAATTATAATTTTTATTCTTATATTTATTGATTTTGTTCAAATCAAATATTTGATATATAAAAGAAGCTATTTCTTCATTATGTCTTATTTTTTTACTTAATTTATATTTTATATTCGAAATATTTTTGATTTTATCTACGGTTTTTTTAGCATCGTTGAAACTATTTAGCTTTTGATTTTCATCATGTGAAAATATAATTATTTTTTCTGTAGATATAAAATTATCAACTTGATTTAAACTTATTCTTTGAGATTCATCAATAATAATAATATCATAACTTTTTATACATTCTTTGTTAAACTCTTTAATTGATATGATATTCCAACCGTTTTCTTTTAATTTTTGTATTCCCTCGTTTGATTGAGCACAATGTACAATACAATTATTTTGTAAGTTTTTTGCTATGTCGTATATAAGAAGTGTTTTTCCTGTCCCAGCTACCCCTTCTATTGAGAAAATTTTATTATTTCTAATTTTTTTTAATAAGTCGGTTTTGATTTCTTCTTGCTGTTGAGTTAGGTAATATTTATCATTTAAAAAACTAGTGGTATTATTGAATGGGGAGATTAAAAAATTAAGCGGAGAAAACAAAGCGTCCAAATGTTCAGCGTAATCTTTAATTTCACCAAGATTTAATATTAATAAATCTATTGTATAAACTTTCAAACGGCTATTTTCTAATATATATATTAAATCCTTATGTTTTATATATACGCAACAAATAATTTTTTTATTAAGCATTGTTAAATAATAATAGTTTCTTTTCAATTGAAGTAGAATTTTATTTTCATCTGTAAATTCAGATTTTAGTTCAATGTTGATAATTGTATTTTCTCCAACTCTTAACAAATCAAATTCTTTTTCTATATGAGGTAGCTTATAGCCAATATAATAGTTTTCAAATATATTTTGCTCTTTTATATTTTGGTTCTTTAAAAGCTCACAAAAGCTTAATAAAGTTTCCAACTCATATTGTTTTAATGTTAGCTTTAAAAGTTTTATGATAAAATTGTAGTCATTATTGCTTTTACAAAAGTTATATATAGTTAATATATTAAACATTTATCCTCCTTGTAAAGATGATATATTATAAATTTTAAAGAATTTTCATGAAGAATTATACCACATCTAAAAAATTAAAAGAAAATGTTAAAAACTTTTATAAGATATCTTTATATCATACCTACAAAAACATCACAAAAGAAGATGTTTTTGTAGGTTGGGGTAGAAAAAAGTCGGGTTTAAAAGCTATAGAGTTAGCAAAAAAACATAATGTAAAATTTTTGCTTTTAGAGGATGGTTTTTTACGCTCATTAAATTTAGGTGTAGAAAATAGTCCAAGTTTTTCTATCGTCAAAGACGATATAGGAATTTATTACGATGCGACTGCACCATCTAAACTTGAAAATATTTTAAATACTTATAAATTTAGCTCTAAAGAACTAGAGGAAGCAAAAAAAGCCATAGAGCTTATAAAAAAAGAAAAACTTAGTAAGTATAATAATAATCTTTGCGTGTCAAAAGAGCTTTTTAGCGCTAATGAAGAACGCGTATTAATCATCACTCAAGTAGCAAACGATGCTTCTCTTAAATTTGGCCTAGCTGATAGTTTTTCAACTCAAGATATCATAAATGATGCTATCAAAGAAAATCCAAATGCTAAAATATACATTAAAATTCATCCTGATGTATTAAGTGGTAAAAAACAAAGTGATTTTGATGTACAAGATTTACCAAGTAAATGTGTAATTATAAAAGAAAATTATAATCCCATAGAATTATTAAGTCATTTTAAGAAAGTCTATACTAAAACTTCTGGTATGGGTTTTGAAGCTTTGATGGTGGGGTTAGAGTGTGTTTGTTATGGTATGCCTTTTTATGCTGGCTGGGGTTTAACCCAAGATAAGTTAGAGTGTAAAAGAAGGTTTAAAAAAAGAAAACTAGAAGAAGTTTTTTATGCTGCTTATATTTTATATAGTGAGTATTTTAATCCTTATTTAGACAAAAAAAGCGATATTTTTGATACTATTCATACTTTAGCAAAGTATAAAAAGATAGAACAAGCTAATTCTAATACTTTGTATTTTTTAGGTTTTACTTTATGGAAGCGTTGGTTTATGAAGCCATTTTTTAAAACCAAAAATAATAAAATCATTTTTTTAAATTCGCTTGATGAACTTTACAAAGCAAATTTAAATCCTGAAGATAAAATTTTCATTTGGGGTAAAAAATATGATAAAGCTTTGCTAGCTAAAGATTTTAAAAATGCAATTTTCTTAGTAGAAGATGGCTTTTTGCGCTCTGTTTTTTTAGGTTCAGATCTTACACGTCCTTTTTCTTTGATAGTAGATAGTAAAGGCTTGTATGTTGATCCAAGCAAGCCAAGCGATTTAGAAGATATTTTGCAAAATCACATTTTTGATGAGAGTTTAAAACAAAGAGCTAAAAAGCTCATCACTATTATTACACAAAATAAATTTTCAAAGTATAATGGTTTAAAACATGAAAAATTAAATTTTAATACCAACAAAAAAATCATCTTAATCCCAGCTCAAGTAGAAGATGATGCTTCTATGATCTTAGGTGGTGCAGACTTTGATACCTTAAAACTTTTACAAAGCGTAAGAAAGGCAGATAAAAATGCCTTTATAGTTTTTAAACCTCACCCTGATGTTTTAAGTGGCAACCGCAAAGGTTTAAAAGATAAAAGCATTATTTTAAAATATTGTGATGAGATTATAGAAAATGTCAGCATAGATAGTGCTATAAATGCTTGTGATGAGGTGCATACTATAACCTCTACAAGTGGTTTTGATGCTCTTTTGCGTGGTAAAAAAGTAGTGGTGTATGGCAAGCCTTTTTATACAGGTTGGGGTTTGACAAGCGATTTACATGAAATTTCAAGACGCACAAGAGTGCTTAGTTTAGAAGAACTTGTTGCTGGTGTTTTGATCCTTTATCCAAGGTATATCCATCCAAAAAGTAAAAATTTATGTGAAGTTGAGCTTGCTTTAGATATAATGTTAAAAATGCAAAAAGATTATTTTTCTAAATTTTATTTGCGTTGGTTTATAGATATAAGAATTTATATATTAAGAAAAATAAGAAGATTGATAGAATTTATTTTGATTAGATGAATTTAAGTAAAAAGTTAAAAAAATTTTCTGGTAAAAATGTTTTATTGCTTCAAGGACCTGTGGGAGGGTTTTTTTATAAAATTGCTACAAAAATTCCAAAAGCTAAGGTTTATAAAGTAAATTTTAATGGTGGAGATTTTTTCTTTTACCCTTTTAAAAGCATTAATTACACTAAAAGCTTAGCCGAGCTTGAAGACTTTTATAAAAAGCTTTTTGAAGAAAAACAAATTCAGGTTATCATTATGTATAATGATTGTAGAAAAGTACATGAGATAGCCATTAATGTTGCTAAGCAAATGGGTATTGAAGTATGGATTTTTGAAGAAGGTTATATAAGACCAAACTTCATTACTTTTGAAAAAGATGGAGTGAATGCAAACTCCACTTTACCAAGAGAAAAAGAATTTTATCTAAGTCAGAAAAAATTTGATAAAGATTTTAAATTTAAAACTTTCTCAAGCACTTTTAAAAATATGGCTTTTGCTTCATTTTTATACTGGCTTTTTGCTTTTTTATTTTCTTGGTATTTTAATAATTCTTTACATCATAGAAGTTTAAAGCTATTTGACTTTTTACCTTGGCTTTGTTCAGTATATAGAAAAAACAAATACAAAATTACAGAAAAAAGTTTAAATGAAAAAATTCTTTCCCTAAAACAAAAGTATTTTTTAGCTATTTTGCAAGTACACAATGATACTCAACTCTCCCATCATTATAAAAAAACTACAGAAAAATTTATAGAAGAAGTGATTATCTCTTTTGCTAATCATGCCAAAGCAAAGTCATACCTAGTTTTTAAACACCATCCTATGGACCGTGGTTATAGGGATTACACAAAACTTATAGAAGATTTGAGCTTAAAATACAATGTCGAGGGCAGAATTTTATATGTACATGACTTACACTTACCTACGCTCTTAATCAATGCAAGGGGTACTATAGTCATAAATAGCACAGTAGGATTTTCTGCTTTATATCACAATAGCCCTTTAAAAGTTATGGGAAAAGCTTTTTATGATATAGAAGGTTTGACTTATCAAAAAAGCTTGCATACCTTTTGGAAAGAGTGCAGGGCATATAAACCTGATGCTGTTTTACACGCTAAATTTAGAAATTATGTGATATATAAAACCCAAATCAATGGAAATTTTTTCAAAAATACTAGTTTAGATTAAATTTTCTTTTTATAGTTTTTTGCAATTTTTTTTAGTTTAAAAGGTAAGCTTAAATAGCCTATTTTAAAAGGGGTTCTTGAAGCTTGCAAAAGTGCATTACCTAAAAGATAAGGCAAGTGTGTTTTGGCTATTTGAGCGTGTTTGTAGTCTGCATAGGCTTTTAGCGGTGGTAGATTTTTTTGATCTTTTTGATTTTTAAAATGCTCTTTTTTGACTTTTCTTAGTTCAAAGGGTATTTTAAAGCAATCCAAATAACTTTTGCTATTTTTCATGATAGCTTCCCCAAGTTTATAGCTTAATCTATCTTTTATCCTTAAACTAGCTCCATAAAGTTTATTATTTTGGTGGATGAATATTTCATATTCATTTTTTAAGCCTTTGTGATTTAAAAAACGCAAAAGATTATGATTTTGACTTTGTAAAAATGTTTGTATATCAAGTTTTTTTAGTTCATGGTACTCTAGTGCTAATTCTTTATAAAATGCTATAGGTGGTATTAAAGAATCATGGGTATTTGTAAGATGAATTTTGCATTCAATTTTTTTATCATTATCATTTTCTAAAAGTAAAATTCCTATTAAGTCCACATAATCAAGCCTTGGTGTTTTTTCATTTGCTATGCTTAAACCTGAACTTTCCTCACTTTGCTTGATAATTTGTGTATTAACATACAAAAAGGTTTGCTCATCACAAATTGCTTTTTCATTTTGTATATCTTGAAAAGTATTGATAAGTCCAAAATTTTTTATTAATTTAAAAGATGAGTTTTCAATACTTATAGATGATATAGCATGGGTTGATGAGTTAGTGTGATTCCAAGTATGTATGCCTAAGATTTGATAGTCTTTTAACTCTTTTGGAAAAATAATTTTTTCATTAGCTTTAATCTTTGTAGTTTTTTCACAAAAAAATGAGTTTTTATGCTCTATTTTGGTTAAATTTGAAGGTGCAAAGATATGATATTTTCTTTTTGAGCAAATGATATTTTCTTTGGATTTTTTAAAGTTATGTAAATTTTTAACGATGTTTTTTCCAAGCTCTTGCATAGCTAGTGGCATAGGATGGAATTTATAGCTTTGATCAAAATCATAAAGATTATTTTTTTGGTAGTAAAAGTCTACATCGATTAGATTAAAACCATAATAAGCACAATTTTTCCTATGAGCTTCATTGATAGCTTTTGATTTATCATTACAAGCTGGTATGGGGAGTATAAGTACTATTGTAGTTTTATTTGCTTTGTAAAGTTCTTCGTAAAAATAGTCAATATTTCTAAGTATGATATTTAAATTCATAGGACTTAGATAATCGTTGATATTTGATTCGCTAATGAGAAAATCACTTTTGATTATAGTTTTTTCATGGCGTATTAACTCATAAAGATTTTGTAAAGAAGTGCTAAGCCCTAAAGCGTAATTATGTAGTGTAATGTCTTTATTTTCAAGACCTATTCTAAGACCATTTTTAACTACACTATTGCTACCACCTAGTAAGATTACATCCATAAGTTCTTTCTTGTTTATAAATTTTTATTTATTTTATAAAATATTTTTTAATGAATAATTTCAGAGTAAAAACCCCTCATTTTGCCTTTAAATAAGCATTTGACAAAGATAACAACTTTAGCTATATTTTTAAATTCATTTTGAGTTTATTTGGGATTTTAATGGATAAATTGTGTCAAAAAAGAGATGTTTTTTATATAGCTGGTTATGATCCTAGAGGATATAGGCATTATTATGCTATGTTTAAAAAAAATTTAGCTGAGCAAAATACACTTTTAAATTATGATTATACTTTATCAAAAGCTCAAGTTAATGCATATGCTTTTTGGCAAATTCAAACTCCATATACAAACACCACTTATACTTTTTTAAGCTGGAATGATATAGTCAAAAAAAATTGGTCAGAAGGTATAAAAGATGCTTTGAGTGATTGCTATAGTTTTTTTAGAATTTATACTATAACAGGGCTTTTTTTAAAATTTGGCAAAGAATCCCCGCACCAACTCATCACAGGCTATTATCCATTTTTTTATGTACTTTTGAGTTTGATTTTTACTTTAGTTTGTGCTTTTGGAAGCTTGTTTTATTTGCAAAATTTTCATACTGTTTTGGGAATTTTGGTTTTTATTTTATCATTAGTATTTTTGCCAAAAATGCTTTATAAACTAGGCAAGAAATTAGCTGTTTTTTGGATAGCTAGAATTTGTTCTTTTTGTGCAAACTGGGAGAAAAATTCTCAAGGTGAACTTGAATTAAGAATGGATGATTTTGCTAGAGTTATTTTTGAAAAACTAAAAGAAAATGCAAATGATAAAAACTATGAGCTCATCTTAAGCACACATAGCGTAGGAACGGTGCTTTGCATAAATGTTTTAGCAAAAGTGCTTAGAAAATGTGAAGATGAAAATATATCTTTTGAAAATTTAAAAGTCTTAACTTTAGGTGAATGCATACCTTTAGTAAGCTATCAAAAAAAATCTTTTGAGTTTAGAAAAGATTTAGAGTATTTAGGAAGTAAAAATTTAATATGGTATGATTTTACTTCTATTATCGATGGGGCTTGTTTTGCACAAGTTGATTTCATACGCACAAGCGGAGTAAAAGCACAATTTAGTCCAAAATACCTTTCGGCTAAATTTCATACCTTATATAAAAGCATAGATTATAAAAAAATCAAAAAAGACAAATATAAAGCACATTTTTTATATTTATTTGCCACGCAAATTCAAGGGGTATATAACTTTTTTGAATTTATCATAGGTAAAAATAAATTAGAAGAAAAAATCAAATAGGAGAAAAACATGGGTCAGTGTCCTTTTCATCCAAAGCCTTATAAAAATAAAGCTTCTACATTAACTACTTTTTTACTAAAAAGAAGATCATGGCTTGATGGGCTTTATGAGCGAAGCTATAAGATGATGATGGGTAGAGTAAAAATGCCTGGATTTGATCTATATGTAGTAAATGATCCAAAAGAAGTTAGACGCATTATGGTAGATGAGGTTAGAGAATACCCAAAAAGCCAACTTTTACATGAACTTTTAGAGCCACTTTTAGGTATAAGCATTTTTACAACTAACGATAGAGTATGGGAAAAGCAAAGAGAGCTTTTAAGGCCTTCTTTTGAAATGACAAGGATTTCTAAGGTTTTTGATTTGATGAGTGAGGCGGCTTCTGATATGATGGCAAGATTTGCAAAATATGAAGATAAAGCAGTTATAGAAGTAGATGAAGCTATGACTTTTGTAACTGCAGATGTGATTTTTAGAACTATCATGTCATCAAAACTTAATGAGCAAAAAGGTAAACTTGTTTTGGATGCTTTTGTAACTGTGCAAGAAGAAACAGTTAAAACAGCTATGCGAAGAATGTTTCGCTTCCCAACTTGGCTTTCAAATCTTTTGGGCGAGAGAAAAAGACTTAAAGCGGGTGGAGTAATACGTAAGGTTTTATCAGATATTATAAAACCAAGATATGATAATGCCCTAAATGATCAAGGAAAATATGAAGATATTTTATCATCATTGCTTATGGTGGTAGATGCAGATACTAATGAGAGATTTTCTTTTAATGAAATTTTAGACCAAGTTGCCATGCTTTTCTTAGCAGGCCATGAAACTACTGCAAGCTCGCTAACTTGGACACTATATATTTTAAGTATTTCTTCAAATGAGCAACAAAAAGCTTATGAAGAAATCATGCAAGTTGCGGGTGATGAGGAGTTTAAAATAGAACATATTAGAGCAATGAAATATCTTACAAATGTGTTTAAAGAAAGTTTAAGACTTTATCCACCAGTTGGTTTTTTTGCTAGAGAAGCAAGAAATGAAAGCAAAATGAGAGATAAACTTATTAAAAAAGGTTCAGGCGTAGTAGTAGCTCCATGGCTTATCCATAGACATGATAGTTTTTGGGAAAATCCACATGAGTTTGATCCAAGTCGCCATGAAGACAAAAGCAAGATTAAAAAAGACACTTATATGCCTTTTGGTATGGGAGAGCGTGTGTGTATAGGGCAGGGCTTTGCTATGCAAGAGGCTGTTTTGATTTTAGCTAATATTTTAAGGACTTATAAGTTAGAATTAGAAGAAAATTTTGTACCTGATATTGTAGGAAGACTAACTATAAGATCAGCAAATGGTATGAATATAAGATTTATAAAAAGGCAAAAATGAAAGAAAAATTAGCAGGAACCATACTACTTTGTGCTATCGTTCCTTTAGCAGTGATTAGTTATCTTTTTATTGTTATAGTGGGTACTTTTGGTAATCCTGCTAGGGTTAGACAAGGTGTGAGAGCGCTTGATCATTTTGTCAATGCTACTTTGTTTAATGGCTATGCTTGGGAGTCTTTATCATCTCATGCTTGGAGAGAACGCGATAAAAGATGGGCTAAAATAGTTATTAAAATCACAGATTTTTTTGATAAAAATCACTGCCAAAAGGCAAATAAAAGAGAACAACCTATAGTAGATTTAGTTTTAGAAAGAAAGCTTACCGAACAAACCGTCGGCAAGCAGCTTTAATTTTCTCCAAATAAAGCTTTAAGGTTTTTAAACGCTTCTTCTTGGTTATTAGTTTTGTCTTCATTATTTACTTCATTAAGCTCTATCTCATATCCAAGAAGCATGCTAGCTAAGCGTATATTAATACCACTTTTTCCTATGGCTTTGCTTTTTTGTTCGCTATTTAGCGTTACAATGGCTTTTTTATCTTCAATACTAACTGAGTTTATAATGGCTGGAGCTAGGCTTCTAGTGATTAAAATTGCCATTTCATTAGAATACTCAATGCAGTCAATATTTTCATTTTTTAATTCTTTGCTTACAGCATTGATTCTAACTCCTTTTATACCCACAGTTGCTCCTACTGCATCAACGCTTGGGCTATTAGCTTGTAAGATGATTTTTGCTCTCTCGCCCGGAATTCTTGCACTTGCATAAATATTTATAAGACCATCTTTGATTTCAGGAACTTCAGCTTTTAGTAAAGCTTCTAAAAATTTTGGGCTAGTTCTACTAAGCTCCATTCTCATACCCGATTTATCAATATATACATGTCTAATAACAGCTTTAATCACATCACCTACTTTAAATTTTTCACCTTTGATACGATTTTTTCTAGGTAAATATGCACGAAACTCATCAATTTCTACATAAGTATTTTCTTCACTATCTACTCTTACTACGCTACCAAAAACCATATGTCCTACCATTTTTTGGTATTTTTCATAGATTTTTTCTTCTAAGAGTTTTTGAATGTTATATTCTAATTCTTTATGTAAGATATTTACAGCAGTGCGACCTAAATTTTCTAAAGAACACTCATAAGTTAACTCATCGCCAATTTCTACATCTTTAGCTTCAGCCCTTGCTTTACTTAAAGCGATAAAATGCTCATTTTCATTTTCTAATCTTTCATCATTATCAGCTACTACGATGATTTTTTGATAAAGTTGTAAATTTTTACCTGAATCAACAAAAAATTCATACTTATCACCATAAATTTTCTTAGCAGTATTAATAAGTGCTTTTTTAACTCTTTCTCTTACATCTTCTATTTGTAAATTTTTCTCATTAGCAATGGATTCAATTATATCTGTGATTTTTTCCATAATGACAATACAACCTTAATTTTGGATTTTAAAAGTTTGAAGAATAAAATTATATCTTTAATAAGTTTAATTAAAAGTAAAATTTGATATAATTTCAGATTAAAAAAACTTGAGGATGATGATATGGATTTAAAAATAGCAAGAACCTCTGTTGATGAAAAGCCAAAAAGTATAAGTTTGGAAAGTATTGAAAAGGCTGTAGATAAAGAAGGTCAAAAATTTTTCTATTTTGATAAAGACAATGCGCATAAGCAATTAATTGCTTTAGTAGAGCATTTTGAAAAAAAAGGAAAATGTGTTTATCATAGAACGATCAAATATGGTTTAGATGATACAGATTTTATGTATGAGGTACACATTCTTTGAGTAAAAAACTTTTTATACAAACTTTAGGTTGTGCTATGAATGTGCGTGATTCAGAGCATATGATAGCCGAACTTAAAGAAAAAGAAAATTATGAATTAACTCAAGATGCAAAAGAAGCAGATTTGATTTTAATCAATACTTGCTCAGTGCGTGAAAAACCTGTACATAAGCTTTTTTCGGAAGTTGGAAGCTTTGAAAAAATCAAAAAAAATGGAGCTAAAATAGGAGTTTGTGGTTGTACTGCTTCGCATTTAGGAGATGAGATTTTTAAGCGCGCTCCAAATGTGGATTTTGTTTTGGGCGCTAGAAATGTTTCTAAAATTACAAAGGCTGTAAATACGCCAAAATTTTTAGGTAATGATATAGATTTTGATGAGAGTAATTATGCTTTTGCGGATTTTAGAAATAGTCTTTATAAAACTTTTATTAATATCTCCATAGGTTGTGATAAGCATTGTACTTATTGTATAGTGCCACACACAAGAGGAGATGAAATTTCTATACCTTTTGAGATTATTAAAAATGAAGCACTAAAAGCTGTTTCTAAAGGTGCTAAAGAGATTTTTTTATTAGGGCAAAATGTTAATAATTATGGTAAAAGATTTTCTAATACACATGAAAAGATTAATTTTTCAGATCTTTTGGAAAAGTTAAGTGAAATCGAAAGTTTGGAGCGTATCCGCTTTACAAGCCCACATCCATTGCATATGGATGATAGATTTTTAGAAGTTTTTTCTAAAAATCCTAAAATATGTAAGTCTATGCATATGCCTTTACAGAGTGGTTCAAGTGAAATTTTAAAAGCTATGAAACGCGGTTATACTAAAGAGTGGTATTTAGATAGAGCATTGAAATTGCGTTCTATGTGTAAAGATGTGAGTATTTCTACTGATGTGATTGTGGCTTTTCCAGGAGAGAGCGATAAAGACTTTGAAGATACCATGGATGTGCTTGAAAAAGTGCGTTTTGAGCAAATGTTTTCTTTTAAATACTCTAAAAGACCACTAACTAAAGCTGCAACTATGCCAAATCAAATTCCTGATGATATAGCTTCAAAACGCTTGAGTATTTTACAAGCAAGACATACAGAAATTTTAGATGAAATTGTTGCAAAGCAAAAAGATAAAGAATTTGAAGTTTTATTTGAAGAATTAAGAAGCGAAGGTTTTGTAGCAGGTAGAAGTGATAATAATTTTTTGATTCAAGTTAAAGGTAGTGAAGAGTTATTAGGACAAATGAAAAAAGTAAAAATCACCAATCCTAGACGTATGGTGTTAAATGGCGAAATCCTTTAAGATTAATCTTTTAGCTTTTGGAATTTTTTTATTACAATGGTTAATTTTTTTAACTTGTAGAAAGGTTTATTTAGGACAAAAGCTTCCAAAAAGATCGTGTGTGATACTTTTTTGGCATGGGCGTCTTGCTCTCATGCCTTTTGCTTATCGTAAGATGGGCATTAAAGGAAAAAAAGCTTATGTGATGATTTCACATCATAAAGATGGGGAAATCATTGCTAGAAATATTGCTTTGTTTGGTTTAGATACTCTAAGAGGTAGTACAAGTAAAGGTGCTTTGGCTTTGCTAAAACAATCTTTTAAAATTTTAGATCAAGGTGATGATGTGATTATTACTCCAGATGGCCCAAGAGGACCTTATCATAGTGTTTCTGATGGTTCTGTGATGATTGCTTTGAAAAAAAATGCTCCACTTTTTTTACTAAATTATGAGGCAAGTTCCTTTTGGGAATTTAAAAGTTGGGATAAAATGATTTTACCTAAACCTTTTTCTAAAATTACTTATAGATTGAGTAAAGAAATAAAAATACAAAATTTAAATTTAGAAGAAGCTAAAGTATTGATAAAAGAAAAATTTGATATGATAAGTCAAATAGATAAAGGATAAACATTATGTTATCTTTTTTTAGAAAATATATTTTACAGCTTTTAATTAGTATTTGTTATGATGAAAAACGGTATATTATAAGATGTCATACTTGGAAAAAATCTCAGCCTATTGATACTTTTGAAAAGAGCTTTGAAGATAAAGAAAAAGCTATAGAATATGTTAAGAATTTAGTTAAAGATTTTCAAATTTATTATATTTGTGCTTTTTTTACTCCTATTGCTCAAGGAGTAGTGCCAAGTTTAAATTTTAAGGAACTTTCTAAATTTGGTGTAGATGCGAATAGTGTTAAATGCATTTCTTTTAGCAATAGTTTGTTGTATGTTTCTCATAGTTCTTTAAAATCTTACCAAGAAGATTATGAGGTTTTTGGTGGTTTAGATTTACTTTATTCACCTTTTTCTTTACTTTATTATTGTATAACAAATAGAGGTTTTGAAGAAAAAATAGGCCTTTATGTGTATAGATACCATGATTTTGTTGCGATGTTAATTTGTAAAAATGAAACTATATTATTTGGAAGCTATTTTAATATAGCAAGTCAAAATTATGATGAAGATGATTTTTTTGATGATATTAAAGAAGAATTTGACTTACAAATTGATGATGAAAATCAAGAAGAAGAAAATGAACAAAATTATGATTTAAAAAGTTTAGAAGAAATGAGTCAAGAGCTTGATAAACTTGAAGAATTAGAAGATGAAAAAGAAGATAGACCTATAAATTCTTTAGAAAATTTTAGTTCTGATATGAAAATGATAGAATATATTATTTCAAGTGTTAAAGAATTTTATCATAATCCTTTATATGAAAATAGTTTTTTAGAAGAGATTGTGATTTTTGATGAAGAAAGTTTTAGTTCAACCTCTTTAGATTATTTAGAGAACGAGCTTTTTATCAAACCAAAAATTGAATTTGTAGATACTTTAAATTTAATGAATGATCTCATGGTGAAGGATTTAAGATTATGAGATATAGTTTAATTAAACCTAAGACAAAGCCAATTTTTAATCTTTTTACCAGAATTTGGATTTATTTTACAAGTATTAGTGTAGCTTTAATTTTTCTATTATTCATAATACTAGTTTTTAAAAATTATTCTACACGGCTACAACTAGATAATAAAAAAGAAGAATTGATTCAAACTATAACTCAAATTAATGCTGGTAAAATTAAATACAAGGAGTTGTTGAGACAAAATGATAAAGTAGAATTGATTTTGGGTAGTTTGACAAAAGAAAATAGAGAAGGTAAAAATAAAACACTATTAAAAAGTATACAAAACCTTTTTGCATTAGTTCCCAAGGATATTTCTCTTGATGAGGTTTTAATGGAGAATAATTCTTTAATACTAAGAGGTATTACACCTTCAAAAGAAATGTTCGCATTGTTATTGGAAACACCTTTAAGAAGTATTTTTTCAAGTTCTCAGGTTAGCTATTATCAATTAGAAAATGGTTGGTATCGTTTTGTTAGTGTTAATATTACCATACCAGAGGAAAATTTATGAATAAAAATGATAAAAGCTTAGAAGAAGCAGATGTATTAAAAATATTAATTTATTCTTTTTCTTTTATTGGACTTTGTGCATTATTGATTTTATTTTTAATTATGCCTTTTTTAAAAGATTATAAAATTGAACATTCAAAATTAGCTAAACAACAAATTCAAAATACTAAAGCTTTACATGAATTACAAGCTTTGGAGAAAGTTATTGCTGATTTTCAAAATGCTAATATGCAAAATTTAAATCAAATTAGTACTGATTTTTCTCAAAAAGAATTAATGAATTTTATGAAAAATTATTTTGATGATATAAAAATTAATCTTATTCCTATACAAAAAGAATCGGAGTATTTGAAATATCAATTTGGAGTTAATGTGAAAATGAAAAAACCTCAAGCTTTTTATTCTTTCTTAAATGACCTGAGAAATTATAAAAATTTAATCGAAATTTCAACTCCGATAGAATTTAAAGCAGAGGAAAAGCATATTAACTTAAAATTTAGAATTAAAGTATTTTATGCATCACCTATTCAAAAATAATTACTTCATTATTTTGATAAGGAGTAACTTCTTCTTTATTGCTTTGTTTTGCATCTTGAACTTCTGAGTTTTTTTGTGCTTTTGGCTCTTCTTTGATTTCTTTGATGTTAGTTTTTAAACTAGATGTGATTTCTTTATAAAAAGCAACAAAAACTTTATCAATTTCTAAAGCACTTGCTGCAAGACTTTCATTAAGCTGAGTAGGAACAGCACTGTATACCTCTCTAAAGCTTTCTATGCTTGCTTGACCTTTTATAGGATAATTTAAGATAATAGGATCGTTTAATTTTGCTGAGCTTGTTGTGCTTTGGAAAGTATCTTCTTGATGTAAATTATTTAAATGACTTTGAGCTTCTAAAATAATCATAAAAGAAGACTCTACACTATCACCTCTAAGACTTGAATTTCTTGTAACCTTATCTTCATATAAATTAGCATTAATAACTATATTAAAGGCATAATCAGGATTTTCATTATCTATAATATATCCTTTACTTTGAAGCAATACTTTGCTATCTTCTAAAAGTTGTTTTTTGAGTAATTCTAGGCTTTTATTGATTCTTTGATTTAGAGTAGATTGCTCAAAATATGAACTATAAAAAGTACTTTTTATAATTTCTACATTATTGATTTTGACTTTAGGGTTATTAGCATTTGTGTGGTTGTGTTCTTCAAAAGTGCTTTTAAAATTTGGCATAGAAATATAATATGTTTTTTGATTACCAGTGCAAGCACTTAAAAATAAGATTATGCTAAAAAATAATAATATTTTTTTCATTTTCTCTCCTTGCGATTTTTATAATTATAACAATTTTTTGCTATATTATATGTTTTATAATAAAGGCTTTTTATGGAATTTTGGCAAAATATTTATGCAAATTTTGATGTGGTAGCTTTTGAAATTTTTGGTTTAAAAGTGCATTGGTATGGCATTATGTATGTGCTAGCTTTGCTCGTTGCTTTAATGGTTGCAAAATACTATGCGATTAAAGACAATATGGGAATTTCTAAAGCTATGCTTGATAGCTATTTTATATGGGTAGAAATAGGGGTGATTTTAGGTGCAAGAATAGGTTATATTTTAATTTATGATGCACATACTTTATGGTATCTTACACATCCTTGGCAAATTTTTAATCCTTTTTATAATGGAGAATTCGTAGGGATTAGGGGTATGAGTTATCATGGTGCTGTTGTGGGATTTTTGATAGCAACTTATGCCTTTTGTAAAAAAAATAAGCAAAATTTATGGAAATATCTTGATTTGGTAGCTATTAGTGTGCCATGTGGTTATATTTTTGGCCGTATTGGAAATTTCTTAAATCAAGAATTATTTGGTAGAACTACAGAAGCACCTTGGGGTATTTATGTAGATGGAATATTGCGTCATCCATCGCAGCTTTATGAGGCATTTTTAGAAGGTTTTGTAGTTTTTGCTATTTTACTACTAATAAAAAAATATAAAAAATACAATGGAGAATTAATTGCTTATTATACGATTTTGTATGCTCTAGCACGCTTTGTATGTGAGTTTTTTAGAGAGCCTGATTTTGGTATAGGCTTTGTTGCTTTTGGTATGAGCATGGGTCAAATCTTAAGCTTATTAATGTTCTTATTAGGACTAATTTTATCTTTTTATTTAAGAAATATTAAAAAAAATTTATAAATTTTTATTTATTTTAAGAATAAAAGTTCTATAATTGCTCCGATATTAAAACTTATCAACTTTTAAAAGGAGTAAATATGAGCCAACTCATTGAAGGTTTTTTAGGCAAGAGTGTTGATGGCAAAAAAAGTAAAATGCCAGCAAAACTTGACTATATTCAAAGTGCAACAGGCTTAATCTTAGGTTTGTTTATGTGGGCACATATGTTGTTCGTTTCTACCATTTTGGTTAGTGATGATTTTTTTGATTCAGTGGTTCACTTTTTAGAACTAAAATTTATCATTAATAGCCCTATGATGAGCTACATCACTTCTTTCTTAGCTGCCTGTGTTTTGGTTATTTTCTTTGTGCATGCAGGTCTTGCAATGAGAAAATTTCCTATTAATTTCAGACAATACCAACTTTGTAGAACACACTTAAAATATATGAATCATGGCGATTCTTCTTTATGGTGGGTCCAAGCTGCAACTGGTTTTGTAATGTTTTTCTTGGGTTCTGCACACTTAATTTTTATCATTACTAATGCAGATAAGATTAGTGCTGATATGTCAGGTGATAGAGTAGTAAGCCATTTTATGTGGTTATTTTATATTGCATTATTAATCTGTGTTGAATTACATGGAAGTATTGGTCTTTATAGATTATGTGTAAAATGGGGTTGGTTTGAAGGAAAAGATGCAAAAGAAAGTCGTAAAAAACTTAAAAAAGCAAAATGGTTTATTAGTATTTTCTTCTTAGTTTTAGGTGTATTAAGCTTGGCTGCTTTTGCAAAAATAGGCTTTAATAATTACCAAAACAACTCTGTGGCACAAATAGTAAAAACTTATGATGGAGCTAAATATGAACATACAATATAGTGATGCTTTAGTTATCGGTGGTGGTCTTGCAGGTTTAAGAGCTGCTATTGAAGTTGCAAAAAGTGGTCAAAGTGTAACTTTATTAAGTATTTGTCCGGTTAAAAGATCTCACTCAGCTGCTGTACAAGGTGGTATGCAAGCGAGTTTAGGAAATAGTGTTAAAGGTGAGGGAGATAATGAAGATGTGCATTTTGCTGATACAGTAAAAGGGTCTGACTGGGGCTGTGATCAAGAAGTTGCAAGAATGTTTGCACAAACTGCTCCAAAAGCTGTACGTGAGCTTGCTGCTTGGGGTGTACCTTGGACTAGGGTTACAAAAGGACCTAGAACTGTTGTTATCAATGCTCAAAAAACTACCATTGAAGAAAAAGAAGAAGCACATGGTCTTATAAATGCAAGAGACTTTGGTGGTACTAAAAAATGGAGAACATGTTATATCGCTGATGCAACAGGACATTGTATGTTATATGGTGTGGCAAATGAAGCGATTAAACATCAAGTTAAAATCATCGATAGAATGGAAGCAGTAAGAATTATCCATGATGGTAAAAAATGTCTAGGGGCTATCGCTAGAGATTTAACCAATGGAGAATTAATTGCTTATGTTGCTAGAGGAACTATGATTGCAACAGGTGGTTATGGTAGAATTTATAAACAAACTACAAATGCAGTAATTTGCGAAGGTACAGGAGCTGCTATCGCACTTGAGACTGGACTTTGCAGACTTTCAAATATGGAAGCAGTACAATTTCACCCAACTCCAATCGTACCAAGTGGTATCTTACTAACTGAAGGTTGTAGAGGTGATGGTGGTATCTTAAGAGATGTTGATGGTTACCGCTTTATGCCTGATTATGAGCCTGAGAAAAAAGAACTTGCAAGCAGGGATGTTGTAAGTCGTAGAATGATGGAGCACATTAGAAAAGGAAAAGGTGTAAAAAGCCCTTATGGAGATCATTTATGGCTTGATATTTCTATCCTTGGTCGTGCTCATGTTGAAAAAAATCTTCGTGATGTTCAAGATATTTGTAAGACATTTAATGGTATTGATCCTGCTGATGAGGGTCCAAAAGGTTGGGCACCAGTTTTACCTATGCAACATTACTCAATGGGTGGTATTAGAACTAAACCAACTGGCGAAAGCCAATGGTTAAATGGTCTTTTTGCATGTGGTGAAGCAGCTTGCTGGGATATGCACGGATTTAACCGCTTGGGTGGAAATTCATGTTCAGAAACTGTTGTTGCAGGTATGATTGTAGGGGATTATTTTGCACAATATTGTAAAGAAAATGGTAATGATATTGATACAAATATCGTTAAATCTTTCCTTTCTAAGGAGTATGATTACTTAAAATCTCTTGTAAGTAAAGAAGGAAAACATGATGTATTTGAAATCAAAAATAGAATGAAAGACATTATGTGGGAAAAAGTAGCTATCTTTAGAACAGGTCAAGGTCTTGAAGAAGCGGTTAAAGAGCTTGAAGAGTTATATCATAAATCACTTGATTTAAAAGTACATGATAAAGAATTAAAATGTGCAAACCCAGAGCTTGAAGAAGCTTATAGAGTTCCAAGAATGCTAAAAATTGCTTTATGTGTTGCTTATGGTGCGCTTTTAAGAACAGAAAGCCGTGGGGCTCATTATAGAGAAGATTATCCAAAAAGAGATGACTTAAATTGGATGAAAAGAACAAATACTTACTGGGTAGAAGGTGAAAGTATGCCTAGAGTTGAGTATGAAGATCTTGATATTATGAAAATGGAAATTCCACCTGCATTTAGAGGTTATGGTGCTAAAGGAAATATTATTGAAAACCCATTAAGCGAAAAACGTCAAGCTGAAGTTGATGCGATCCGTGAAAAAATGGAAGCAGAAGGCAAAGGTAGATATGAAATTCAACATGCTTTAATGCCTTATGAATTACAAGCTAAATTTAAAGCACCAAATCAAAGAATAGGAGTTGATTATGAGTAGAAAATTAACAATAAGAGCATTTAAATATAATCCATTAAGTAAAATTTCTAAGCCTCATTTTGTTACTTATGAGCTTGAAGAAACTCCATTTATGACGATTTTTGTGTGCTTAACTCAAATCAGAGAAAAAATGGATGCGGATTTGAGTTTTGACTTTGTATGTAGAGCAGGGATTTGCGGAAGCTGTGCTATGATGATTAACGGTAAGCCAAAACTTGCTTGCAAAACATTGACAAAAGACTATCCAGATGGCGTTATAGAACTTATGCCTTTACCTGCATTTAGACACATAAAAGATTTAAGTGTTAATACAGGTGAGTGGTTTGATGGTATGTGCAAACGCGTTGAAAGCTGGGTGCATAATGAAAAAGAAACAGATATTTCTAAACTTGAAGAGCGTATTGAGCCAGAAGTTGCTGATGAGACTTTTGAACTTGATCGTTGTATAGAGTGTGGAATTTGTGTTGCTTCTTGTGCAACTAAGTTAATGAGACCTGACTTTATCGCAGCTACTGGGCTTTTAAGAACAGCTAGATATTTACAAGATCCACATGATCACAGAACCATAGAAGATTTTTATGAATTAGTGGGCGATGATGATGGTGTATTTGGATGTATGTCTTTACTTGCATGTGAAGATAATTGTCCAAAAGAACTACCTTTACAAAGCAAAATCGCTTATATGAGAAGACAGCTTGTCGCTCAAAGAAACAAATAATCCTAGCCCCCAAGAAAAGGGGGCACTTAAAACCTTACTAAAACAAATTTGGCAAAATCATAGTGTTTATCTTGATACAAATACACTTTTTGATGAAAGTTTAATTGATGTTCAAAAAGCAGCAATTCTTTTAAGTACTAATCTTGATAATTATGAAAGATTTAGCGCTTTAAATGAATTTAAAAATTTGATGAAAAGTTTAAATTTACGCTTAGATCTTTATGGTATACAGTATGCACAGGTTTGTTTTATTAATGCTTTAAATTTGGGAATTTTAGACAAAAACGAGCTTTTAAAAGCCTTGGAAAAACTTCAAAAAATCACCGATAATACTTTAATATGTGCTTTTGTATCTAGGCAAAAAGTTATTCAAAAAGATTACAAGCAAGAAGTTAAAAACTCATATCAAACACTAGATCTCATTAATCAAAACTTACAAGAGCTTTGCGAGGATGAAAAAGCTCAAAAACTCTTACAAGAAGCTTTGGTTAAATTTAGCAATATTGATTTTTCTATCGCGGTAACGGGTGTGGTAAATGCAGGTAAATCAAGCATGCTAAATGCGCTTTTAAAAAAAGATTTTTTAGGTGTATCTAATGTGCCTGAAACTGCAAATTTGAGTGTTTTAAAATACGGCAAAGACCAAAAAGCTAAGATATATTTTTGGAATGATGAAGAATGGCAAGATATTTTAAAAAGCTCTAAAGATAATCAAGATATGCAAGAACTTATAAAACAATTAGAGCAAAATTTCAATCTAAATGAATATATTGAAAAAGAAAATAAAAATATAGAAATAAAAATTGAAGAATTAAAAAATTACACTAGTGCAAAAAACAAAATCTCAGCACTTATTAAAAAAATAGAGCTTTTTGCATCGCTTGATTTTTTAAAAGATAATGTTTGTATAGTTGATACTCCAGGACTTGATGATGTGATCATCCAAAGAGAGCTTTTAACAAAAGCGTATATAAGCAAGGCTGACTTTTTAATCCACCTTATGAATGCTTCTCAAAGTCTTAGCCAAAAAGATTGTGATTTTATTATAGAATGTTTGCTAACTTCAAGGGTAAGTAAGCTTTTGATTGTGCTTACTAAGGCTGACTTGCTTAGTCAAAAAGACTTGCAAGAAGTAATTAGCTATACTAAAAATAAACTCAAAGAAAATTTAGTACAAAAGCAGCTTAGCCAAGAATTATTAGATAATTTAGATTTTGCGTGTATCTCTTCAAAACTAGCCAATGATTTTTATCAAAAAAAAGGTGGAAATTTAGAACAAAGTAATATTTTAACACTAGAAGAACTTATAGCTAAAAGCTTATATGATAAAAACAAAATTGCTCTAAGTGCTTATAAAAAAGAATTATTATTACATTTAGAAAAAATAGAAGAAAAAATTAAATTTTCTAATAAAATGCTAAATTACGAAAGCTTTGAGCTTGATAAACAAAATCAAACTATTATCAATAATTTTAAAGTAAAAAAAGAAAAATTAATGCAAGTAAAAGCAGAACTAAGTGCTATTTTTAACACAAAAGATGAAAATACTCAAGAAATTTTAACACTTTTGCATTTACTAGCTAAAAAATTAAAAGAAAAACTTATAGATGAGTTAAAATATAATCAAAATAATAAAATCAAAAACAACACTCAAAGACTAAATACCATCATCGATACGACTTTAAAAGATGGAATTTTTGATCTTTTAAGAGAGCTAAAACAGCAAAGTGAGTATAAAATTAATGAGCTTAAAAACACTCTAAGTGTGAAATATGATTTTTTAAAAGCTATTTTAGAACAAAATTGTGATGATTTTAAAAGTAAGGTGGAAACAAAAATAGAAAGCATTTTTACCAATGATCTTTTTATGGCATTAAAAGCGGAACTTTTAAAAAATTTAGAATCCACGCAAGATATTTATAAACTAGAAAGCTCTTTAGAAAATCAAATTTTAGAAAAATTACAAACATTTAATATAGAAAAAATTGCCCTAGATTTAAAAAATAATCAAGAATTTTTTGCTAATTTAGAGCTTAGTTTAAATTTATATGAAAAAGAGCAAGAAGAACAAATCAAAGACTTAAAAGACTTGATTTTGCAAATAGAACAAAATGAACAAAATTCCAAAGAGTTTTTAGAAAAAAACAATACAAAATTACAAAGTTTAAAGACTTTAAAAACGGAGCTTTTAAATGCAAAATGATTTGATTAATGATTTTTTAAAAGCTTATGAAAATGCTTATTGTAAAAGCTTTGATGATAGTTTTGAAGGAAAAATCTTAGCAATCAAAAATGCATTTTTGGAACCAAGTTTGCATTTAAATGATGTCTTTTTAAAAGATCTTGAGATGATTATAGCTAGCTATAAAAGAGCCATCAATGTGGCTATTATAGGGCAATTTTCTAGTGGTAAATCTACGCTTTTAAATTTAATTTTACAAAAAGAATGCCTGCCAACAGGCGTGATTCCAGTGACTTTTAAGCCCACTTTTTTACGCTATGCTAAGGAGTATTTTTTAAGAGTTGAATATGAAGATGGCAGTGATGAGATTGTTGATATAGACGAACTTTCTAAATTTAGCGATCAAAGAAATGAGTTAAAAGAAACTAAAAGTTTGCACCTTTTTGCACCTATTGAGCTTTTAAAAGATATCACACTTATAGATACCCCAGGTTTAAATGCAAACACCACCGATACGCTAACTACTTTTAAAGAGCTTTCTTTTATGCATAGTGCTATTTGGCTTAGTTTGATTGATAATGCAGGTAAAAAAAGTGAAGAAGATGCTATAAAAGCAAATGCCAAGCTTTTAGAGCGTGGTGGGATTTGTGTGCTTAATCAAAAAGATAAGCTAAGTCAAGATGAGCTAGAAAATGTTTTAAATTATGCTCATTTAGTTTTTGATAAGTATTTTGAAAAAATCATCGCAATTTCATGCAAAGAAGCAAAAATTGATTTGCAAAAGTCAAATTTACCTTTGCTTTATGAGTATTTAAAAGAGCTTGATTATGAGCGTATTAAAAAAGATTTTATCAAAGAAAAACTTAGTAATTTATGCGAACTTTTATCAAATCAATATGATTTGTTTCAAAATGCACTAGAGCAATTAGAGCTTAAATTTAATACTATTTTGCAAACTTTCAAAGTAAGCAAGCTAGAGCAAAAAATAAAAATTTTAAATCATAATTGTTTAGATAAATTAAAACTTGTTGGAGAAAAAATTTCTCAAGAAATTTTAAAATTTATCAAAGAAAAAGATAGTAGTTATTATAAAGAAGCTAAGGGTTTGTTTAAGAAAAATCTTTATGAAAAAGTTGCTTATAAAGCGCCATATCTTTCAAGTGATGATGCGTTTTTGGCTATGTTTTATAATTCTGAAGCAATGAATAAGGAATTTAAAAGATTAAAAAATGAAATCGCTTTAGAATTTAGTCAAATTAAAGATGATTTTTCCTTATTTTTTACTCATTTAGAAGAGCAAATTTTGCTTTTTAAGGCTCAATTTTCAAATTTACAAAAAGAAAATGCCTTAGAAAGTGAAAAAGAATTTGCTAGTTTTAGAAGCTTTGCTAGTGCTAGTGAGGAGCTTTTTTTAAAAGATTTTAAGCAATTATTATTCAAAAGCCAACTTGAACTTGATCTATTTTTAGAAAAGCTTAATCTAAAAGCTTTGGCAAATTATGAAAGTGCTACTAAGCTTACTTTGGGATTTTTTAGCACTAAAATGAATGCAAGTAAAGAATTTTACGAGCTTGATAGTACTGAGTTTAGCTTGTATCATCCAAAAGCAAGTGAGGTGCATCAAAGAGTATTAACCGAGCTTAATGTATATGAATTTGAAGATTTACTTTTAAATAAGCCTGTAGTTTTAAAAATTTATAAAAATTATATGCAAAGCTTTAATGATTTTGTAGAAGCTAAAAGACAGATTATTTTGAATTTAAAAAGTGAATTTGAGGCTAAAAAATCAATGATTTCTAGCATCAAATCCCAAATTTCTAAGCTTTAAAAATTTTTTCTAGGTGTGTTTTGTAGTTGGTAAAATATTCTTGTATTTGAGGATTTTTGATTACATCATTTACTATGAAAGTAGGTAAAGCACTCATACCTAAGAACTCATGTGCTTTGTGAAAGTGTAAATACACTCCATCAACTCCGGTTCCATTAAAAAATTCATTCTTATCATCAAAAGCTTGCATTGGAGCATTCCAAGTTAGTGAAAGCATGTATTTTTTATTTTTTAAAAGCCCGCCTGTGCCATAATTCTTAGTAGGTTCATTATGACTTCTGCCATCGTTTTTATAAAATACTCCATGTCCTGCTGTGAAAACATCATCAATGTATTTTTTTACTATCCAAGGCTCACCCATCCACCAACCAGGCATTTGCCAAATCAAAACATCAGCATTTAGAATTTTTTCTACCTCATCGTTTGTGTTATAGCCTTGATCTATATGTGTTTGTTGAGTTTGTAAACCAAGTTCTTGTAAAGTTTTAAGTGCAAGCTCGTGTAAGCTTGTATTTAGTTTTCCTTTAGAATGCCCAAAATCTTTTGCACCATTTAATAATAATATTTTTTTCATATTCATCCTTTGTGTTTTTAGAAATTATAATTTAACTATAATTTTATGTCAATACTAAAATTTATGTAAGATACTATACTATAAGAAAGTGTAAAATAAATATGTTACTTTTTATGATTAATTTTTTTAAAATCATATAAAAATAGTATTATTTTTTTTATTTAAGACCATATTAAAAAAGCAAGGAATAGAATGGATATAATGATACTATCAACAAAAAGGAGGAAAATATGCAAGATAATGTCATTGATCGTAGAAATTTTTTTAAATTAAGTCTTTTGGGTGGTGGTGTGGTTGCTGCTAGCACTATGAGTGGTGGAGCTATATTGCATGCTGCAGAATTAACTCATGTGCATAAGAAAACACAGGGAAGCTCAAATAAAATAAGAGGAAAAATGTTTTTTCAAGTACAGACTGATTTTGATAATCTAAGCGCAGCGTGTGAGAGAATTTATCCAAAAGATGAGCAAGGTGATGGTGCTATAGGCTTAGGCGTGCCTTATTTTATTGACAATCAATTAGCTTCAGCTTATGGTTATAATGATAGAGAATATCTACAAGGACCATTTATAGAAGGAATTGCTGAGCAAGGTTATCAAACCCCAATGAAACGCAATGAGATTTTCTTAGAGGGTGTTAAAGCTTTGGAAATAATATCTCAAAAGCGCTATAAAAAAACTTTTTCATCTTTAAAAGGAGTTGAGCAAGATAAAATTTTAGTTGATTTAGAAAAAAATAAAATCGATTTCATAGGATTTAAATCTTCTGAATTTTTTACTCTTTTAAGGGATATGACAATAGCTGGAGTTTTGTCTGATCCAATTTATGGTGGTAATGATAATAAAAATGGTTGGAAAATGATGCAATATCCTGGTGCTCAAATGAGTTATATTGACAAGATTACAAGCGATGAGTTTTTTGACATAGAGCCTATGAGCTTAGCTGATATGGAAGGATAAATTATGGCAGAAGTATTAAAAAAAGCAGATGTGGTAACAGTAGGGGCTGGTTGGACAGGTGGTATAGTTGCAGCAGAACTTACCAAGGCTGGATTGACTGTCTTGAGCTTAGAGCGTGGTATGATGCAAACTACGGAAAATTTTGCGATGATTCACGATGAGTGGAGATATGGTATTAATTATGGTTTAATGCAAGATTGCTCAAAAGATACAGTAACTTTTCGCCATAATGTTAATGGTTTAGCCTTACCATATAGAAAAATGGGATCTTTTTTGCTTGGAAGTAATGTTGGTGGTGCAGGGGTTCATTGGAATGGTTGGACCTTTAGATTTTTACCTTATGATTTTGAGATTAAAACAAAAAGTTTTGAAAGATATGGCAATAAATTAGGTGATGATTATACTTTGCAAGATTGGGGTTTAACCTATAAAGATATGGAACCTTATTATGATAAGTTTGAAAAAACCTGTGGAATTTGTGGAGAAGAAAACCCACTTGCTGAAAAAATGGGTTTGTTTAGATCAAGTCCTTATCCGCAAGAACCTTTAGAAAACACTAAAATGCTTAAACGCTTCGAAAAAGCTGCAAAAGAAATGAAATTGCACCCATTTAGATTACCTGCAGCTAATTCAAAAGGCGGTTATACTAATCCAGATGGTCAAGATCTAGCTCCATGTCAATATTGTGCTTATTGTGAGCGTTTTGGTTGTGAGTATGGTGCTAAGGCTAGTCCTATCAATACTGTCATACCTAAAGCTATGAGCACAGGAAAATATACTATAAGAACTCATAGTAATGTTATAGAAATACTAAAAAAAGATGGCAAAGCTACAGGAGTTAGGTTTGTAGATACAAGAACTATGAAAGAATATATTCAGCCAGCAGATATTGTAGTGCTTACAAGCTATATGTTTAACAATGCTAAGCTTTTAATGGTAAGTGGTATAGGTGAACAATATGATCCAAACACAGGCAAAGGAACTTTAGGTAAAAACTATTGTTATCAAATCAATATGGGAACAACAGCGTTTTTTGATGAGCAATTTAATACATATATGGGTTCAGGTGCTTTGGGTACAACTTGCGATGACTATAATGGGGATAATTTTGATCACTCAAAAGAGAAGTTTTTACACGGAGCTATGATTTATAGTGTGCAACTTGGAAATCGCCCTATCCAATCAGCTCCGCTGCCAAAAGGAACTCCAAGTTGGGGAGCTGAATTTAAAAAAGCTTTAAATTATAATTTTACAAGAGCTATCACAGTAGGAGGACAAGGCGCATCTTTACCACACAAAAGCAATTATTTGAGTTTGGATCCAACCTATAAAGATGCTTTTGGAATGCCACTGGTAAGACTTACTTATAATTTTACAGATCAAGATCGTGCTTTGCATAAATTTATAACAGATAAAACAGCTGAAGTAGCTAAAAAAATGCAAGGAGTGAGATCGATTAAAAAAGGAGCTTATTTAAAAGATTATAGTATAGTGCCTTATCAATCTACACATAATACGGGTGGAACTACTATGGGTGCTAATCCTCAAACAAGTGTTGTTAATACTTATTTGCAACATTGGGATATGGATAATCTTTTTGTTGTTGGTGCGGGAAATTTTCAGCACAATAGCGGATACAATCCTACTGATACAGTTGGAGCTTTGGCTTATCGTTGTGCAGAGGGTATTTTAAAATATCATAAAAATGATAGACAATTAGTATAGATATACGTGAAGCATTTTGCTTCACGTATTATTTTTCGCTACTGTCTTTTTCTTTTTTCTTTTTCCACAAATGAAGCGCAACTCCACATGCACCACCAACAATAGCAGCAATGATAAGATTTGTGATGAAATCCATCGAAATCCTTTTTAATGTGTTTCATTTTGATAAAAAATGATTTTGGATTATAATATAAAAAAGCATAATACTATATTAAAGGAAAGTATATGGAAGAAAAGTGCGATTTTACAGAATGTGGGTTTAACTATACCTTGTCTTTGATTTCGGGAAAGTATAAGATGAGTGTTTTGTATTGTTTATTTCGCTATGAAGTTGTAAGATATAATGAGCTTAAAAGATATCTTGGCAATATTTCTTTTAAGACTCTAACGCATACTTTAAGAGAGCTTGAAAATGATGATTTAATCACGCGTAAAGAATACCCACAAATCCCTCCAAAAGTAGAATACCGCCTTGCTAAAAAAGGACAAAGTTTGATCCCTATTTTACAAGCGATGTGTGATTGGGGTGAGGCAAATCAAAAGGAAGAAAAATGATAGAATTATTAGATGGTATAAATTTAGAAAAATACATGGGTATATGGTTAGAAATGGCTAGAAAACCTGCATTTTTTCAAAAAACTTGCAAAAGTGCTAAGGCAGAATATGAGCTAGAGTATGAAGGCTCTACGCCTATAATTAAAGTCAAAAATATATGCACTAAAGAAAATGGAGAAATCTCTCAAGCAAATGGCAAAGCTAGGGTAAAATCTCCAAGGGCTTTGGCGGTTAAATTTGGTATATTTATGAATATTTTTAACAAGCCAAATTATGAGATTATTTACATTGATACAAATTATCAAGTTTCTATTGTAGGTAGTCCTGATAAAAAATATTTATGGATTTTATCAAGAGAGATTTTAGCAAAAGAGCAAATAAATTCTTTGCTTGAAATAGCCAAGCAAAGAGGTTTTGATACTAGCGATGTGATTTTTGATGAGTATTAATTTTCTGCACTCATATCGATTACATAGCGGAATTTGGCTTTTCCTGAAGTGAGATTTTCATAAGCTTTGTCAATCTCACTTGGTTTGATGATTTCAATTTCAGGATAAATTCCATGTTCTAAAGAAAAATCAAGCATTTCTTGAGTTTCTTTAATGCCCCCAATAAGCGAACCATATACTTTTTTACCTGCTTTATGTACAAAATGAATGATGTTAATGCTAGGACTTACTTCATGTGGAGGTAATCCTACTATAGCCATCTCACCACCAAATTTTAATAAATCCATATAAGCTAGCGGATCATAAGGGGTTGGTATGGTAGAGATGATAAGGTCAAATCTTTCTTTTACTACGCTTTTATCGGTACTAGTATAAAAATTACTCACTCCCATAGCTAGAGCTTCTGCTTTTTTGTTTTCATTTCTTGCAAAAACACTTACTTTTGCGCCCATTTTTACAGCATATTTTACTGCCATCATACCAAGCCCACCAAAACCTGCTACGGCTACACTTGAGTCTTCTTTGATATTTGAAAATTTAAGCGGTGAGTAGGTAGTAATGCCTGCACAAAGTAAAGGCGCTACTTTGTCAAGTGGTGCATTTTTTGGCACATTGATAGCAAATTTTTCACTTACTACGATGTTATTTGAGTAGCCTCCATAGGTGTTTTCATTATCATGAAATACATCTTTGCAGTTATAAGTGTAGATGGTTTTACCATTTTCGCAAAATTGTTCTTGAGATTTTTTGCATGCCTCGCATTCTCCACACGAGTTCACCATACACCCAACCCCAGCAAAATCACCTACTTTAAATTTACTCACATTTTCACCCACTGCGATGACTTCTCCTGCTATCTCATGGCCAGGTACGCAAGGGTAGGTTGCTTCGCCCCATTCGCTTCTTGCAGTGTGTATGTCGCTATGGCAAATTCCTGCGTATTTGATAGCGATTAAGATGTCGTTTTTGCCTACTTTATGGCGTGTAAATTCAAAAGGTGTGAATTTAGAATCTTTGCTAAGCATGGCATAACCTTTGCTTTTAACACGACCATTTTCTAAAAAGATTTTTGAGTCCATTTTCTCTCCTTTGTGATTTTTGAAATTATATTAAAGCTAGGTTTTTATTGCAATAGGGAAAATAAAGTAAGATACTATACTTAAGGTGCGTTTGAGGGTTTTGTAAAAAAACATATAATTTAACTACCGAGTTTTTCTCGGTAGTTGTGAATTTTTCAAAAATTAAAAATTTTTATCTAAAACATATTTTTTATCTATTATAAATGATTTTTCTGTGGATGTATTATTTTCTTTTTTACTTTGTATATAATAAACATCTTTTGCATCCGATAGAATGTGTAAATTTTCTACTTTTATACCTTCTGCATTTTCAATAAAGCTGATATTATTATCTATTAATTTATCTTTTAGAGTTTTATTTTTGCTTAGTAATAATTCCGCGTTAAAATTACCTATTTTTAAATAGGAAATAATATTTTTGTTTAAAGCAAAAAGAGAAAAAATCAAGATGATAGCATTGGCAAGTATAAAAAATTTAAAATCATTAATGTAAAATAAAAAGCTGAATAAAATATAAAAAACAATACAGATAAGAAGTAAATAAAAATAATAATAACAATAATTATCATTAGTTATTTGTGTATTAATAATAACAAGGGCATAAATAAAAGCAATAACTGCATATAATATAAATATTAATATGGTTTGTATTGCGTAAATTTCTATCATGTTTGATGAAATTATATATTTTCTCCCAAAAAACCATAGCATTATATTTGCAACAATTAATACAATTAAAATTAAAGATAAAATTGCTATACTAAGACTGTTTAGTGTAAAAAAAACCATTATTGATGCAGCAATACAAATTATTGCAGGAATACTTTTTGGTATTTTAAGAAAATATTTATGTAATTCTCTTGAAAAAACGAATACTGCTATATAGAAAAAACAAAAAATACCTCCAAATACAATACCTGTTATTGCCAAAGAGATTATCTTTTGGCTATCTATAAAAGGAATAGTTTTTGTTTGTATAAAATGCTGTGTTAGTATGAATATGACTATAAAAAATCCTACGATATTAATCAATGAAAATAAATCTTTTGAATTTTCTAAAACTAATTTTGAAATATTGGTAAAATATTGTGTATCTTTTCTTGTTCTATAAGATTCTTTATATTTTATAAATTTGGATTCAGATTTAAAAATTAACTCTTCTGATTTTTTAAAAATTGATTTTAATGTATTAGTAAAATCTTGCATATATTTTCTTATTCTATGAGATTTTGTAAGTTCGGATTTATGTTTATCGAGCTTTTCTAGTTTTATTTTATCAATATTCTTTACATATAAATTAAAATAAAAATAAATTTCATCTTCTAAATCATTGATTTCATGAGGGTTGTTTTTAAATTTTGTGTATTCTAAATTATTAAAAAATAATATTTCTTTATTTATAAGTTCTTGTAATCTTCTATTTATTATCTTTATATTCTCATGGTTTAAAATTTCTTCTTCTTTTTTAAGTTCTTCAATTAATTCTTGACAATCTTGTAGCTTTTTTTCTTTTGTAGCTAACAGGGTTTCAAAATTCATTAATAATCCTTATTTTATATTATCACAATATAGCATTAAGGCATTAAAACAATATCCACCAAATCATTTTCTTTTATATCATCATGTGCTATCATTAATGCGGCTTTGTTGTTTAAGTTGTTGATGATAGCACTTGAGCCTTGTTTTTTGCCTTTTAAATTGGCATAAATTTTTCCATCTTTAAATTCCACATTACAAGCTACAAATTCTAAATGCGAACTTTTTTTCTTATAGTCAGTATTTGCAAATGCCTTAAATACATAGTCTTTTTCTTGTAAAAGCCAAGCATTTAAAAGTTCTCTTACATATAAATTAAACATCACCATAGCCGAGTACGGAAAACCCGGTAGCGCAAAGATGAATTTATCTTCAAATTTGGCTATTTTGATGTGTTTGCCAGGCTTTACATCGACCTTGTCTATGATGATTTCATATTCTTTAACAGCTTGCTTTAAAAAGTCAAAATCCCCCATGGAAACTCCACCGGTGGTGACTAAAATATCACACGCATTAAGTGCTTGTTTTAAAACACTTGGGGTTTTTTGCATATCATCTTTTAAAAGTGGAAAAATTCTAGCTTCAGCACCAAGTTTTTTTGCCATATTAGCTATGGCTACATGGTTTGATGAGCGAATTTGCGCAGGGTGTTCTAAGCTTTCGCCCAAGTCTTTGATTTCACTTCCACTACTTAGCACACCTATGATAGGTTTAGCAAAAACGCTAATGTGAAAATATCCAAGCTCGGCTAAAAGTGCTATTTCGCTATAGCTTAGCTTTGTGCCTTTTGTGAGTAAAATTTCACCTTCGGTGTAGCTTTCGCCCACCTTTCTCACAGCAAAGCCTTGTGGAACTTTTTCTTTTATATAAACCACACCGTTTTTAACCTCAACTTTTTCCACAGGCACTAAGGTATCACAACCATCACTCATCAAAGAACCTGTAAAGGTTTTAACGCATTCTTTATTTTGTATTTTAAAGCTTGGAAAAACTCCCGCAGGTACTTCGCCTATGATAGACAAAGGCTCATCTTGCTCGCTAAATTTGATCGCATAACCATCCATAGAAGCAGTAGGAAATTGAGGGTTGTTAGTAGAAGCTTTGATGTCTATGGCTAAAATTCTATCTAAGCACTGTGTTAAAGCAATGTTTTCTATCTTTTCATATGTTTGTATGTGTGAATGAAGTATGTCTAAACTTTGGCTATAAGAAGTTAGCATTTTAGTCCTTAGTGCTTAAAATTCCTGCTCCTTGAAGTTTCAAAGAGCGTTCTTTGGCATAAATTTTTTCACCATTAATGATATCATATTTCCATATAGGTGCGCTTGCTTTAAAATCTTCTACAAAATCATTAATTAGTTTTAATCCTAATTTTCTTTGTTTGCTTAAAACCCCAGCAAAATAAGAACTCTCATGCACCTTAACCTCGCCGATAGAGTGAGCAAACATCAAACTTACATTTTCATTTGCAAGTTTTTGGCACCACTTTTCAAACCAAGTTTTTAATAAAGGCTCATATATATCAAAACTCAAAGCCTCAATCTCATCTTCAGCCCTCACTATACCACAAAATGTGATCAAAGCTCCGCAGTTTTTATCTTTAGCATATTCATACCATCTAGCATAAATGCTAGGAATTTCTAAGGCTCCTTGATGTAATTCAAACATAACTCATCCTCCACAAACCGGTGGTAATAAACAAATTTTATCCCCATCTTTTAAGGTAGTTTCATCATCAAAAACCATTTCATCATTTAAGGCAACTGCACAAAGATCAAGCCATTCTTTTAAGCTTTCATCTTGCCCTAAAATTGCTTTTAATTCTTTAAGATTGCTTACGTTTAGTTCTAAGCTTTCTTTGTTAATTGGCCCTAGAAATTCAACTTTTACCATTTTTTTACCTTTATTCTTTGATTTCTAAAATTCCCATCATTCCAAGATCTTCATGCTCTAAAATATGGCAGTGAAACATTCTAATACCGGTAAATTTTTGACTCATTCTAAGTCTTAATTCTTCTTTAGGTCTTACATTAATCGTATCTTGCAATGCTCTGAATTTTGCTTTTGTTATTTTACCCTTAAATTTAGAAGATATGAGTTCAAATTGTGTTCCGTGTATATGGAAAGGATGATCCATATGCGATTTGTTTTTTACTACCCATTCTTCTACCTCATTTAATTTTGAGGTTAAATCCGTTCTATTCATATCAAATGTTTTACCATTGATTAAAAACATAGAAGCAAGGCTTTTTTTGATTTCTTCTTCGCTTTTTTTACTAATACCATGCATTTGCATATGATCTTCGCTCATAATCACTTCTTTAAAGCTTGTAGCTTCTTTTAAAGGTGGAAATTCGCGTAATTTTTCTGGTATGTTTTCTATAGTTTTTTCTATTTTAAGATCAGCTAACATAAGAGTGTAAGGTTTTTCTTTAACAAGCATTTTATCGCGGTCATAATAAGTACTTTCAAGTTTAAAATCGCCCTTACTTGCTTTGATTAGCACTTCTACTCTTGAAGCAGGACTTAAAAATAACTCATCTAATTCAACACCTTTTTCTATAAGCCCTCCATCAGTTCCTACTAAAATAAATTTAGCACCCTTAATGCGTAAATTTAAATATCTTGCCGCACAAAAATTATAAATACGAATTCTTTGAGCTTTATCAAGTGTTATTTTTGGTTTTAATTGTCCATTAATAAGAACTAAATTTCCTTCTCTACCATTTAGCCAATCAAATAAATTATTATCAGGAATTTGTGCGTTTTCATCTAAACGCAAATCACTAATCACCCAATCTTGTTCTTGTAAATGCGACAACGCGTCTTTTTTGGCTTTTACTACAAACACCCCTGCTAAGCCTTTATAAACTTGCTTTGCTGTGGTGTAGTGTGGGTGTGGATGATACCAGTAAGTTCCTGCTGAATTTTCTCCAAGTTTAAAGCGATAAATTCTTTCTCTGCCAGGCATGATAGGATCGTGTGGGTTGCCATCTTGCTCAGGTGGTATGTCAAGTCCATGCCAGTGGATAGTAGTTGGCTCTTTTAAACTATTTTTTACCAAAATTTCCACAGTATCACCTTCATAAACTTCTATTTTAGGTCCAGGTATAGAGCCATTGTAAGTAAAGCATTTTGTTTTTTTACCTTTAATAAGTTCTATTTGACTTTCTTTGATTTCTATACTTGATCTAAAGAAATTTTTCTTTGTACTTGTGTTTTTTAGAAGTTTTAAATTTGCTAATGCTCCTCCGCTAGGAAAGTCTTTTTCATCGAGTAGTTTAATGTTTGGATTTTCTAGTTTTATAAAAGAAGTATTGATTTCTTTTACATCTTTTTGTGTATGTTTTGAGTGCATATTATGATGAGAATGATCTCCCATTGCATAAGCACTGCTAATACTTGCTAAACCTAAAGCATTAAATTTTAAAAATAACCTTCTGTCCATTAAATTTTCACTCCTAAATTAATTTTGATTTGGATTTTGATTATAACTATTATTTGATTAATGATGGTAAATTATAAAAACAAGATATAATTTTAATATGATTTGTTATACAAGTGGTTTTAAATTAAAAAATTAAGGACAAATAATGCTAATTAAAAATCATCTAGATAAAGACTTTCAAACTCCTGCTTATATTTTAGAAGAAGATAAACTTAGAAAAAATTGTGAGCTTTTGGCTAAAGTGAGCGAGCAAAGTGGAGCAAAAGTTTTGCTTGCCCTAAAGGGTTTTGCTTTTTCAGGTGCTATGGATATAGTGGGCGAGTATTTATCAGGTTGTACTTGTAGCGGGCTTTGGGAAGCTAAATTTGCAAAAGAATATATGAACAAAGAAATTCATACTTTTTCACCTGCTTTTAAAGATGATGAAATAGATGAAATCATAGATCTTTCACACCATATAGTATTTAACTCTTTTAATCAGTTTAAAAAATTTAAAGATAAAGCAAGCCACAAATTTCTTGGTTTGCGTTGTAATCCAGAGCTTTCAGTGGCTCCAAAAGAACTTTATAATCCTTGTGGTAGATTTTCAAGATTAGGAATTCGTGCGATTGATTTTGAAAATGAAGATTTAAGTGCTTTAAGTGGGCTTCATTTTCATGCTTTGTGTGAAGAAAGTGCGCATTCTTTAGAGCTTGTGTTAAATGCTTTTGAAGCTAAATTTTCAAAATTTATTAAAAATATGAAATGGGTTAATTTTGGTGGGGGTCATCATATCACAAAAAAAGGTTATGACGCGCAAAAACTAATTGATCTTTGTAAAAAATTTAGCGATAAATACGGTGTACAAGTGTATCTTGAGCCAGGTGAGGCTGTGGGTTGGCAGTGTGGAACTTTAGTCGCAAGTGTGATAGATATAGTAGAAAATGAGAAAAAAATAGCTATTTTAGATACTTCAAGTGAAGCTCATATGCCAGATACTATCATCATGCCTTATACAAGCGAGGTTTTAAATGCTAGAATTTTATCAAGTCGTGATGGACAAAATTACAGCGAGTTAAAAGAAGATGAATTTGCTTATTTACTTGGCGGTAATACTTGCCTAGCAGGAGATATTATGGGTGAGTATGCTTTTAATCAAGAGTTAAAAATAGGACAAAAAATAGTATTTTTAGATCAAATTCATTATTCTATAGTTAAAAACACCACATTTAATGGAGTAAGGCTTCCAAATTTAATGTTCTTAGATAAGAATGAAAATTTATCTATGGTAAGAGAATTTGGTTATGAAAATTATTCAAAAAGAAACTAAAAATTGAGTTTTTTTGTAGTTTTTTGCAAATTTATGTTTTTTAAATAAAACTTTTTTTAAAATAAAAATGGAAACTGAAAATTAACAAAACTACAATGCTAAGCTTTAGCTAGCGTGTAATGTTTAGGAGTAATTTATGCATAGAGTTATACTAGCTCTTTTAGCCTGTTTTAGCTTTCTATTTGCTCAAGAAAATTTTGAAGTTAAAAATACTCAAATTTGGGATGTACAAAGAGTAATGAATATAGAAAGTTATCAAAATTTTGGTGCTTTGTGGACTAAACTGCAAGGTGAGTATATTGCAAGTGCTGTTTTGATTATACTTATAGTGGTAATTTCAGCTTTTGCTTTGCACTATATGGTCATAGGTCCAAAGAAATTTTCCCATGATGGTAAGAAAATTTATGCTTTTTCGGTATTTGAAAGATTGTTTCATTTTGTAGCAGCAATCTCTTGGATTATCCTTGTGCCAACCGGACTTATTATGATTTTTGGATCATATTTTGGTGGTGGATTCTTTGTAAGAATGTGTAAAAACTTACATGGCATTGCTACTATTTTATTTATCATTTCTATCATTCCTATGCTTTTGTGTTGGATTAAAAGAATGCTTCCTGCAAGTTATGATCTAAGATGGATGATGATAGTAGGTGGATATTTAAGCAAAGAGAAAAAACCTGTGCCTGCGGGTAAGTTTAATTTTGGTCAAAAATCTTGGTATTATATAGCTGTTTTTGGTGGATTTTTGATGATAATCACCGGTGCGTTTATGTTTTTCCTTGATTTTAATTCTACTTCTTTGCAGTCTATTTTTGGAATTTCTCATATAGATATTTTAAGAGCTTCAGCTATCATCCATAATATTTTGGGTATTTTATGTGCGGTATTTTTTGCTATTCATATTTATATGGCTGTATTTGCTATTAAAGGAAGTATTCACTCTATGATTAGTGGTTATAAGGAAGAAGAAGAAGTTTATATTTTACATTCTTATTGGTATAAAGAATTAAGCGATAAAAAACAAATCAATCCATCGTTTACTTATGATTCTAAAACAAAAATTTAAAATCTCACTTGATTTTTTTAAATTTTCCTTGTTATAATCAAATAAAAATAACAAGGAAAATTAATGATACAAGATATTGATCTTTCGCGTAAATATTTTTATGAATTTTTTTCAAAAGCTTTTAATTTTATCGATGAAAAAGAGTTTAAAATTTGGCATGAACAAGTTTTAGTTTTAGCTCAAAGTCCTTTAGATGATAGCCTAAAACCTGATTTTGAAAAACTTAGTGCATGCGATTTTGTAAATTTTAAAGAAGAGCAAAATGCGGTGTTTTTTGATTTTTCTTATGTGAATGTACCTATTAGTGCTTCTTTTTACGATGAGGGTAGAGATGATGGTAAAATGAAACTTCAAGCTTGTGAAATCATTAGAAAAACCAAATTTAGAAAAAAAGAAGATTGCAGACAAAGTGAAGATGAATTTGGCTTTTTGTTTGCTTTTATGGCAAGTATTATTGAGCATGATTTAAAAGTTGCACAGCAATTATTTCGTTTTGTGATAAATCCTGTAGTAGATGAGTTTATAGAAAAATTACAAATCCACAAAAACTCAAATTTTTACATTGCTATTGCCAATATTATGAAAGTATTTTTTGCAAATGAAAGAGCTTATTTAGAAGTGCAAGTGCCTATAAAAAAAGAAGGTAAAAGTATAGCAGATGAGGCTTTACAAAGACTTCCTTATGAACCAAGACTTCCTACTAAATTTAGCAAAACAAATATAGAAGAACTTAGCAAATTATAAAAATTAATATGTATTTTGTTACCAAAATACATATTATCAAAATCATCTTTTTATGAAAATAGAAATTAAATAAAATCTTAAGTGAAAATATGCAAAATTTACTCTGTTAAGTGTGTAAATACTTTGAAAATAAGTATTTATAGTTATTCTTTACTTTTATTTCAAAGGAGAGAACATGGAGGCCAATCAAAGAAGGGATTTTTTAAAAAAATCTTTGAAAATTGGTGCTTTAGGGGTAGTAGCTGGGGCAAGTGTGAATGCTTTAGCTAAAGATGATTACCAAGAGCAAAATACCGTAGTTTTAGGAAAAAGTACTAAAAAAGAAGTGCTTTATAAAAAAACTATGCATTGGGAAAAATACTACAAAATAGCTTATTAATTAAGAAAGGAAGAAGATGGCATTAGCAAGAAGAAATTTTCTTAAGCTTGCTGGTATTGCTGGTCTTGGAAGTGCGGCTTTTGGTAGTGAAAACAAAGCTATTAGAGTTGCAAGTGAACAAGAAGTAGCAAATCCTTATCCAGATTCTAAGATTGTTAGAACAATCTGTAGTATCTGTAGTGCAGGCTGTGGAATTAAAGCAGAAGTGCAAGATGGAGTTTGGGTGCGTCAAGAAAACGCTATAGAACATCCTATTTCACAAGGATCACACTGCTGTAAAGGGATAGATCAAATCGATCTTACTAAATCAAAACAGCGTATTAAATATCCTATGAAAAAAGAAAACGGCAAATGGGTACGTTTAACTTGGGAACAAGCTATCAATGAAATTGGTGATAAAATGCTTGAAATCCGTAAGGAAAATGGGCCTGATAGCGTTATGTTTTTAGGTTCGGCTAAATTTAATAACCAACAAGCTTATTATTTTAGAAAATTTGCAGCATTTTGGGGTACTAATAATATAGACCACGTTGCTAGAATTTGACACAGCGCAACAGTCGCCGGTGTGGCGAATACATGGGGTTATGGCGCTATGACAAATCATTTTGGTGATGTGACTAAACATTCAAAAATGATGATTATTTTTGGTGCAAATACTGCTGTGGCTAATCCTATTGGATTTAAACACTTATTGCAAGCAAAAGATCGTAATAATGCTAAATTAGTAGTTGTAGATCCTGTATTTACAAAAACTGCAGTGCATGCTGATGAATACGTAAGAATTCGTCCAGGTACAGATATAGCTTTAGTTTATGGTATGCTTCATTTAATCTTTAAAAATGGTTGGGAAGATAAAGAATTAATCAAAACTAGAACTTATGGGGTTGAAGAAATAAAAGCAGAGGCTGCTAAATGGACTCCTGAGGTTGTAGAAGATGTAACAGGTGTTCCAGCTGCTCAACTTGAAAAAATCACAAGAATGCTAGCTACAATCAAACCTGCTACGCTATTCTGGGCTTTAGGTATTACTCAACACTCAGTAGGTAGCTCTAATACAAGAATTCTAGCTATCTTGCAACTCGTTCTTGGTAATATAGGCAAACCAGGTGCAGGAACAAATATTATCAGAGGTCATGATAATGTTCAAGGTGCTACTGATATGGGTTGTTTAGCTGATACTTTACCAGCTTATTATGGGCTTGATGATAATGCTTGGAATCATTTTTCTAATGTATGGAATGTTGAGAGAGAGTATTTAAATTCAAGATTTTATTCTAAAGAATGGATGCATGAAAAAGGCTTTTCACTAGCAAAATGGTGGCAAGGCGTTTTACATGAAGAAAAAACTTATTCAAACTCACCTATCCGTGTGCTTTGGGTTCAAGGAACGGGTATTACTTCTATGGCGCATACGGTAAAAATTCAAGAAGCGCTTAAAAAACTTGATATGATTGTAATCGCTGAACCTTTTGTAAATGAAGTAGCAGTTTTAGCAGACCGTCCAGATGGAATTTATATTATTCCTGCTTCAACCCAATTTGAAACAGAAGGTTATGTGACTGCGACTAACCGTGCTATGCAATGGCGTTCTCAAGTAGTAAAACCAATTTATGAAAGTAAAGAAGACCAAGAGATTATGTTTGCTTTTGCTAAAAAATTTGGTTTTTATAAAGAATACACTCGTGGTATGAAAATGGAATTAAAAGATCATAAACTTGTGCAAACAAGAGATGATAATGATGATAATTTCATATGGCCTGATGATGCTACAAGAGAAATGAGTAATGGTCTTTTAAGCATAGGCTTAAGAGGTATTTCAGCTGAACGCTTAAGAAAACACCAACAAAATTGGGAACATTTTGATCCTGATACTCAAAGAGGTCTTGGTGGTGAAGTTAAAGGCGAATACTATGGCTTACCTTGGCCTTGTTGGGATGAACAACATCCGGGAACTTCTATATTATGGAATACTGATGTGCCTTATGAAGAAGGCGGTATGGGCTTTAGAAACCGCTTTGGTTTGGAGCATGAAGGGCATTCTCAATTAGCAGATGAAGCCTTTACTCCAAAAGGATGTAAAGTTAAAGGTGGCTACCCACAAATTACTAAAGAAAATATCGAAAAAGTGTTTAATATCAAACTAAGCGATAAAGAAAAAGAATTAATGGGTGCTAGCTGGAGTACAGATATTTCAGGTATAATCTTAGAAAAATGCAGGGAAAAAAGTGCTTGTTGTTTAGGTAATGCAAGAGCTAGAATGAAAGTTTGGGAATTTGCTGATCCTATTCCACTACATAGAGAGCCTATTCACTCACCTCGTTGGGATTTGGTTAAAAAATATCCTACTTGGGGTGATCAAGAGAAAAACTTTAGAGTTGAGAGTAAATTTATCAGCGAGCAACAAAAAACAGATTGGAGTAAAGAATTTCCAACTATTATTTCAAGTATGCGTTTAGTAAATTTAAGTGGTGCGGGTATGCTTGAGCGAACTAGTAAATATCTTGCTGCAATCACACCTGAGATGTTTGCTAATGTACATCCTGAACTTGCTTTAAAATATGGCATAAATGATGGTGATATGATGTGGATTCACTCACCACAAGGCACTAAGATTAAAGTAAAATGTGTGCATAATCATTCAGTTACACCAGATAGAATTTGCTTGCCTTATAACTTTGCGGGTATTATGCAAGGAGTGGATTTAAGTTACAATTATCCTGAAGGTACTAAACCTTATACTATAGGGGAAAGTTCTAACACGGTTACTAACTATGGTTTTGATATAAATACGCAAATTTCTGAGTTTAATGCAGGACTTTGCAGACTTGAAAAGGCTTAAGGGGTAAGTTATGGCTAGAATGAAATTTTATGTAGATAATAATCGCTGTATTTCTTGCTTTGCTTGTCAAGTAGCTTGTTCAAGTGCGCACGAAGTGCCAGTGGGGATTAATAGAAGAAAGGTAATCACTCTAAATGAAGGTATAGAAGGTAAAGAGTTTTCAACAACTCTTGCCTGCCAACACTGTACAGATGCTCCATGTGAGCAAGTTTGTCCTGTAAAATGCTTTTATATTAGAGCTGATGGTATTGTTTTACATGATAAAAAAACTTGTATAGGTTGTGGGTATTGTCTTTATGCGTGTCCTTTTGGTGCTCCACAATTTCCAAGAGATGGTGCTTTTGGTATTAAAGGTGAAATGGATAAATGTACTATGTGTGCAGGTGGTCCTGAGCCTACCAACTCTCATGAAGAAAGAGAACTTTATGGACAAAACCGTATCGCAGAGGGTAAAGTACCTATGTGTGCTGCGGTTTGTTCTACAAATGCACTTTTGGTTGGTGATGCAGCTGAAGTTAGTGCGATGTATAGAAAAAGAGTTTTACTTAAGGGTCAAAATTTAGGACTTGATGCAAAATAACTCAAAGGGTGTTTACAAACACCCTTTTTTACTACTTATAATCCAAGGTTAATTCATGGAAGAGCTAATTTTACAAATTCAAAAAAATCTTGATGAAAATAATAAACTTACTTGTAAAAAAGCGTTAGAACTTTTAAAACAATATTCTAAAGAAGATTTTCAAACTGCTATAAAAGAATTAAGTATAAAAATTTCAGATTGTGAGCTAGGTCAATTTGGAAAGTTAAATAAAAATATAGCAAAAAGTGAAATTTTAGAAAAATTAGAAACAAAACTAGATTCTAAGCGTCGCATATCATGTAAAGATGCTTTAGAATGTGCTAAAAACTTTAATATGGCTGATATTAGAGCTACACTTAAAACTTATAAAATTGATGTTAAACATTGCGAACTTGGTTGTTTTGAAGAAAAAAAAGGTAAAAAATTTCATATAAAAAGTAAAATTTGGGTAGAAAATCCTGATGGAGAATTGCTTTTTGGTAAAGGGAAAACAGATATTTTAGAATTAGTAGGAGAATGTGGAAGTATTTCCCAAGCGGCTAAACAACTAGGGATTAATTATAAAAAAGCTTGGCTTTATATACAGGATTTAGAAAAAAATATGAAAGAAGAATTACTTATTGCTAAAAAAGGAAGGGGAAGTCAATCAGGTAGCAAACTTACTCCTAGAGCTTATGAGTTAATTCAAAATTTTAAAATTTTACAACAAGATGTAGAAGAATACACCAATAAACGCTTTAAAGAATTATTTTTCAAAAAAAATCAAGAAAAAGACAAAACTTAATTTGAATACAAGTTATAACAATATATCATTAAATAAAAAAGGTAAAAAATGAAAATTGATTGTAGAGATTTAGCTTGTCCGCGTCCTGTGATAGAAACAAAAAAAGCTTTAGAAGAGTTAAAAGAAAATGAAAATTTAGAAATTCTTTTAAATTCTCAAGCTTCTAAAGAAAATGTAATGAGATTTTTAAAATCTTTAAATTTGAAATTTAATGTTAAAGATTTAGATGATGAGAGTATTATTAGTATTGTAAAAGATGGCGATATAGTTCATACTCAAGAACAAAATTTACAAGAATACAATGTATTATTTTTAAAAAGTGATAAAGTAGGCGAAGGGGAGCTTGGAAAAAATTTAATGCTAGGCTTTTTAAAAACTTTAAAAGATTTACCTAATAAACCCGCAAAAATCCTTTGTGTTAATGATAGTGTTTTGATGAATATTGATTGCTCTCATATGGCATTTGAAGCTATGAAAGAACTTGAAAATTTAGGAGTTGAAATTTATAGTTGTGGGGCATGTTTGGAATTTTTTGGCAAAAGCAAAGAGCTTAAAATAGGTAAAATAGGTAATGCTTATGAAATTTTAAATGAACTTTTTGGAAAGGCAAAGATTATTTCTTTATGATATATAAAGATCAAAAACTAACTCAATACGTAAAAGCTGCGGGTTGAGCTGCCAAATTAGACTCGGTGGGTCTTGACAAAATTCTTGGCATTTTAAAACCGCATGAAAATATTTTAAGTGGTATTAATAATAACGAAGATGCAAGTGTTTATAAGCTAAATGAAGATTTAGCTTTAGTGCAAACTCTTGATTTTATCACACCTGTGGTTGATAGTGCGTATCATTTTGGCGCTATAGCTGCTGCAAACGCCTTAAGTGATGTATTTGCTATGGGCGCTGAGGCGATTAATGCTTTAAATATTGTAGGCTTTGATACTTGTCATTTTAATAATGAAATTTTACTTGAAGTTTTAGAAGGTGCTAGAGTTAAGGTTGAAGAAGCAGGAGCTGTGCTAGTAGGTGGGCATACTATAGAAAATGATGAATTTATTTTTGGTCTTAGTGTAACAGGTGTAGTTCATCCTAAAAAATTTATAGCTAACAATGGTGCAAAAGATGGTGATGTGATTTTACTTACTAAGCCTATAGGTAGTGGTATTATTAGCACTGCTATTAAGGCTGGTTTGCTAGAAAAAGAAAATATTTTAAAAGCAATAGAGCAAATGAGCTTTTTAAATTTATACGCAAGTCGTATTTTAAGGGAATTTAAAAGTCTTAGTGCTTTAAGTGATGTAACAGGTTTTGGTCTTTTGGGGCATTTAAAAGAAATGTTAAATAAAGAGATTATGATAGAAGTATATAAAAATGAAATTCCTTTGATGGATGGAGTTTTGTCAATGGCTAATATGGGGATTATCCCAGCAGGAGCTTATAAAAATAAAGATAGTCTAAAAAATTGGATTGAAAATTTAAACGAAAAAGATGAGGATATAGTATATTTTGATCCTCAAACTTCAGGTGGACTTTTAGCTATCATAAATGAAAATGAAGCAAATAAAGCTTTAAAAATCCTAAAAGATCACAATATTGAAGCAAAGATTATTGCTAGATGTGTAAAAAATACTCATAATTATTTATTATTACGCTAATATTTTATTTACAATTAAAAATATATGTTTATATTTGTTACTTTTTCACATAAAAAAATAAATTATAAATAAATATATGTTGATTTTCGTTGCATTTTTTGTATCATAAATACATATTAACTATTAAAGTGGAGGAAAAAATGATACAAAAAGCTTTGCAATTAGCTGAAGAATTACAAAGAAAGATAGAAAGTAATATCTCTCAAAGCGAAAAAGAATTTCATGCCAAAATGCAAAAACTTTTAAACAACCCTAAAAATAAAGTAATGTTGATTGAGCTTTTAGATCGCTCTTTTAGATGTAAAGATAAAAGTGCTAGTTTTGAGCTGATAGAATATACTTTAAACAAATATGGCATAGCAGATTTTTTTAGTGCTTTTGAAAAATTTTTACTTTTTTCATTTTTAAATTTTGGAAAATTTGCACCAACTCTTAGTGTGCCATTTTTCATTAAGCATTTAAGAGAAGATACTAAAGCTATGGTTTTAGATGCAAATCCTAGTGTTTTAGAGCCTCATATGCGTAAAAGAAAAGATGAAGATAAAATCACCTTAAATGTAAATTTAATTGGTGAAGAGGTTTTGGGTGAAGCTGAGAGTGCTTATAGGATGAAAAAATACGAAGAAGCATTAAAAACAAGCTATATTACTTATATTTCTATTAAAATTACTACCATTTTTTCCCAAATCAATATTATTGATTTTGAATACTCTAAAGATGAGGTGGTAAAAAGATTGGATAAATTATATGCTCTTGCTTTAGAGGAAGAAAAAAAGCAAGGTGTGTCTAAATTTATCAATCTTGACATGGAAGAATTTAGAGATTTGGAATTAACCGTTGAAGCTTTTATGGAGAGTGTTGCAAAATACGATATTAAAGCAGGTATTGTTTTGCAAGCTTATTTACCTGATTCTTATGAGTATTTGAAAAAACTTTTTGCTTTTTCAAAAGAAAGAGTTTTAAAAGGTATGAAGCCTATAAAAATTCGCTTTGTAAAAGGTGCAAATATGGAAAGTGAAGAAACTATAGCTTCACAAAGAGGTTGGGCTCTGCCTACTTTTTATAAAAAAATTGACACCGATAGTAACTATAAAAAAATGCTTGATTTTGTCTTAGAGGGAGATAATCATAAATATATTAATGTAGGTATTGCAAGCCATAATTTGTTTGAAATTGCTTATGCTTATACTAGAATTTCACAAGCTGGAGCTTTATCATCTTTTACTTTTGAAATGCTTGAGGGTATGAGTTTGCAATGTTCTTATGAACTTTCTAAAATGCATGATCTTATACTTTATGCTCCAGTTTGTGATGAAGCACATTTTAATAATGCTATTGCATACTTAGTAAGAAGACTTGATGAAAATACTAGTGAAGATAATTTCATGAGATATTTTTTCAATCTTAAAGTTAATGATAAAAATTGGCAAATGCAAAAAGAATTATTTATAAAATCCTTAGAAGGCGTTGCTAGTTTGGATAATTCTACTCATAGAACTCAAGATAGAAACAATGAAACAAAGGCTATTAGTTCTTATGAGAGTAAAGAATTTAAAAACGAACCTGATACAGATTTTATCTTAAAAGCAAATAGAGAGTGGGCTAAAAATATAAGAACTAAATATGAAAATTTAGAAAATTATGATGTATATCCGGTTGTAAAAGAGGAAATTAAAAACGAAAATTTACAAGTAGTAGAAGTTAAAGATAAAATCAAAAATCGCACTATAGGTAAAGCATATTTAGCAGGCCAAAAAGAGATTAAACACGCTTTAGATGTAGCTAAGAGCTCAAATTTTAGTGATTTAAGTCATGATGAAATTTATAAAATTTTAGCAAAAACTGCCCAACTTGTTAGAGATCGTAGAGGAGATTTAATAGGTATAGCAGCCTTAGAAGTAGGAAAAACTTTCTTAGAAATTGATCCTGAAGTAAGTGAGGCTATAGACTTTTTAGAATTTTATCCGCATTCTTTGGAAAAACTAAAAGAGCAAAATCCAAATACTACTTTTAAAGCAAAAGGTATAGGTGTGGTGATTGCGCCATGGAATTTCCCAGTGGGTATTTCAGTAGGAACCATAGCAGCACCTTTAGCTGCAGGCAATAGAGTGATATATAAGCCATCATCTTTATCAATGCTAACAGGTTATATGCTTTGTAAATGTTTTTGGGATGCAGGAATTCCTAAAGATGCTTTGATTTTTTTACCTGCTAAAGGTAGTGATATATCAAAATACTTGCTCGTTGATCAAAGTGTAAAATTTTCAGTATTAACCGGTGGGGAAGAAACTGCTTATGCAATGCTCAAAGCCAATCCAACTTTACTTTTAAGTGCTGAAACAGGTGGTAAAAACGCAACTATTGTTTCTAAATTTGCTGATCGTGATAGTGCGATTAAAAATATCATTCATTCAGCATTTTCAAATTCAGGTCAAAAATGCTCTGCTACTTCTTTACTTGTTTTAGAAGAGGAAGTTTATGAAGATGAAGAGTTCAAAAAGACTTTAGTAGATGCTGCTAGTTCTATGGCGGTTGGAAATCCTTTTGCATTTAAAAATAAACTTGGAGCTTTAGCAGATAAGCCAGATGCAAAATTACAAAAAGCTTTAGATGAGTTAGCTCCATATGAAAGTTGGGCTTTAAAACCTAAATTTATAGATGATAATCCTTATCTTTTAACTCCAGGGATTAAGTATGGTACTAAAAAAGGTGATTTTACACACATGAATGAGCTTTTTGCACCAATTTTAACTGTGATGAAAGCAAAAGATTTAAAAGAAGCTATTGATATAGTAAATTCAACAGGTTATGGACTTACAGCAGGATTTGAAAGTTTAGATGAGAGAGAATGGGAGTATTTTCATACTCACATAGAGGCAGGAAATATTTATATTAATAAACCAACAACAGGAGCTATAGTTCTTAGACAGCCTTTTGGTGGTATTAAAAAATCAGCCATTGGTTTTGGTAGAAAGGTTGGAATTTATAATTACATCACTCAATTTTTAGATATAGAGCAAAGTCAAGCTGATCAAAATGTTTTGGACAATGAATTAGTATCAAATTTAAATGCTTTAAGCTTAGATTTAAATGAAAAAGATAAAGCCGATTTTGAAGTCGTTAAAGCTATGGCAAGAAGTTATGCTTATCATGCAAAGCATGAATTTGCAAGTGCGAAAGATTATGTCAATATAAGAGGTGAGGATAATCTTTTCTCTTATACAAAGGTTAAAAATATCGCTTATAGAGTGCATAAAGATGATAGCTTAAAAGATATTTTGGGAGTTATTTTAGCAGCTAGTGTGCTAAATATTGATCTTATTTTAAGTTATGATGAGCATGAAAAAATAGATCTTGTACAAAAGATTAATCAAAAAATTAGCTCTAAAACTTTATTCCTTAAAGAAAGTAAAGAAAATTTCATTAACAAGATAGCTAATTATGAAAGAATCCGTTATTTTGCTCCATTGGATGTTAATGATGAAATTTTCATAAAAGCAGCAAGTTGTGCAAAAATCATCGCTAATGCTAAGCCTTTAATAAACGGACGTTTTGAGTTGCTTTTATATCATAATGAAAAAGCTTTAAGTATATCTTTCCATCGTTATGGAAATCTAGGCATTCGTGCTTTAAAATAATATAAAAAGGAGATAAAATGGAGGTTGTTCAAATTAATACTCAAATTGCGATAATGTTTGTCGCATATTCAGCATTAATGCTTTTTATCGGATTTTATTTTTATAAACAAAATAAAAATTCAGAGGACTATTTTTTAGGTGGCCGTTCTATGGGACCGGTGGTTTCTGCACTTAGTGCAGGAGCTTCTGATATGAGCGGTTGGCTTTTAATGGGTTTACCAGGAGCTTTATATGTAAGCGGTTTGGCTGAAAGTTATATTGCAATAGGTCTTAGTATAGGAGCATTTTTAAACTGGGCTTTTGTAGCAAAAAGACTTAGAATTTATACTAGTGTGATTGCAAATTCTATTACAATTCCTGATTATTTTGAAACAAGATTTGATGATGATAAGCATATATTAAGAGTGGTTTGTGCTATTGTTATTTTGATCTTCTTTACTTTTTATGTTTCTTCGGGGCTTGTAGGTGGGGCAAAACTTTTTGAAGCAACTTTTGGAATTCAATATGATTATGCACTTACTACAGGAACTGTGATTATAGTTGCTTATACATTTTTGGGTGGATATAAGGCAGTTTGTTGGACAGATTTAATTCAAGGTTTATTAATGATGAGCGCCTTGATTGTTGTGCCTATAGTGATGATTTATCATTTGGGTGGATTTAGTGAAGCTGTTAATATAGTTAAAGAAATCAAGCCAAATACTTTTTCCATGGGAGAAGGGTTGAGCTTTTTGGGTATAGTTTCAGCACTTTCATGGGGACTTGGATATTTTGGTCAACCGCATATTTTGGTACGCTTTATGTCTATAAGATCAACTAAAGATATCCCAACTGCTACTTTTGTAGGAATTTCTTGGATGGTTATATCTTTAATTGGTGCTTGTTTGATAGGTATTTTAGGTATAGCTTATGTGAGTAAATTTGAGCTTAGTTTGCAAGATCCTGAAAAGATTTTTATCGTAATGTCACAATTACTTTTTAATCCTTGGATAGCAGGCATTTTACTTAGCGCTATTTTAGCAGCTATCATGAGTACAGCAAGTTCACAATTGCTTGTTTCAAGTTCAACTATAGCAGAAGATTTTTATAAAAGAATTTTTAATAAAGAAGCATCTAATAAAACAGTGATGACTTTGGGTAGATTTGGTGTTTTAGCAGTAGCTGTGATAGCTTTTATCATTTCTACTGATAAAAACTCAAGTGTATTAAGTATAGTAGCTTATGCTTGGGCAGGATTTGGAGCAAGTTTTGGTTCTGTAATGCTCTTTTCGTTATTTTGGTCAAAAATGACAAGATATGCTGCTATTGCAGGTATGATTACTGGTGCAGTTGTAGTTGTAGCATATAAAAATTTCTTGGCCGAGTGGCTTAATTTTCCTATTTATGAAATCATTCCGGGATTTTTAGCTGCTTCTGTTGTGATTGTTTTAGTGAGTTTGGTAACTAAAGTGCGCCCAGGAACTAAAGCAGCTTATGAAACAATGTTAAAACATCTTTAATATATATTCAAAAGCCTTTAAGGCTTTTGAATTAAAAATCTAAGCGTTGGGCCATCTTGATTTATTTCTAGAATTTCAAAACCACGATTTTTAGCATCTTGAGGTATAGAATTGATACTTTGCGGACAGTCGCATAAAATTTCTAAGATTTCACCTGATTTTAGTTCTTTTAAGGCATCAATAGTAGCTATAGCAGGATATGGGCAAGCTTCACCTTCTAAATTTAAACTATAATGAATAATCATATTTTTCCTTTTTTATTTTGTTTGAAAAAGAATGATTTTTTAAACTTTAATATAAATAAAAATAAAATTGCAAATAAAGTTAAATTGATTACTAAGCCATTAAAATAACCAAATTCATTTAAAAGATGAATCTTTACTCCATCTGTTAAGAAATTTGGAAAATAATCGTAACTTAAAGCTAATATCATAGTACCAATAATATTTGCAATACCCACTATAATAAAATGACTTTGTCCTTCACAAGCTCGATACATCCAGCCACACTCGCATCCTCCGGCAAAAACTATCCCAAAGCCAAATAAAAAAGCACCTAAAGCAATATTTGGTGATATTTCTATTATTTTGCTAGTGTGTCCTTGTAAGATAAATGCAAAAGCTATTAAACAAGCTATAATCATACCTATTAAAGCACCTTTTATAGCATTATCTCTACCAAATAAAAATAAATCTCTAAAGCAAGAAGTGAAGCAAATTTGAGCTCTAGATATGATAAAACCAAAAACAAAGCCAAATATTAGCGCTAAGGGGAGAATACTTTCTTTGTTTTTAATATTTAAAGGTTGTTTTTGTATTATAAATCCAACATAAGCAATAAAAATTATAAATAAAATAAGTCCTGTATAAAAATATATCTTTGCGGTTTTATTTTGTGTTTTTAATGGTTGGTTTTCTTTACAAACGCGTTGTAATTTGGCTTTTGGCTTAAAAAGTGCTAGGTTGCAAACTTTAACAGCTAAATAAATCCCTAAAATCATAAACAAAGTAAAAACCCAAGTATGTAAAGAAAAATAAGGCAAGCCTGTAAAAAAATTTGCTAGGTTGCAACCAAAGGCAAGTCTTGCACCAAATCCAGATAAAATTCCGCCTATAATAGCTTGAAAAATTCGAATTTTGCTAGCAGGTAAGCGCCATTTGAATTTATTTGCTAAAAACGCAGCACTTAAACACCCTATAAACATACCTATAAGCATAATACCATCAATTCTTGTTAAGGGAGTGCCACTTAAATTTTGCTTTTGATAATAAGAATAAGAGCTTAAGTCTATACTAAAAAATTCTAAAAACTCTCCACCCCAGCGTGTCATTTCGCCAGTGACTGCCCAAACACTACCAAAAATTCCAAAATAAATAGCACTTAAAATTCCAAGCATGATCATGCCTTTGGAATTATCCCAAAAATTTATAAAAAAAGATTGTTTGAAAGAATGCATTGTTGTATCCAAAAATTGTGATTGTCAAAACTTGACACTAAAATAAAGTGTTATTATAGCTAAGAAATTTGATAAGAAAATAAAACAAAGTCTCCCATAACTTTAGATATTTAATTTTTATTTTAATTAAAAATATTAAGATATAATAATTATTAATCTAGCGATGGTTGTTAAATAGTTGGAGATTGGTTATGAAAGAATATATTGTATACCAAATTGATGCTTTTACTAGAGAAAAATTTTATGCAAATCCTGCTGGAGTCGTAGTAAATGCAGATGGTTTAAGTGATGATTTAATGCAAAAAATCGCAAGAGAACTTAATAATTCAGAAACAGCTTTTGTTTTTAAAAATCCAAATAATAATTTTTCACACGAGGTAAGATTTTTCACTCCAAGTACTGAAGTTCCTATATGTTCGCATGCTACTATTGCAACGCATTATGCTTTAGCTTTAGAAAAAAATATTAGTCAAAATACTATTTTTGAACAAAAATGCAAGGCAGGCGTTTTTGATGTTGAAGTAAAAATAGAAGATGATAATTATTTTATGACTATGACTTATGACGAGATTGAATTTTTAAATAAATTAAATCAAAAAGAGATAGAAATTCTAACCAAAGCACTAGGTTTAAAAGAAGAGGATTTGATTAAGGAATTACCAATACAAGTAGTTTCTACAGGACATTCTAAAGTTTTAATAGCTATAAAAGATTATCATGTTTTAAATGCTTTAAAGCCTAATATGCAAGAGTTAGCAAAGCTTAGTGAATGTATAGACTGTAATGGATATTTTGTTTTTACTTTTGATACTAAAGAAGAAAATGTTTTAACACAAGGAAGGATGTTTGCGCCAGCTATTGGTATAAATGAAGATCCAGTTACTGGAAATGCACATGCACCTTTAGCTCCCTTTTTGCACAAATATAAATTTTCAAACATAAAAGATACTTTTTCATTTTATGCTAAACAAGGAAAAGCTATAGGACGAGAAGGAAAGATTTTAGTAGAATTTTTCCCTAAAGAAAATAAAGTTAAAATTACAGGTGAGGCAGTTGTTGTTTTTAAAACAAAGTTGTTTATTTAATTTTTATTTCAATTAAAAATATTAAGATATAATATCTTTTTTGGAAGGTTAGCTTATCTGGTGATGGCCACTGACTTCAAATCAGATGAAAGAGTAGTTGACTACTTTTTGGGGAGTTCGATTCTCTCACCTTCTCGCCAAATTTAAGTCAAAATGGAGTTTTTATGAGTAAAGCAGATATTGTCGTTGGTATCCAATGGGGTGATGAGGGTAAAGGTAAGATAGTTGATAAACTATGCGAAAATTATGATTATGTTTGTAGGAGTGCAGGTGGTCATAATGCAGGTCACACTATATGGGTTGATGGTATAAGATATGCTTTACATTTAATGCCATCAGGTGTTTTAAATAAGCAATGTATTAATGTCATAGGTAATGGAGTTGTAGTTAATCCTGATGTGCTAATTAGCGAAATGGCTCAATTTGAAAATTTAGAAGGAAGATTATTTATAAGTGATAGGGCTCATTTAAATTTAAATCATCATGCTTTGATTGATCAAGCAAGAGAAAGACTTAAAGGCGATAAAGCTATAGGAACAACAGGCAAAGGTATAGGGCCAAGTTATGAAGATAAAATAAGTCGTAATGGACATAGAGTAGGGGAATTGCTAGAGCCTGAAAAACTTTGTGAAAATTTAATGAAAGATTTTGAACTTAAAAAAACTTATTTTGATATTTTAGGTATTGCAATGCCTAGTTATGATGAAATTTTAAAAGATTTAAAACGCTTTAAAGAAGTGCTAGCGCCATATATTACAGATACTACAAGAATGCTTTGGAAAGCTTTAGATGAAGATAAAAAAGTATTATTAGAAGGCGCGCAAGGATCAATGCTTGATATTGATCATGGAACTTATCCTTATGTTACTAGTTCAACGACTATTTCAGCTGGAGCTTTAAGTGGTTTGGGATTAAATCCAAAAGAAATTGGAAAAGTTATAGGTATAGTAAAAGCTTATACAACAAGAGTGGGAAATGGAGCTTTTCCAAGTGAAGATTTAGGTGAAGATGGTGAAAAAATAGGACTTATTGGTAAAGAAATCGGAGTAAGCACAGGTAGAAAAAGAAGATGTGGTTGGTTTGATGCGGTTGCGGTAAGATATTCTGCAAGATTAAACGGCTTAGATACTTTATCATTAATGAAACTTGATGTGTTAGATGGTTTTGAAAATGTTAAAATTTGTAAAGCTTATGAGTATAAGGGACAAGAAATAGACTATGTGCCTTGTGATTTAGAAAATGCTAAACCTATTTATGAAGTAATGGAAGGTTGGGACAAAGTTGCAGGGATTAGAGATTATGATTTATTGCCTGAAAATGCAAAAAAATACATTAAACGTTTGGAAGAATTAAGTGGTGTTAAAGTAGGCTATATCTCTACAAGTCCCGAAAGAGAAGATACTATCATTTTATGAAAAGCAAATATTCTTCTGTAATTAAGCTTAGAAAACAACAGCTTGATAAAGCAGAAGCAAATTTAACCAAAACAAGACAAAAGCTTTTGCAGTGTGAAGAAGAGCTTAAGGAAGCCTCAAAAACTTGCGAAAGCTTAACTTTAGCCGATAAGGGCTCGATAGCTTTGTTAAGATCGTCTTTAAAATTGCAAGAAATTGCAAGAGAAGGCAAGCAAAGGGTTAAACAAAAATTAGATTTAACCAAAAAAGAATTAGCACATCATCAGCATTTATATAAAAAAGCTCATTTGGAATTTGAAAAAATCAAAGTTTTAGAAAATGAAGAATTAAAAAAGATTCAAAAAGCTTTACAAAAAGAAGAGGAAAAGTTTATAGATGAACTTGCTATAACAAGGCATTTTAATAAGGACAAATCATGAAAAAAATAATATATTTCTTTATTTTTATAGTAAGTATTTTACATGCTCAGCAAAATTGTGAGCAGTATTTCGAAGCTAGAAAAGAACAAATGCAAGAACAAATTAGAGAATATGACGAGGCAAGACAAAGTTTAGAGGCATATAGAGCATCTTTTGAAGCTTTACAAAAAGAAAAAATGCAAGCTTTGGTGCAAAAAGAGGCTGATATTAATGCAAGTTTAGAACAAATCAAAACCTTAAAAGAACAAAATGAGCGTATATTGAAAGCAACTAAAGAAAATCTTCAAGCGATTAATGATAAAACTATGGGGCGTATTACAGAAATCTATGCAAAAATGAAAGATGTGGCTGTTGCAGGTATATTAAGTGAAATGGAACCTGATGAAGCTTCAAAAATTCTACTTTCGCTTGATCCTAGAAAAATTTCATCTATTATGGCAAAAATGGAACCTAAGAAAGCTTCAGATTTAACACTGCTTTTGAAAAATTTAGATCAAAATGTAAGTTTGCAGTAAGTTTTAAGCAGTTTTTACCTTTTTTTTAGTATTATTTCAATAAAAATAAAAAGGTGAATAAATGCGTATCAAACCAGCTCATATACCTTATATAGCAAATAAAATAATACTTGATTTAATGCACTCTTCTTTTGTAAAAATCAAAGATGATAGCCAAAAACTTTTAAAAATAGCAAAAGAAATTATAGAAATAGATGTTTTAAACGAGCGTAAACTTGATGAAAAAGCAAAAGAGCTTTTAGAAAGTCAAGAGGATGAAATAGAGTTTATGCAAATAGATAGAAAAAGTATGTTTTGGATGATTAAGAAAAAACTAGCAAGTGAATTTAAATTTATGCTTGATAGTGAAGATAGATATAATAACCTTTCTCATAAAATTTTAGAAAATTTAGTAGAAGAGGACTTGATAAATTATAATGTATCAGAAAATCGTGTGAAAAATTTGATTTTTTCAAGTATTATGTCTTATTTAAAAGAGTATGAAAATTTAGAAGATTTAGTCTATGAAAAAATTTCAAATTATAAAAGAAAACTTATCCCAGGTTCTGAAGAATATGAATTGGTATTTGAAAAGTTATATCAAGAAGAGCTTAGAAAAAAGGGACTTTTATGAAAGCATATATTTATATAGAAAATGATGTTTTTTTAAGCGCAAAAGCTTTTGGGGAAGGTGGAACTTTTTTTGGTGAGCTTGTTTTTAATACCTCTTTAACTGGTTATCAAGAGATTATTTCTGATCCTTCATATGCGGGTCAATTTGTAGTTTTTTCAATGCCAGAAATTGGTATAGTTGGTGTTAATGATGAAGACAATGAAAGTAAAGAAATTTTTGCTAGCGGTATGATTATAAGAGAATTAAATGAAGATTATTCTAATTTTAGAGCTAATAATTCTTTAAATGCTTATTTGAAAAACCATGGCAAAATAGGACTTTGTGAAATTGATACAAGATTTTTAGTTAAAATGATTAGAGATCAAGGCAATTTAAGAGCCGTTGTTTCTACTGAAATCAAAGACAAAGAAGAACTTAAGAAAATGCTTCTTTCTAGTGCTAAAATTGATGAGGTAAATTATGTAGCTCAAGTTAGCACTAAAAGCTCTTATAAGCATAGTAAAGGTGCTTGGGATCATAGTAAAAAAGCTTATGAGAACGTAAAAGCAAGTGGTAAAAAAGTAGCTGTGATTGATTATGGTGTAAAAGAAAATATTTTAAATGAGCTTGTAAGCGTAGGACTTGAAGTAGAAGTTTTTCCTTATAATACCAAGGCAAAAGATTTGATTGATTTATATCAAAAAGGTGTAATTCATGGGGTGTTTTTATCCAATGGGCCAGGTGAGCCAAGAATTTTAAAAAATGAAATTGCAGAGATTAAAAAATTAGCAGAAGCAAGAATTCCTATGCTAGGTATTTGTTTGGGGCACCAACTTTTAAGTAATGCTTTTGGTTATGAAACTTATAAGATGAAATTTGGTCAACACGGTGCAAATCATCCAGTAATCAATCTTACAAATAACACAGTAGAAATTACAGCACAAAATCACAACTATAATGTTCCTGAAGAAATAGCAGAGGTTGCAACTATTACTCATAGAAATTTATTTGGTGATAATGTAGAGGGTGTAAGATATAAAAACTATCCTATTATATCAGTACAACACCATCCAGAAAGCTCATCAGGGCCACATGAGAGCAAGTATATCTTTAAAGAATTTTTAGAGCTTTTGTGAATTTAGATTTCATTGCTTTAGTGAGTATAGCTTTTCTTTCTAGCTTTGGACATTGTTATGGAATGTGCGGAGGTTTTGTTTTAGCTTATACTCAGCTTTCAAAGCAAATAAAACTTCCTTTTTCTCTTTTAATCTTTTCTTATCATTTATCTAGAATTTTTGCTTATGTTTGTTTAGGCGTGTTTTTTGGATTTTTTGGAAATTTATTTTATTTTAGTGAATTTGCAAAAGGTATAATGCTTTTTGCTATCGGGATTTTTATGGTAGTTTTAGCTTTTGCTTTAATTTTTAAAGGAAAATTTTTAGCTTTTTTTGAAAGCTCTTTAATTTTTGATTGTGTCATTAAAAAAAATATTTCAAGATTAATTCAAAACAAGTCTTTAAAAAGTACTCTTTTTTTGGGATTTTTAAATGGTTTTGTGCCTTGTGGATTGGTGTATTTTTATATAGCCTTTGGTATGAGTATGCAAAATGTCTATTTAGCGGCATTAATTATGCTTATTTTTGGACTTTCAACCTTACCTGCTTTGATATTTTTTGCTTATTTTTCTAAAACACTAAATGAAAAATTTCAAAAAATAGCTAGTTTGATTTCTTATATTTTAATCTTTTTTTACGGTATGTATTTTTCTTATACTGGTTTTATGCTCACGCGATAACATTATTATTTATTAATAAATAATAAATAATTAGACATAATTTAAGCTAAAAAAGATATTAAATATCATATAATATAAAGATTGCATATTTGCAGAAAAAAAATTAAGGAGAGGAAATGCACCCAGGAAATGCATTAAACTATGACTATACGGTTGCTAAATATTTTATGTTTGCTACCTTATTGTTTGGTGTTATTGGTATGGCTATTGGAACGCTTATTGCCTTTCAAATGGCTTATCCGGATTTAAACTATTTAGCCGGTGAGTATGGTACTTTTTCAAGACTTAGACCATTGCACACTTCAGGTGTAATTTTTGGTTTTATGCTCTCAGGAATTTGGGCTACTTGGTATTATATTGGTCAACGCGTGCTAAAAGTTAGTATGGCAGAATCAAGCTTTTTAATGTTTGTTGGTAAATTACATTTTTGGCTTTATATGATTACTATGATTATAGCTGTTATTACTTTGTTTGCAGGTGTTAGTACTTCAAAAGAATACGCAGAGCTTGAATGGCCACTTGATATATTGGTAGTTTTAGTTTGGGTTTTATGGGGTGTAAGCATTTTTGGACTTATTGGAATTCGCCGTGAAAAAACTTTATACGTTTCACTTTGGTATTATATAGCTACTTTTTTAGGTATAGCAATGCTTTATCTATTTAATAATATGGCTGTACCAACATACTTTGTAAGTGGAATGGGCGATTGGTGGCATAGTGTTTCTATGTATGCAGGAACAAATGATGCGTTAGTTCAATGGTGGTATGGACACAATGCTGTTGCATTTGTATTCACTGTTGGTATTATTGCTCAAATTTATTATTTCTTGCCAAAAGAAAGCGGTCAACCAATTTTCTCTTATAAATTGTCTTTATTTGCATTTTGGGGCTTAATGTTTGTTTATCTATGGGCAGGTGGACACCACTTGATTTATTCTACCGTACCTGATTGGATGCAAACTATGGGTTCAGTTTTTTCAATTGTGCTTATTTTACCTTCTTGGGGTTCAGCAATTAATATCTTACTTACTATGAAAGGTGAGTGGAGTCAATTAAGAGAAAGCCCATTAATCAAATTTATGATTTTAGCTTCAACTTTCTACATGTTCTCAACTTTGGAAGGTCCTATTCTTTCTATTAAATCAGTTAATGCATTAGCGCACTTTACAGATTGGATTCCAGGACATGTTCATGATGGTACTTTAGGTTGGGTTGGCTTTATGACCATGGCTGCACTTTATCACATGGTACCTAGAATGTTTAAAAGAGAGTTATATAGCAAATCATTAATGGAAGCTCAATTTTGGATTCAAACCACAGGTATAGTATTGTACTTTAGTTCTATGTGGATAGCAGGTATTACTCAAGGTATGATGTGGAGAGCTACAGATGAGTATGGTAACTTACTTTATACTTTCATCGATACTGTTGAAGCTATTATTCCTTACTATTGGATTAGAGCTGTGGGTGGCTTGTTATACTTAGTAGGATTTTTCATGTTTGTTTATAATATTTACAAATCAATCGCAGTGGGTAGAGTACTTGATAAAGAACCAAAAAGTGCTTCACCTATGGCAGCATAAGGAGGAAAAATATGTTTAGTTGGTTAGAAAAAAATCCATTCTTTTTTGCTGTAGCGGTATTTATTGTAATTGCGTATGCAGGTATTGTAGAGGTTTTACCTGATTTTGCTCAAAATGCAAGACCAATTGAAGGTAAAAAGCCTTATACGGTTTTACAACTTGCAGGACGCCATGCTTATATTAAAGAAAGTTGTAATGCGTGTCATTCACAACTTATTCGTCCTTTTAAATCAGAAACAGATCGTTATGGTATGTATTCAGTTAGTGGTGAATATGCTTATGATAGACCATTTTTATGGGGTTCAAAAAGAACCGGACCTGATTTATTGCGTATAGGTAATTTTAGAACTACAGATTGGCATGAAAATCATATGTGGGATCCAGTTTCAGTCGTTCCTGGTTCTATTATGCCAGCTTATAAACATATGTTTAGCAATAATGCAAACATAGAAACAGCTTATGCAGAAGCGCTAACTGTAAAAAAAGTTTTCAATGTGCCTTATGATGTTGAAAATGGTACAAAACTTGGTACTTGGGAAGAGGCTCAAGCAGAAGTTAAAGCAGAAGCTCAAGCTATAGTAGATCAAATGAAAAATCAAGATGTTAAAGATGCGTTTGCTAGAGGCGAAATTAGAGAGATTGTAGCTTTAATCGCGTATCTTAATAGCTTAAAATAGGAAAAACTATGGATTTAGAACTAATAAGAGAGCTACAAGCTTATGGTTTTTTTGCTCTTGTAGTGTTTTTAGTGGTAGTTTTGTATTCTTATTGGTTTCATTTATATAGATCTGAAAAAACAGGTAGAAGAAACTATGAAAAATATGCTGATTTAGCATTGCATGATGAAATCAGCGATCGTGTTTTAGAGCAAAATAAAAGGAGTGCTTAATGCAATGGTTGAACTTACAAGATAATGTTAATTTATTATCTTTTATTGGAGCAATTCTTATCATCTTGATTACACTTGTTGTGGTAGGAAAATTATTTAAAAGTATGAAAGAAGAAAAAAGCCAAGGTGAGCTAAGCGAGCATAGTTGGGATGGTATAGGTGAGTTTAAAAATCCTATACCACTTGGTTGGGCTGTTGTATTTTTCTTAGCTATAGTATGGTGTATATGGTATTTTCTTTGGGGATATCCTTTAAATAGCTATTCTCAAATTGGTGAGTATAATAAAGAAGTACAAGCACATAATGAAAAATTTGCGCAGAAATTTGCAAATTTAAGTGCACAAGATAAACAAGAAATGGGTAAAAATATTTTCTTGGTTCAATGTTCTTCTTGTCATGGAATTACTGGTGATGGTATCAATGGAAAAGCACAAAATCTTAACATTTGGGGTTCAGAAGAAGGACTTATAGAAGTAATTACTAAAGGTTCTAAGGGTATGAATTATCCTATGGGTGAAATGTTAAGTGCAGCAGACAATGGCATAGATGAAGCTGATATCCCTGCAATTGCAGCTTATGTTGCTTCTGAAATTTCAGTGATTAAAAAAACTGAAAATCCTCAGCTTGTAGCAAAAGGAAAAGAACTTTTTGTAACTTGTGCAGTATGTCATGGTGAAGATGGAAAAGGAACTATTGATGGTCAGTTAGTAGCTCCAGATTTAACAAAATATGGTAGTGCTGAATTTGTGGTAGAAGTTTTAAATCGTGGTAAAGCAGGTAGTATAGGTGTAATGCCTCATTTTAATAATGGTTTATTAAACGAGCTTCAAAAAGAAGCAGTTGGCGAATATACAATTTCTCTTTCAAGGGGTGAATAATGGAAAATTCAAATAGATGTGTATTTTCACTTTCAGGTGTTAGTGGAATGTTAATAGCAACTGTTTTATTGTTATCAATTTTAGCTGGACTTACTATTTGGGGTTTAAAAGCACAACAAGATGTAATGCAAAAACCTTATAAATTAGAAAATGCAGAGCAAATTAAAATGTTTGACTCTAAAAGAGAAGAACATATCATCATAAAGGAATGATCATGGCAAAAGTTCTTGAATACTTAATCATAGCTGGCTTAGTTATAGCAGCAGGAATTACTGCTTGGTCAGTTTTAACTGTAAATCATCTTTTTATAGGATGAAAAATACATTTAAAGGCGGTTTTTTAACCGCCATTTTTATTTGTTTTGCTAATTTCTTACATGCTGAAATATTGTTAAATGATAACATCTTAAACACTGCAATAGAGCAAAATATCACTTCAAGTTCTAAACAAATTCGTGAGTTAACTGGAGTAAATATCGCTTTAGCATTAAGTGATAAAAAAGATTTTGAAAGTTTAAAAAATTATGAAGCCAATTTGAGTAAGCCATATATTTTGCTTGTATTTTCTAAAGCTTCACATAAGGTAGATATACTTGCAAGTGATGATGCTATGAAGTATTTTGATAAAGAAGGTGTCTTAAGTCCTTATCCTGAAAAAGGAACGATTTTACCTATACTTGCAAATCCTAAACAAAAAGACATTTACAATGCTGCTATTTTAAATGGTTATGCAGATATTGCCGATCAAGTGGCAAATCATTTTAATATAAAACCTTTTTATGGAAATTCAAATCGTGATACTTTAAATATTATGAGAATTTTAATTTATGGCTTTTTATGTGTCGCAATTTTAATGCTAGTTCAAAGAAAAATCAAAAGGAGAAGATAAATGCAAAATCAAAAAACATTTTGGCCTTATGGCATTTTGATTTCTTTAGGGCTTATTGTTGTAGCTTGTATTGCTACGATTTTTATTGCAAGCAAAGCCCCTGTGTATGAAGATAATTTTTATTTTGATTCTTATCAAAATGTAGAGTTAAATTATAATGAAATTCAAAACAGACAAAAGACTTTTGATGAAAATTTTAAGCTAAGCATTAAAGATAAAGAAAGCTTTATGCATAAGAAAAATCAAGTTTATTATATCAATGAAGGGCAAAATGAGCTTAGAATTGCTATTGAAAATTTAAAAGATTATGACTTAAGTAAGCTTCAAATCCAAACTTTACTTTCACGCCCACATACAAATGTAAATGATGAGAATTTACAAGCTAAATTAGAAGGAAGTGATTTGGTATTTGATTTTAATATCAAAGAAAAAGGTGTTTGGCAAATACTTTTAAAAATCACTCAAGATGAAAATAGTGTAGGATTTTTTAAATTCTTTTTACAAACTAAATAATGAAGCTTTTTGTTTTTAGCTCACTAAGAGCTTTAAGAAAGTATTATGAGAAAAAACTACAGATTGATAGTTTAGTAGAACCGGCTATGAGTATAGCCGAATTTATGCAAAAATTAGTTTTTTCTCCACATTTTCAAGCAACTCATTATGAATGTTTGCTTTTGATGAAAAAGGCTTGCGAGCAAACTAAAAATTTAGAGCAAAGTTTAAAAATATCGAGTAATTTTTTTGCTTTCTTAAAAAACAATGCTTATTTATTTAGTTTTTTTAAAGAGCTTAGTTTAGAAAAAAAAGATATCAACTCATTAAAATTTCATGATGCTTATGCTCAGTATGAAGAGCATTTGCAAATTTTAGAAGAACTTTTTAAAAATTATCTTACTTTATTAAAAGAGCAAAATTTATATGATGATATTTCTTTGCCACTAGATTATGAAATTAATAGCGATTTTTTAAAAAATTATGATGAGATTATTTTTGATTTTCAAGGTTTTTTAAATGCCTTTGAAGTAGAGCTTTTGTTAAAAGTTAAGGAAATACTTCCTCTTAAAGTGCAGTTTAATTGCACTAAATTTAATAAAGATTTTTTAAATACTCTTAGCTTTTTACAAGGACTTTATCTTAAGGAAAATCATGCTTATTTGTTTGATGTAAATCAAAAAACAATTTTAAAAGAAAAGTGCTTTTTTAAAGAAAGTAAAATTTGTTATAAAAGTTTTCATTTAAGATCTTTACAAGCTGCTTTTGTTTTTGAAAAAATTAATTCTTTTTTAAAATCTGGTATAAGTGCAAAAGATATTGTAGTGATTACTCCTGATGAGAATTTTGTAGATATTTTAAGACTTTATGATAAAAACAATGTTTTAAACTATGCAAGCGGAGAGAGTATTAAAAACACACTTTTTTATCATAGATTAAAGACTTTATATGAAAGTGCTAAAGATGATGAGTTTGAGTATGAAGAAAATGAAGAATTTTATGAAAGGTGTAATTTAAACAAACATTTGTGCAATTTACACTTTTTTTCTTCTAACGTTGATTTTATAGAGTTTAAAAAGCTTTTTGATGAAAATATTTCTTATGATTTTTTTGAGAATTTTATTTTTAATTTGCTAGAAGATAGTGAAGAGGAATTAAAAAATTATATATATCAAGAGCTTATTTTTATCAAAGAGCTTGTAAAAACACACAAGTTAAGCTTTGTGCAAATTTTAGAATTATTTTTTATGCAAATTGATGGTATAAAATTAAGTAGTGTTGGTGGTGGTGAAGTTACTGTAATGGGGCTTTTAGAAAGTAGGGGGCTTAGATATGATGGGGTAATTATAGTTGATTTTAATGATGAGTTTATCCCAAAAAGAGTTTCAAGTGAATTATTTTTAAACAATGAAATTCGCAAAAAAGCAGGACTTATCACTCATGCTCAAAGAGAAAATTTACAAAGACATTATTATTATACTTTAATAGCCAAGGCAAAATTAGTTGGAATTTCTTATGTGGAAAATGAAGAAAAAATCAAATCAAGATTTTTAAATGAACTTGAACTTCCACTTTATGAAGATAAAACTTATAGCAATAATGCTTATGTGAAGTATTTTCAAACTTATCCATGTGCTTTTAATCTTGAACCTATTGTAAGTATTAAAGCAAAACATGATTATTTTCAAAGCGATCTTTCTTTTTCAAGATTTCATCTTCTTGTGTATTATGGTTTGGATTATTATTATAAGTATGTTTTAAGATTAAAAGAGCCAAAGACTTTAGATGATACACTTAGAGCAAATGAGTTGGGGAGTTTTATTCATAAGGCTTTAGAACTTTATTATACACAAAAATCTAAAAATCATTTTGATTATGAAGTTTTTATGCAAGTAGTAAAAAGCATTAAACAATACCGAGTTGATGCGCTAAATTTAGCTTTAATACAAACTATATTTAAAGAATTTCAAACACTTGAAAATGAGCATTTTAAGCAAGGTTATGTGGTGGAAAAATGTGAATTTAATCCACCAAGAAAAGAATTTATCACAGAAAATGGAGTGAAAATTCATGCCATAGGCTTTTTAGATAGAGTAGATAATAATGGCAATGAAAGATTGATTATAGATTATAAAAGTGGCAAAGCAGATGAAAAGTCTTATCAACTTGCTTTTTATAAGTTTTTATTAGAAAATCAAAATACCTTATTAAATACAAAAGCTTGTTTTTATGATCTAAAAAATATCAAAATCATACATGAAAATGCTAAAAGTAAGAGCGTACAAGAACTGAAAGATTTACTTAATGAACTTGCTAAAGAACCTTTGGAAAAAGAATTTTTTAATCAAAAAAACGACAATACTTACAGCCCTTATACCATGCTTTATAAAAAGGAGTTTAAACTTTGAGTTATCATTTTGAGCCTTTTTTAGCTTTAGAAGCTAGTGCAGGAAGTGGGAAAACTTTTGCATTAAGTGTGCGTTTTATAGCTTTGGTTTTAATGGGAGCTAAGATTAATGAAATTTTAGCCCTTACTTTTACTAATAAAGCTACAAGCGAAATGAAAGAAAGAGTTTTTAAAACCTTTTTAGAATTTGATGTGCTTGAAAATGGAGAGAATAAAGCAGAGTGTAATGAGCTTATGAAAATGCTAGGTAAAAGCAAAGATGAGCTTATAGCTTTAAGAGAAAAATATAAAGAGGAATTTTTAAGATCTAAGCTTAATATCTACACTTTTGACAGCTTTTTTTCACAAATCATTCGTTCTTTTGCTTTAAATTTAGGTCTTATGAGTGATTTTGACATTATAGAAAGTCAAGATAGTTATAAAAATTTCATTTCTAAATTAGACGAAGAAGAATTAAGAGCTTTAGCTTATTACATTGTCCAAACAAAAAGTAAAAGTGATTTTTTGCAAAATCTTGAAAGTTTGTATGAAAGATCTTGTGAGATAAAATCTATACAAAATGCACATTTTCCAAATAAAACTTTTTTAGAAAAAAGCTTAAGTGAGTTTATAACTTATGCAAGAAATTTAAGCACAGATAAAAACTATCAAAAAAATTTTGAATTTGAAAACACAGAAGATTTCTTTACTAAACCTATTATTTGTGATTTAGATAAAAAGTATTTTGTAAAAGTCATCGATAGTGAATTTTTACAAAAAAGAGCAGAGTTTTTACAAAGCGCAAAAGAGTATTTTACTCAAATGGAAAATTATCGCATTAGTATGCTTGCAAAGCTTTTGAAGCATTTTAAAGAAGCAAAAAATGAAAATAATACCAAGCAAAATGCATTGACTTTTTCAGATATAGCTTTAAAAACTCATGAGTTAATTAGTGATGAGACTAATAAAGATTTGATTTATTTTAGACTTGATGGTTATATTTCGCATTTATTAATTGATGAATTTCAAGATACTAATGTTTTGCAGTATCAAATTTTAAAACCCATCATTGCTGAGCTTGTTTCAGGCGAGGGAGTGAAAAAAAACAGAAGCTTTTTTTATGTGGGGGATAAAAAGCAAAGCATATATGGTTTTAGAGGGGGTAAAAAAGAGCTTTTTGATAAGCTTTTAAAAGATTTTCCACAAATTAAATTAGAGCATTTAGATACTAATTATCGCAGTAAAAAGATTATTGTTGATTATGTAAATGAAGTCTTTAAAGATAAATTTTTTGATAGCTTTTTAAATCCTAGCTTTACTTTGCAAAAAAGCGTTAAAGATGGTGGATATGTGGAAGTTTTACAAAATCATATCCCGCCAAAAAGTTCTTTGCATGAAGCAAGTGGTAAAGAAGTTTTAAAAATCATCCAAAAGCTTTTAGAAAAAGGTATAAAGCTTAGTGAAATTTGCATTTTGGTGTGGATTAATAAAGATGCTACTTTAATGAAAGAATTTCTTGAAGAAAATGACATTAAAGCTTATACGCAAAGCAATGTAGCTTTGATGGATTGTATTAGCGTAAGAGTGCTTTTTGAGTATGCAAAGGCTTGTGTACTTAAAGATGAGTTTAGTTTGTACTTTGCAAGTAGTATTTTAGAAAAAGAGCTTGAGTTTATAACGCTTGATTTAAACCGCAGTGTAGGTGAGATTTTAAAATACTTAGTACATGTTTTAAAACTTGACTTAAGTGATGTTAATCTCATCACATATTTAGAGTATGCAAGTACTTTTGATAATTTTTTTGATTTTTTATTTGCTCCATGCGAGTTGAAGTCTTTACAAGCTCAAGATGATGGAGTAAGTATTATGACCGTGCATAAGTCTAAGGGGCTTGAATTTGAAAATTTAATCGTACTTGATAGACTTAGTAAAAAAGCTCCGGATAATGAAACTTTAATGTTTGAGTATGATTTAGAGCAAGGTTGGGAAGTAAAATACAGGCATAGTGCTAGAAAATATCTTGAAGATGAAAATTACAATACCTTTTTGGCTAAAAGAGAAAAACTTCAAGCAGAAGATGAGATAAATTGTCTATATGTAGCGCTTACTAGAGCTAAAAATTCTCTTTTTATCATAAAAAACGATGAGAGTTTTAAAACCTTTAAGAGTTATTTTCAAGACTACGAGGAAAAGCAAATAGGCATTATAGAAGAACAGCTTTCAAAAACAAAAGAGCCTTTAGAAAATTTAGAACAAATAGAAAACTTCGAAGAATTTCAAAAGGTAAATTTGCAAGAAGTTAAAGCAAAAAGTCATCTTTCAAGCACGCAAATACATTTTGGCTTGGCTTTGCATGAGTTTTTGCAATATTTTGATTTTAACACTAAAAGTAATTTTGAATTTTGCAAGCAAATGGTGTATAAAAAATATCGTTTTTACTTAGATGATGAAGCTTTTAATGAGCTTTTTAAAAGACTTACTATGCTTTTAAAAGATGAGAGCTTTAACGCGCTTTTAGTGGGTAAAAAGCTACTAAAAGAGCAAATCATCACTTATAAAGGCGAACAAAAACAACTTGATATGCTTGCATTTGATGATAATGAAGCTATCATTATAGACTATAAAACAGGCTTAAATTTAAGCGAGCATAAGAAGCAAGTTTTACTTTACAAAGAAGCCATAGAAAAAATCTTAGCCAAGACTTCCACTAAGGCTTTTTTGGTGTATATTTTAAAAAATAAAGTGGAGGTAATATATGCGTAGTATAGATGAAAAACAATTTTATAATAATGTTTTATCTTTTCATAATCAAACAAAAGAAACAGATAATCATCGATATTTATCTTGGGAGCATTGCTATGAATATTTTTATATCTATAGGAAAGATATAGATTATGATTATGCTTCTTTGATGTTATCTTTTTATTTAGCTAGTTGGGGTATGTATAGGGGTTCTTCTTTTTTATTGCGCCATGATTATAAAATATATAAAACAATGTTAGAAGAGTTGTTGGTTATTGATTTATGGGATAAGCATGATTGGAGTCAAATAATCAAAGCAAATGAAATTATAGAAAGAAAATTATCACCCTATAAAAATAATAAAGAAGATAAAAATAATAAAAACAAAATTAGCAATACACTGATCACAAAAATTTTGTTAGGAATTTTTGGCTGTACTCCTGCTTACGATAGATTTTTTACAAATGGTTTAAGACAATACAATAGTAAAAATAGCAATGAGATATCGATAAGTTATGGTGAAAATAGCTATAAAGGAATTGTAGACTTGATAGATAGATGTAAAAGTAACTTTGAATTTCCAAAAATAAAATTAAAATTCAATGAAGATATATACTATCCGGATATGAAAATTATGGATATGTATTTTTGGATTTTAGGACAACAAAAGCTTTAAATATTCTTAAATTAAGTATTAATTAAGCTAAAATAATTATAATCTCATTTTTAAAAAAATTTTTGGCAAAGGTAAGATGATGACAAAGATAACAAAGCCAAACGAAGTAAAACGCGAATGGATCGTTTTAGACGCTGAAGGAAAGCGTTTTGGTCGTCTTTTAACAGAAGTAGCGACTATTTTAAGAGGTAAAAATAAACCTTGCTATACTCCAAATGTTGATTGTGGAGATTATGTAATCATTATCAATGCTTCTAAAGCAGTTTTCACAGGTGCAAATAAAGCAGAAGATAAACTATACCACAGACATTCAGGGTATTTTGGAAGCGTAAAAAGTGAAAAATTTGGTGATTTATTAGAAAAAAATCCAGTTAAATTATATAAATTAGCAGTTCGTGGTATGCTACCTAAAACAAACCTAGGTAGAGCTATGCTTAAAAAATTAAAAATTTATGCAGGTAGCGAACATCCTCATACTGCTCAAATTGCTAATAAAGGAAAATAATCATGGCAACAACATACGCAACAGGTAAAAGAAAAACCGCTGTAGCTAAAGTTTGGGTAAAAGCTGGTAGTGGTAAAATCATCGTTAATGGTATGGATTTAAACACTTGGCTTGGCGGACATGAAGCTATAAAATTAAAAGTAGTTCAGCCTTTATTAGTAACTAAACAAGAAACTTCTATGGACATTAAAGCAACAACTTTAGGCGGTGGCTACAGCGCTCAAGCTGAAGCTTTAAGACATGGTATTTCAAGAGCTTTAGCTGCTATGGATGCAGATTTTAGAGCATTATTAAAACCAAAAGGACTTCTTACTAGAGATAGTAGAACTGTTGAACGTAAAAAATACGGTCGCAGAAAAGCAAGAAGAAGCCCACAATTCTCTAAACGTTAATTTTTTGGATCCATTTTTTGGATCCACTCTCTCTTTTATTTTTTAAAATCACATTTTTTTATATATTTTTATTTTGTTTAAAATCAAAGGATTTTTTGTTTAGAATAAACTTTTATAATTTCAAAGTCCGATCAGGGAAACCTCCTTTTTGTAGTAAATTTAAGCCCCTTACCCAAAGGGGCTTATTTTATTTTAATATTCTTTTTATATAATATATCCCATTTATTTTAATTTTTAAGGATAGTTTATGAAAAAAATTATAAGCTTAGTTAGTTTAGCTAGTGCTTTATTTGCTTTTGATACTAGTAAAATAGAAATCACTCCAACCTTTAACTATACAACACCAGAAGGAAATTTAGATCTTAAAAATTATGGCGGAGTGGGTTTAAGATTTGGTTATCATTATGATGATTTATGGATAGATCAAGCTGAGCTTGGTTTAGAATATTATGATAATGCAAAATACAATAATCCAAACGATAATACACACACAGATACTAGTGTTTCAAGGTTTTATGTGAATGCCATTAAAGGAATTGATTTAGCTAATCATGTATATTTATATGGTTTGTTAGGAACAGGTTATGAGTATTTAAGCCATGGAGCTTATGAAAATAAAAGTGGTATGTTTGCTCAATATGGTGCGGGTTTTAAATTTGCACTTGGAGAAGATTTGGCTTTAAGACTTGAAGCAAGAGATCAAATTAAATTCAATAATGGTGAGCATAATTTGATTTCTAGTGTTGGTTTGAGTTTTTATTTTGGCAATAAAGCTCCAAAAACTCCTCAAACCACAACTAAACAAATCGAAGAAAAAACACAAACAATACAAATTGATAATTCATGTCCAGAACCAAGAAAAGGTGCTTTGCTTGATCATATAGGTTGTGAAAAAACAATAGCGCTCGAAGGGCATTTTGGATTTGATCAGACTGATATAAATCCTGAGTTTGCGCAAAAAATTCAAGAAGTAGGTAAGGTTTTAGAGGAAAATTCTCAATATTATACTATTTTAGAAGGTCATACAGATAACATAGGCCCTAAAGCTTATAATCAAAAATTATCATTAGAGCGTGCTAAGGCAGTTGCAAAAGAACTTGAAAAAACAGGTGTCACTAAAGAAAAAATTGCAACTAAAGGCTATGGTTTTGATAAGCCAAAAGCAAGCAATGATACTAAAGAAGGCCGTGCGCAAAATAGACGTGTGGAAGCAAAATTTTTCATTAAAGAATAAGCTTTGTTGAAAAAGACGATTTTACTTGACTTAGATGGCACTTTGATAGACTCTACAAGTGCCATTTTAGATGGTTTTGATGCTGCTTTTAAAGCTTTTGGTGAGCCTTTAAGAGATCATGAAGCCATTAAAGCTTTAATAGGCTTTCCTTTAGATGTAGCTTTTGAAAAACTTGGAGTGCCAAAAGAAAAAACAAGTGAGTATATTAATGCTTATAGAAGTGTATATCAAAAAATCTATATAGAACAAACTTCTTTGCTTTCTTTGGCAAAAGAAAGTGTATGCGAGGCTAGTTTATTTGCTGATTTAGCCGTTGTAACAACTAAAAGCTCTAAATTTTCCAAACCTTTGCTTGATCATTTGGGTATAGGAAAATACTTTAAAGTTATCATAGGTAGAGATGATGTAACTTACCCAAAACCAAATGCTGAACCTATTTTATTAGCTTTAGAAAAATTATCTAAAAGCAAAGAAAATGCATTTATGATCGGAGATACTCATTTAGATATTCAAGCAGCTTGTAATGCAGGTATTAAACCCATAGCAGTAAGTAGTGGTTATGAAAGCAGAGAAAGCTTAGCTAAATTTAAAATTCCACTTTTTGAAAACACCTATGAGGCTATAAAACATATAAAAAATATCCGATAACTTCACATTCAAGCTTTATATACCTAAATATAAAAATTTTTTATCATTGTTTAAGACAATTAAAGATAAAGTAGCTATTGATTTTAAGTAATTATTTTAATTATAAGGATAATTAAATGAGTAAAATAATGAAAACGATGGATGGTAACGAAGCGGCAGCTTATGCTGCCTATGCATTCACAGAGGTTGCTGGAATTTATCCTATTACCCCAAGCTCTCCTATGGCAGATTATACTGACATATGGGCTTCTCAGGGTAAAAAAAATCTTTTTGGAGTACCGGTTAAAGTCGTAGAAATGCAAAGTGAAGCAGGAGCAGCAGGGACAGTTCATGGTTCTTTACAAGCAGGTGCTTTAACTACTACTTATACAGCATCTCAAGGGCTTTTATTAAAAATACCAAATATGTATAAAATCGCAGGTCAGCTTTTACCTGGGGTTATCCATGTGGCAGCTAGGGCTTTAGCTTCTCAAGCATTATCTATTTTTGGAGATCATCAAGATGTTTATGCTGCAAGACAAACAGGCTTTGCTATGCTTTGCTCACACTCTGTGCAAGAAAGTATGGATTTAGCAGGTGTTGCGCATCTAGCAGCTATTAAAGGTAGAGTGCCTTTTATGCATTTTTTTGATGGTTTTAGAACAAGCCATGAAATTCAAAAAATCGAAGTAATGGATTATGCGCATTTTGATCGTTTGCTTGACCGTGAGGCTTTGTTAGAATTCAGAAATTCCTGTCTAAATCCAGAAAATCCAAAAACAAGAGGCACGGCTCAAAATGATGATATTTATTTTCAAACAAGAGAGTTGGCAAATAAATACTATGAAGCTATTCCTGATATTGTTAATGAATATATGCAAGAAATTTCAAAAATCACAGGAAGGGAATACAAGCCTTTTGTGTATTATGGGGATAAAAATGCAACACGCATTGTAGTAGCAATGGGTTCAGTAACCGAAGCTTTAAAAGAAGTTGTAGATCATCTAAACAGTAAAGGCGAAAAAGTAGGGGTTTTAAAAGTTCATTTATATAGACCGTTTAGTTTAAAATATTTATTTGATGTAATGCCTCAAAGTGTTGAAAAAATAGCTGTTTTAGATAGAACTAAAGAGCCAGGAAGTTTAGGTGAGCCACTTTATTTGGATTTAAAAAGTGCATATTATGGAAAAGAAAAAGCACCTTTAATCGTTGGTGGTAGATACGGGCTTTCTTCAAAAGATGTTGATCCTGCTCAGTTAATAGCAGTTTTTGAAAATCTAAATCAAGCAAATCCAAAAGATGGTTTTACTATAGGAATTAATGATGATGTAACCTTTACTTCATTGCCTGTGGGAGAAAAAATTTCTTTAGGCGATGAAAGTACTATAGAGTGCTTATTCTATGGACTTGGTGCTGATGGTACTGTAGGAGCAAATAAAAACTCTATTAAAATCATAGGGGATAAAACAGACTTTTATGCGCAAGCTTATTTTGCTTATGATTCTAAAAAATCAGGTGGTTATACAAGAAGCCATTTAAGATTTTCTAAAAAACCTATCACTTCAACTTACTTAGTTTCTACGCCGCATTTTGTAGCGTGTTCAGTTGCTGCTTATTTAGAAATTTATGATGTTTTAGCAGGTATTAGAAAAGGTGGAACTTTCCTTTTAAATAGTATTTGGAGTGCGCAAGAGACTATTAAAAAAATTCCAAATGCAGTAAAAAGAGTTTTGGCACAAAAAGAAATTAATTTTTATATCATTAATGCTACAAAACTTGCTAGGGAAATAGGACTAGGTAGTAGAACAAATACAATCATGCAATCAGCATTTTTCAAGCTTGCTAATATCATTCCTTTTGAAGATGCGCAAAAATATATGAAAGAATTAGCTTATAAATCATATGGGAAAAAAGGCGATGCTATAGTTGAGATGAATTACAAAGCTATTGATGTAGGTGCAGATGGACTTGTAAAAGTTGATATTGATCCTTCTTGGGTAAATTTAGCCGATGAAGCAAAAGAAGAAACTATAGCTTATAAAGGCACTGAGTTTGTTGAAAAAATCGCAAAACCTATGAATGCGGCTAAGGGTGATGATTTACCAGTTTCGGCATTTTTGGGCTATGAAGATGGTAGTTTTGAGCATGGTACTACTGAGTATGAAAAAAGAGGCGTTGGTGTTATGGTGCCAAGATGGATAGAAACTAATTGTATTCAGTGTAATCAATGTGCTTCAGTATGTCCACATGCAGTTATTAGACCATTTTTAATAGATGAAAAAGAATTAGAAAAAGCTCCAGTAGGTGTAAAAGAACATAGCTTAAATGCAAAAGGTGTAAAAGAGCAAAAATTAAATTTCAAAATTCAAGTTTCACCACTTGATTGTACAGGTTGTGAGCTTTGTGTGCATGAGTGTCCTACTAAAGAAAAATCTTTAGTAATGGTGCCACTAGGCGAAGAGCTTGATCATGGTGAGCAAGAAAATGCAGATTATTTATTCAAAAAAGTAAGCTACAAAGATAATATCTTAAATAGAGAAAATGCAAAAGGTATTCAATTTGCACAACCTTTATTTGAGTTCCATGGTGCATGTCCAGGGTGCGGGGAAACTCCTTATATCACTTTAATTACTAGATTATTTGGTGAAAGAATGATTATTGCTAATGCAACGGGTTGTAGTTCTATTTATGGTGGTTCAGCTCCTTCAACTCCATATAGAAAAAGTAATAAAAATGGTCATGGGCCTGCTTGGGGTAATTCTTTATTTGAAGATAATGCTGAATTTGGTCTTGGTATGAAAATAGCAACTGAAACAACAAGACATAAAATAGAGCAAATCATGAGTGAAAGTATGCAAGAAGTTCCTAATGCACTTTCTGCATTATATAAAGAATGGATTGCAAATAAAGAAGATTCTAAAGCTTCTTTAGAACTAAGAGATAAATTAGTTCCATTATTAGAAGAAAATAAACAGATTAAAACTGTAAATGATATTTTGGAGCTTAAAAGCTATTTGAGTAAAAAATCACATTGGATTTTTGGTGGTGATGGTTGGGCTTATGATATAGGTTATGGTGGGCTTGATCATGTTTTAGCAAGTGGTGAAAATGTTAACATTTTAGTGCTTGATACTGAAGTTTACTCTAATACAGGTGGTCAAAGTTCAAAATCTTCAAGAACAGGTTCAGTAGCGCAGTTTGCTGCAGCAGGTAAGCCAGTACAGAAAAAAGATCTAGGTCAAATTGCTATGACTTATGGTTATATTTTTGTAGCTCAAGTAAATTCTAATGCAAATTATGCGCAATTGTTAAAAGCAATAATAGCAGCAGAAGCTTATGATGGGCCTTCTTTGATTATCGCTTATTCTCCTTGTATAGCTCATGGTATTAAAGGCGGACTTGGAAATTCAGGAAATCAAGCAGAACTTGCTACAAAATGTGGATATTGGCCAACTTATATTTATGATCCGCGTTTAGAAGCTGAAGGTAAAAATCCTTTAACAATTTCTTCTAAAGAGCCTGATTGGGATTTGTATGAAAGCTTTTTAATGAATGAAGTGCGTTATAGTTCACTTAAAAAATCAAATCCTGAGCAAGCAAAAGAATTGTTTGAAAAAAATAAAGCAGAAGCACAACGCCGTTATAGACAACTTAAACGTCTAGCAAGTGCTGATTTTAGTAATGAAAACTAAAATTTGCTTCGATTTTTACTTGTGAGTTTATGGGTGCTTAGTGCTTTTGGCGCTAAGTATCCATTTTTGAATCAAAGCTGTAATAATGTTGATTTTTCTTTGATTCAAGATCCTTTTTTTCAAAAAACTATAAATATAAAATCTGATTTTTCTTTGCAAGCTATTGTTTCTAATAAAGTTAAGATTAATGATAAATGGTATGCTTTAAATGATGATATTGAAGGTTTTAAAATTGTTGAGATAAAAAATTCTCAAGTTATATTGATAAAGGAAGAAAAAATCATGGTTTTAAAATTGTATGAAAAAAATAATATTTTTATTTATTAGTATTTTAACTTTTACAAATGTTTTTGCTTCACAGTGTCATCAACGCTTTTTTGATATAAGCGTAGAAAATAAAACTTCTTTGATTGAAATTTTAAATGAACTTGGTAGAGAATGTGGTTTTAGCATTATAATAAAAGATTTATTAGCTAGAGAAAAGTTAAATCATACTCAAAATTATTTACACATAAGAAAAATGTCTTTAAGAGAAATTTTTAAACTTTTATTAAAGGAAAATAATCTTGCTTATGAGTATGAAAAAAATATTTTAAAAATTTATGGAAGACAAGTTAAAACTTTTAAAGTGCATTATATAAGCTCTATTAGAGAAGGACAAAGTATTACTAAAGCTTCAGTGGATTCAAGACCTAAACAAGGCGATTATGATAGTACTAAAGAAGCAGATAATCTAGTTATTAGCACAGATAAATTTGATTTTTGGGAAAAAATTTCAGAAGAAATACAAGCTTTATTGGATGAAAATACAACTAAGCCTATTATTAATACTAATGCAGGGATTATTACTTTAAATGCTACTTTGTATGAGCTTGCAAGGGTTGAAAAATATTTAAAAGATTTAAATAAAAGACTTAAAAAGCAAGTTTTAATTGATGTAAGTATAGTTGCGGTACATTTAAATAAAAGTCATTCAAGCGGGATTAATTGGCAAGAGCTTGCTTTTAAACTTAATGGTGATGATAATGATTTTATAATCAATAAAGGTGGTGTTAGAAATATCAATCTTAAAGCCAATGTTGAAACTAAGGCTATTTTAAATTTATTACAAGAAAACGGCAAAACCACTGTGCTTTCAAATCCCAAGCTCATGGCACTTAATAATCAACAAGCTATTATATCCATAGGCGATACGATTAATTATCAAGTAAAAGAAAGTTCTAAGGGTACTGAAAATGGTACGATCATTAGTGAAACTTATAATAATTATTCTATTTTTGTAGGAATTTTACTAAATATTTTGCCTGAAATTTCAGATGATCACAAAATTATGCTTAGAATTAATCCTAGTTTGAGTGATTTTAAATATAGTGTTGATAATTATAGGCAAAATAAACCAAGAAATATAGCACCAGATACCATACAAAAAAAGCTTTCTACTGTAGTTGAAGTTGATGATGGACAAACTTTAATTTTAGGTGGATTGATTAGTAAAAATACGATTAGTAATCATAATGAAGTAAGTGCTTTATCTAAAATACCGCTTTTTGGAGTATTATTTCAAGGAAAGCAAAATTTAGAAGATATTAGCGAAATAGTTTTTATTATCAAGCCAAGTCTAATAAGAGCTGATAAAAAAGTATTAAGTTTAAAAGAATTAGGTTTTGAACATGAAGATGATATGTTTTAATTTTTTAATTTGTTTGTCTTTTTTAAATGCAATAAATATTCAAAATGAAAGTTTTGAGCAAAATGTATTCTATGAAAAATTTATTAATCACCCAAGTTATGAAAATGCTTTAAATTTAGCTAAGTATTTCTATCAAATCAAAGATTATCAAAAGGCTATCTTTTGGGCTGTTGAGGCAAATGAATTTGAGTTGTTAGAAAAAGAAGCATGGCTGGTTTTTATTAATGCTAAATTAAAACTTGGAAAACATGAAGATGCTTTAAGAGCTAAAGAAGAGTATGAAAAACTTTTAGGAAATTATTTTGAATGACACAAAAGTAATAAAAACTTTAGATAAATTTACTTTACAAGAATTGGCTTTAGAGTATAAATTAGAAATTTTAGATTTAGATCAAACTCTCAAAATAGAAAAGTATCTTCATGTTTTACCTTTTTCTTTAATAGAGCAATATAATATTTTTTGTTTTTATGAAGATGATGAAAATATTCATATAGCTTCTTCTAAACCTTTAGATGAGAGTATTTTAGAAAAAATACAAAATTTATACCGCCTAAAGATGATTAAAATTTTTCTTTGTGACTTTACACAATTTAAATTCTTGTTAGAAAGAATTAAATTTTTAATTTGTTTTCAAAACTATCTTGATAAATTAGAGCTTAATTTGACAAGTGATGAAAATAAAGATGAGTTTTTATTAGAGCAGTTTTTGAATTTAATTTTAACTTATGCTTGTTTTTTAAGAGCAAGTGATATTCATTTGGAGCCTTTGGAAAATGAAGTTTTGATAAGATTTAGAATAGATGGAGAATTAAAATATATCCATAGTCTTGATGCAGGTTCTTATCAGGCTTTATTAATGCATATAAAAATCATTGCCTTGCTTAATGTAGCTGAGCAAAGACAAGCTCAAGATGGGAGTTTTTCTAAGATTATTTTAGAGCAAAAATATGATTTTAGAGTTTCAATCATGCCTTTGTTGTTTGGACAAAGTGCAGTGCTTAGGATTTTGAAACAAGATGAGCATGTTTTAAAACTTGATAGACTTTTTATTAAAGAAGAAAATTTAAATTCGTTAAAAACATATATGAATGCACCCTATGGTTTGATTTTATTTTGTGGACCAACAGGAAGTGGTAAAAGCACTTTTATGCATGCTATTTTAAGCGAGATTGATCAAAATAAAAAAATTATTACTCTGGAAGATCCTATAGAATACAAACTTAAACATGCTCAGCAAATTTTGTTAAATTCTAAAACCGGCTTTGATTTTCATAAAGCTTTAAGAGCGGTTTTAAGGCAAGATCCTGATGTGATTATGGTAGGTGAAATTAGAGATGATGAGAGTTTGGATATAGTTTTAAAAGCTTCTTTAAGTGGACATTTAGTTTTGAGTACCTTGCATACTAATGGTGCTATAGAAGCTATTTTTAGAATGAAGCACATGGGTGCAAAAGAATATTTAATAGCTTATGCGTTTAATTTGATCATAGCCCAACGCTTGGTAAGAAAGCTATGCGAATGTAAAGAAGCTAGTGATGAAAAATTTCATTTTCAAAATCAAGTTTTTGAAGGAAAACTTTATAAAGCAAAAGGTTGCTCTAAGTGTATGTATAGTGGATATAAAGGGCGTTTAATGGTGGCTGAGTTTTTATTTTTAGATCGCAATTTAAAAAGTATGATAGAAAATAATGCAAATTATGAAAATATTTTAACTTATGCTTTAAAAAAAGGTTTTTTAACTTTAGGCATGGATGCTTTGGAAAAAGTTAAGCTTGGTTTAACAAGTATAGATGAGTTAAGAAAGATTAGTTTTTGAAAAAATTTATAATTTTTTACATTTTAAATCAAGAACAAAAACAATGTATAATTAAAGCTAAAAATTTATATGAAGCTAGAAATCTTGCGCAAAAATCATTTGAAAATATTATTAGTGTTGAAGAGTATTTTGGAGTAATAAAACATAAAATTAAAGAAGAAGAGCTTATTTTTATCCTTAAAGATTTATATATGGTTTTAAAAGCGGGATTAAGCTTGCAAGAGGCTATTTTAGAGTTTGCAAGATCAAATCATGATATGTGTATAACCAAGATATTTAGTGTAATTTATAATAAACTCAAAAATGGAAGTTCTTATAATGAAGTTTTTAGAGATATTTTAAATTCTAGAGAATGCGCTATTTTAAAAATTTGTGATGGTAAGGAGGATTTATATAAGGCTTTTGAGATTATCATTGAATTAAAAGAAAAAAACCTTCATAGTTTTAAGCAGTTTAAAAAGGCTATAACTTATCCGCTTTTCGTTTTTATATGTATTATTTTAGCTTTTTTTGTGCTGATGATTTTGGTTTTGCCTGAATTTAAAACTTTATTTTTGCAGTTTGAATTAGATTTGCCAAAAATTACTCAAATTCTTTTTATTGTAGGAGATTTTTTTAAACATTTTTATGTATTTATTTTATTGAGCGCAGGAATTTTTATAATACTTTTATATTCTTTTAGAAAATCTTTGTTTTTTCATAAAATTCTTTTTCATTTTCCTGTTTTTGGAAAAATAATATTTTATCAAGATAAATTTTGTTTTTTCTTGATTTTTTCGTATTTATTAAAAGCAGGGGTGGATATAAAAAGAGCTTTTGAGCTTGCTTGTGAAGGTATAGAAAATCAATTCTTTAAAAATAAAATGCTTATTGTAAAGACTTCATTTGAATCAGGACTTGATTTAGCTCAAGCTTTTTTCGAAATAAAGCTTTTTGATCCTTTTGTGATAAGAATGTTAAATTTAGCTTTAAAAAGCGCTAGGTTAGATGAAAGTACTTATGAGCTTGCTTTATTTTATGAATATAAAAAAGAAAATTACACCCAAAGACTTTTGGTTATTTTAGAACCTTTAATGACAATTTTTATGGCGAGTTTGATTTTAGTTTTAGCCTTGGGTGTGTTTTTACCTATGTGGCAAATTAGTCAAGGAATTTAAGCAAGATAATCATAAGCAACCTTAGCTATAGTTAAAGCAACCATAGTTAAAAAGAGTTTTTTGATAAAAGTTCCTTGTGTTTTTAAGACTAGTTTTGAGCCTATAAAAGCCCCTAAAATTTGGCCTATACCCATTAAAATACCAACTTTCCAAAGTACCTCATAAGAGTATAAAAATACTCCTAAGGCTACTATATTGCTAGTGAAATTTAATATTTTGGTATTAATGCTTGCATTTTTCATACTAAAACCAAGAAATATCACGCAAGTAAAAATCCAAAAAGACCCTGTTCCAGGTCCTAAAAAGCCATCGTAAAAGCCAAGTAATAAACCAAAAGTGATTTGAAAACTTGTGGTGCTCATTTTAGCTTTATTATGTACATGGCCTAAATCAGGTTTGAAAATAGTATATAAAAAGATCAAAATAAGACAAATTAATACAATGATTTTGACAGCATTTTGATCTATTAATAAAACCGCATAAGTTCCAATGGCTGCACCAATAGCAGTAAATACAATTCCTAAAGCTATCTTCTCTATATGCATAGATTTTCTATAAGCTAAAACTGCGGTGAGTGAGCCAAAAGTGCTTTGGAGTTTATTAGTAGCTAGGGCTAAATGAGGAGGAATTCCACAAGCAAATAAAGCAGGTATGGTAATAAGTCCACCACCACCTACAATCGCATCAACACAACCTGCAAAAGCTGCAACAAAAAATAAAATCACATAATAAGTTAATTCAAGCTCCATAAGCTTTCCTTGTTTTGTCCGATTCTATAAAGAGCAAAATCATATTTTATAGGATCAATAGGATCGAATTTTTTAAGACTTTGCGTAAGTTCTAAAACACTTTTAAAATCATAAATCTTACGCTTTAAAAGCTTAAGTTTTAATGAAACTTTATGAGTGTGGGTATCTAGGGGTATGAGTAAGTCTTTTTTGTCTATATTTTTAAACAAACCTAAATCTAACTCATCTTTTCTCACCATCCACCTAAGATACATATTGTATCTTTTTAAAGGACTTTTTGGAATGCGAAATTCTTTCGAAAAGAAAAACTCATAACCATAACTTTTATAAGGATTAAGTTTATAAATTGTTTCTATGAAAGTTTTTATTGCATGTGTGATATCTTGATCTTTTTGATAAGCCTTGGTAAAAATATTTTCTATGCTATCTTCATTTTTTAAGCGTTTGAGTGTGATGAAAATTTGAGCTATATCTTGAGAGTTTTGAAAGCGGTATTTTAGATTTTTACATTCTTTTTTAATAACTTCATCATTTCTTTCAAGCAAGGAAAAATCAAGTTTATTTAAAAAACTTACAATATTTTTAGCATTTCCATAAGCAAATAAAGCACAAAGCAAGGCTATATTTTCATCTTTATAAACACTTGCAATTTGCAAAGGATCAGGATGAGAAAAAAGCTCTTTTTGAGTGTTTTTGTTTAAAATTGCTTCATCTAAAAGAGCTTTAATTTGCATTAAGATTTTAAACCAAGCAAGGTTTCAAGCATTTGATCAACGGTGGTTACGATTTTAGCTGCAGCGCCATAACTTGCTTGATATTGTATGAGTGCTGCTAATTCTTCATTAGTATTTACACCACTTTTTGATTGATATTCTGCATAAGCTGTATTAAATACTGTCATATTAGTTGCATGTGCAAAGCTATTACTTTCAGCATCTGAAGCAATTTGACCTGTAAATTTTCTATAATATCCATCTAAAGTCATAGTATCTACTGTACCATCTTTATTATAAAAATTTACTTTTTGATTTTGAAGTTGTAACATAGCATTTGCTACATCATTATTCCCGTCAACTCCATTTGAGCTTGCTTTTAGGCTATTTGGGTCATTTCTAATGCTTGAATTTACATTGATATTGCTTGCATCTTGACCATTAAAAAATGAAGATACATTTAAAGCACCTGGGAAATTTGTGCCATTGTCTTTAAAAGCTATTTTATAACCTTTTTTTAAGCCATTGATTTGGAAATTTCCACTATCACTTTGTCCATCATAATGATAAAAAGCTTGAAAATAATCATTTAAATCATTACCACCAACACCATCTTTGTTATCATCTATATCTGCATTGATTTGTTTGACGACATCTTCTATAGTAGTATTAACATCAATTTTTATAGTTCTTGTGGCTACTGCATTACCTTTTTCATCATAAATTGTAATGTCAAAGCTTCCTGCTTGAATATTTTTGTCATAACTCATTAAAGAAGTATCAGGTTTTAAACCTTTTAAATCATCTGAATTGACTCTATCTGTAGCTGCTTGAGCATAGACATTATTAGTTTGAGTTATAAGTGTTTTTGTAAAGGTATTGAGCATATCTTTATACTCTTGTAATTTTCCATCGCTATAAGTATCATGATTACCATCATAATTTCTACCTCTAAGATCAAGTTGAGCTCCAAGCTGTCCGCCTGAAATTTTGCTTGTTAAATCATAGCGGTTTTCATCATTTACTTCATAATAAATTTGATAAAAACCATTAGGGTTGTTATTGTCTAGTTTTAAAGGGTGAAAGCTAGAGCCATTGACTATACTAAAGCCTTGAATGCTTAAATCATAGTATCTTCCAGAATCAGTCATGGTAGATTCTAAAGTGCTATCTTGAGAGCTTGTTCCTTTCCAAGCTACTGCATTGACTAATTTTGAAAGTCTAAGTTCAAGCTCATCTCTTTTATCTCTTAATTGATTTGCATTATCGGTAGGTAAAACTTCTTCATTTTCAAGTTGTTTGTTAATATTTGCAATTTCTTGACCAATGTTGTTAATTTCATCTACAGTTTGTTTGATTTGCTCATTGACAGTTTGTTGCATTTTATTAAGATCTTGTAAGGTTTTTTGTATGTTTTGAGTTAATGTATTTGCGCTATTAACAAGATCTATTTTACTTGCTCCATCACTTGGATTAGAAGCAAAGTTATTCCACGCATCATAGTAGTTTTTATAATCTTGTAAAATACCAGTTCCTTGCATATCAGGAAATCTTTGGCTTGCTTCTTGTAAAATTTGTCCTAAGTAATTTGTATAGTTTTGCTGGGTGGTAGCGTTTTTTAACTCATAATAAGAATGCTCATCATGTAATCTTTTAATAGTATCAATTTGCGTACCTGTTCCTAGGTGTAAGCCACCTCTATCAAGAGACATGCCCGAACTTTGCACAGCTCTTTGTCTAGTATAAAACACCGCATTTGCATTAGAGATATTATTACCTGTTGTGTTAATTTGAAGTTCAGCAGCTCTAATACCGCTAACTCCTGTATATAAGCTATCAAAAATTCCCATGACTTAACCTTTAAACATTGATCTTAAATAATGAATCTGGAATTGTTTTTTGATCTCCATAAGCATTATTTGTTCCATTTTGTTCAAACATTGTATTTAAAAGATTGTCGTAAAAATTTTTAATAATAAGAGCTAATTTAGCGTATTCTTTATTTTTTTGATGTAAGGTGTTTAAATTTTGCTTTAAAAGTGCAAGTTTTTCTTTATCTTCATCGTCTAAAAGCTCATCTAAGCCTTTATTATTTCCTTGATTGCTAAGTTCTATTAAAGCCTTATCAAGATTTTTTTTAGCAATTTGAAAGTCATTTACAAGTTTAGTTTTTTCCTCTACGCTTTTGCTTACATGTTGGTGATTAGCAGCTTGAATTTGGGTTATATCTTCTAAAGTAAGATTGATGAGTTTTTCTAAAATAGAATTTGTTTCGTCTAAGTGTTGTTTAACCATTTTTTATCCTTTCTTAGGCACTAACCCAAAAAAGGATAAAAATTATAATAAAGAATCTGCTATTGCTTTAGAAGTGGCTTGTAAGTCTATTTTATACGCGCCATTTTTTATTTGTGAAGCAATCAAAGATGCTTTACTTTCCTCTGTTTTTTGAGTTTCTTTTGCCTTGTTGTTTTCTTTGTTTTCTGTTTTATTTAAATCATTAGTAGCAACTTGAGCTACATAACTTTGATGTATAGGGTTTATCATTTTAAGCCTCCAGTTCTATTGAAAAACTCTAAGAACTATATCGACACTTAAAAAAATAACTTAACCCCTTTCTTTTAAATAATCAAATAATAATTTTGAAAAACCTAACCCCCCGCTTAATGCTTTACTCATAGTATCATTATACATAGATGAATAAATTTCATCACTTGCGTCTTTTCCAAATAAAGAATTTTCTTGTTTTAAAGAAATATCCAAAACGCTTTTGATTAAAAAAGCTTCAAAAGCATCGGTTTGTTCTTTTAAAGCTTTATCTTCATCGTTTAATGCTTGTATATGAGTTAAATCGTTTTTAAAAGCACTATCTGCATAGTTTTTAGCAGCCTTGTAGCTATTGTTGTGTTTAGTAATACTTTCATAAAGCTCACTGCTATAATTTTTGCTCGCTAAATAATTATCAACTCTCATCATATCACCTCTAATTCAGCACTAATTGCACCGGCTCTTTTTAGATTTTGCATAATAGCTATGATATCATTTGGTGCTGCTCCAAGTTTATTTAGCATTCTAGCTATGTTTGCCACTGTTGTTTTATTGTTTGTGATTTTTAAAGTATTAGATACGGGATCTAAAATACCACCATCTTTCATATCGATTTCATTTTGTCCTAAAGCTACGGTATTGTTTGGATCAATTTTTATAGTAATATCTTTATGAGTGATTAATATAGGTTCAACTTCTATATTTACACCTGCTACTATAGTTCCTGTTCTTTCATCGATGATTACTTTACTTTCTGGAGTATAAGCTATATCTTGTTCTAATACTCTTGCCATAAATTCAACATGAGAAAATTCTTCAGGTTTTGTTAATTTTATAGTTCTAGAATCTAAAGCCTTTGCTATATCTGTATCAAAAATAGTATTTAAAACTCTTTCTATATTGTTAGCTGTTTTAAAGTCCGCTTCTTTTAAGCTTAAAACTAAATCTTCACTTTGGCTAAAATTTTGTGGAATTTCTCTTTCTACTACCGCACCATTGATAACATTTGCTGAGGTTGAGTGTGTTCCTGCTGCACCAGGTCTTGGACTAAGTCCGCCTATTGCCAAAGAACCTTGGGCTACTGCATAAATTTCTCCATCAACACCTTTTAGAGCTGTCATAAGTAAGGTTCCACCTTGTAAAGATTTTGCATCGCCTAAAGAAGCTACACTTACATCAAGCTTATCCCCACTTCTTGCAAAAGCAGGAAGTTTTGCTGTTACCATTACTGCTGCTGTGTTTTTTGATTTTATATCGCCCGGGCTAATTTTTACATTCATACCTTGAAGCATATTTGAAATAGATTGTAGAGTAAATTCGCTACTTGTACCATCTCCGCTTCCATTTAAGCCAACAACCAAACCATATCCTATAAGTTGGTTATCTCTAACACCTACCACATTAGTAAGTTCTTTGATAGTAGCTGCAAAAACACTTAGACTTAGCGTTAAGCTTAAAAATAATATTCTCATCGATTCTTCCTTTAATCTATGCTATTTTCATAAATTAAAGCAAAAAAAGTTCCAAATTTATATAAAGGAGTAAAAGCTTAGAGTAGTTGAGCCAAATTTTTTTTCTTTAGTTTTTTCATAATTTTGTATTTTAATTGGAGTTTTAAAAGTGCTGTGATGTTCTATAATAATGATTTTTACATTTGAATTTTGTATATTTTCTATCAATTTTAAAGTTTTTTCATAAATATCAAAAAAACCTTCTCTAATATCAAAAGGCGGATCAAGATATAAAATAATATCTTCTTTGGAATTTTGAATAATTTGAGGAGTTTTTTTAAAAGTATCATCATTAAAACAAAGAGTATTTTGATCAACACTAGAAGCGTTTTTTAAAGCTATTTCATAAGCCTTTTTATCTTTTTCTATGGCATAACTTTTTAAACAACCATTACTTCTTGCTTCTAATGCCATCAAAGCGCTTCCTCCAAAGGCCTCTATAAAAACCTTATCTTGTAAAGAAAAACGCAAAACATTAAAAACACATGATTTTACTATGCTTTTAGTGCTTCTTGTGGTATCTAGGCCAGGAAGTAAAATTTTTTTACCCTTATAAATTCCACTTTCTATGGTGGTGTAAATTTTTTGAGTTTGTTTTTTTGAGTTTGTTTTTTTACCTTCTTTGTAATTTTTCAAAAAATCTTTTACGCTTTGATATTCTTGTGTTTTATACATTATTGTTTTCTTCTTTGATGAGGTTTTTTAACTCTGTTTTGTAAAGATTAAATATTGCATCGATTTTTTCATGACTTTCTTGACGCAATTGCTCTAAAATGGCTTCACATTTTTGATTCATGATTTTTTTCTCACGCATAGCTATTTTATAGGCAATATTTTGTAAACTTGTATTAAAATCATTTAAAGCATTAATTAATTCCTCTATATTAAAAGGATGAGATAAAAAGTTTGATTTTTTATTAATGATAAATTGTGGTTTTTGCATGTTGATTTTTTCATCGCACACCAAAAAATCACAATCTTTTTTTAAAACCAAAAAATCTTTTAAAGCAATTTCCAAAGTTTTTTCTAAAATTAAATCTTTACATTCAAGAGCGATTTTCATTGATTAAACTCACTTTTAATTTATGTTTTTTCAAAGTATATGGTACTATACCTAGAGCTAAATTTGCAAGTTCTGCAAAACTTAAAATATAAAAATCTTCAAAATTCCTATTTGAAATAGTTTGTAGTTCTTTGGAGCATTTATCAAACATATAAAAAGAGTAAAAATCTTCAACTACTAAAAAATCACAACCGCTATCATAAGCATCTAACATAATAGCGGCTGCATTTTTATAAGCTAACTCAGCGTTTAAATTTAAAAAACTATAACCGCAACTTTTGTATTTTCTTTCAAAATCTATTATATTTGCTTTAAGTATTTTAGCAAGCTCTAAAGAACAACTTGCATTCGAAAATCCTTGGTATATGCCTATATTAAATTGATTAAAAAAATACTTAATATGCTCTTGTTTAAGGTAATCTAAAAAAACTTTTGGGGCATATTGAATTTTTTCAATTTTACTCATAATCTCATAAGAGCTGTATTCGCAAGCTAAGATATTATCCTCACCCATCATTCTTGAATATTCATCTAAAATGTCTTTAGGATCATAATCAATAATAAAATAATTTTTTCCTAAAGGTTTTTCATAAAGAGCATTTTCAACATTAATTTTATCTAAAATATTTTTGATAATATCAAAATGGCAGAATAAATCATTGTTGCTGTTAGTATAAATTTTATACATTTTTATTCCTTAAAATATATTTCTTGCAAGACCTGATTTTACAAGCATAACTTTTAATTCTTTAATATAAGATTCATAATCAAGTTCATTGGATGAAATAAAATTTTTAAATTTAGTGTGATAATAAATCCCTTTTTCTTCGTCTGCGACTAATTTTAAAAATTGCGGTGCTTTTTCTGGATATTTAAGTAACATCTTATAAGCAAATATAAAAAAGCTATCACCTAGATATTCAGGTAAAAATTCTCTAGCTTCACTTGTATAATATAAAAAATCATATTGTTTGTAAAGTTCTACATCGTGTATATCAATAAGTCCTTTAAAAAGTTCTAATTTTTCTAAAAAATCGCCTTTATCCATGATTAAATCTTTAATAGCTCTTTTAGTATCGAGTGGTTCTATGATGAGTTCTTTTCCAAATTTTTCAATGATATTATTTAAATCTCTTCTTTGTCTAATAGCAACTTGGTTGATTTTAATGCAACTTTCTGGATTTTCTTCAAAGTCAAAATATATATCATCTTTTTTCACTTGCACTAAAATATCATAAACACTTTTAAAATTTTTACTATCATAAACATAAGGTTTATAATAAGCTAAATAATCACTATCTTTATCAAAACGAAAAATTCTTAAAGTTATTTGCATATTTTATCCTTGGTATTATTTTTCATTATATACATTTTAAACTTATAAAAATTTGATTATTATATAAAATTAAAAGCTTTTTGTATAAAATACTCACATGGATAAAGAAAAATTTATTATCAATGCCTTTGCTAATCCTATCAATGGAGATGATGGGGCAATCATCGATGGATATTGTTATTCTAAAGATTTATTTTGTGAAGATGTGCATTTTAAACGCTCTTGGATGAGTTTAGAGCAAATTGGTGCAAAGGCTATGCTTGTTAATATTTCTGATACAATTGCTATGAATGCTACACCAAAATACGCTCTTTTGGGGCTTTCTTTACCAAAATGTTTAGATATGAAACAAGTTAAAGCTTTGCAAAAAGGTTTGCTAGATAGTGCAAAAGAATTTGGGGTGCAAATTATAGGCGGAGATACCATAGCAGATAAGAAAATCAATATTAGTGTAACTATTATTTCTAAAGTAAATAAAAGGGCTATTTTTAGAAAAGGTTTAAAAAAAGGAGATTTGTTTGCTTTTAGTGGGAAATTAGGTGAGAGTTTAAAAGGTTTAAATATACTATTTCGCGGTGGAAAATTACATTCTAAACATCGTTTTATAAAACCAAATTTAAGGCAGAAATTTTTTTACGATATAGCAAAAAAAGTTAGAGTGAGTATGGATATTTCAGATGGTTTGAATAAAGACTTATCAAGAATGTTATTTCAAAACCAACTTAGTATAAAATTCCTTAAAAAATTAGATAAATTTAGCTTAAATAGTGCAGAAGAATATGAAATTTTATTTGCTTTTGATAAAAAACATAAAGCATTTATACAAAATATAGCTAAAAAGCATAGAGTTAAACTAAATATTTTTGCAAAAACAACAACAGGAAGGTATAAATTTTATGGAAGAGAACATCATTTTTAAACCCCTATATGCTTTAAAACATAGCCCGATAAATGTGTATTTTTCGAAAAATAGCAATGATTTTGTAGTAAGAGAAAAGCCTTTGTATGAATTTAGTGGTAAAGGTGAACATTTAATTTTGCATATACAAAAAAAGGATCTTAGCACTAGTGAAGCTTTGAGAATTTTAAGTGAGCAAAGTGGTGTTAAAATGAAAGATTTTGGTTATAGTGGTTTAAAAGATAAACAAGGTTTAACTTTTCAATATATTTCTATGCCTAAAAAATTTGAAGAAGGTTTAAAAAATTTTAAACATGATAAGATGAAAATTTTAGAAAGTTTTTATCATGATAATAAACTTAGAATAGGGCATTTGAAAGGAAATTCATTTTTTATAAGATTAAAAAAAGTTTCAAAAGTAGATGCTTTAAAAATAGAACAAGCTTTCAAAAATATCCAAGAACAAGGTTTTGCTAATTATTTTGGATATCAGCGTTTTGGTAAATTTCAAGATAATTTTTCACAAGGACTAGAAATTTTAAAAGGTAAAAAAATCAAAAATAAAAAAATGCAAGAATTTTTAATTTCTGCTTTTCAAAGTGAGCTTTTTAATAGATATTTGAGCAAAAGAGTAGAATTATCACATTTTATCAATGATTTTAGTGAAAAAGAAATAAAACAAATTTATGATTTAGAAAAAGATGAAATCAAAAGTTTAAAAAATCAAAAGCAGTTTTTTAAGCTTTTAAAGGGCGAAGTTTTAGGACATTACCCTTTTGGTAAATGTTTTATATGTGAAGATTTATCAAGTGAAGTAGAAAGATTTAATCAAAAAGATATTAGCGCAATGGGTCTTTTAATAGGTTCTAAAGCTTATGAAGCAAACGAAGGTTTAGCTAAAAAATTAGAAGATGAGATTTTTTCTTTTGCATATGAGTTTAAAGATAAGATACAAGGTTCAAGACGCTTTATGTGGTCTTATTTGCAAGATTGCAAAAGTCATTATGATGAAGAAAAAGCTCATTTTACTTTGGAATTTTTCTTACAAAAAGGCTCGTATGCTACGGTAGTCTTAGAAGAAATTTTACATACAGATATCTTTGAACAAACCCATAATATATAATTAAAAATGATATTGAGTATCAGTTAAAATTTATCTTTTATAAATTATAATAACAATTATCATTTTTATAAAAAGGAAAGCTCAATGTCAGTTTTGGTTATCGGAGCAGATGAAATAACTCCAATTAAGGCAGTTTTAACAAACCTAGGTGCAAAAAATATAGAGCATTGGGATGCTAGAAATGAAAATAGGGTAAATAGAAAACCCATTCCTCAAAATACTGAATGTATAGTTATGCTTACTAGTTTTTTAAACCATAATACTATGAAAAAAATCAAAACAGAGGCAAAAAAACGCAATATACCTTTAGTTTGTGCTAAACGCAGTGTGAGTTGTGTGTATTGTGAATACTGTAAGGTTTTTGGTCTTGATCAAACATATGAGTGTTCAAAAAAGGATTAATATGTTTGGATTTAATGAAAAAGAGGATTTTATACCTAAAATATTTAGAGATTTAGAGCGAAAAAGTATTCATTATATTTTTTTAAATTTATATAATTCTTTGGTTGAAAACGAATTAAAAATACCTTATATCTATGCAAAACAAGCTAGTTGTTTAAGAAATATTTTTGAGTTAAAAATTCAAAATATGAGTACAGAAAGAACTTTGAGATTTAGTAAAGTAAAGCAATTTTGTCCATATTCTCATAAAATCATCAAAGCATATAAAGAAGGAAATTTAAATAAAATACAGCTTGAATCAAATATACCAAAATATGCTTTAGCTAAATTAATACAAAATGTGTTTTTATCATCTAGTTTTACTTTGCCTTTGCAAGTGGCTTTTGAAGCTTTTGTGTATGATAAAATTTGTAAAAGCAATACTAAATCCAAAGTAAAGATTTGTAAAAATATTATTATCATCAATGAAAAAATAGCGGTTATGCCTTTATTTTATAAAGATAATGATAAAGATATAGAGCTTGCCTTGCAATTTATAAAAGATAATTCTTTTGAAAGGTTTTATATTGTGTATCCAAGAAATAAAAATTTCACTCAACACAAAGAAATAAGACATAATTTATGTGAAAATAACAAAACTTTGCTAAAATTAGTCCCCTATACTATTAATAATCAAATTTTAAGGAGATGTTAAATGTCAATAGCAGTAATTTATGGTAGCTCTATGGGTAATACTGAAAGTGCAGCAAATATGATTGCTCAAAAATTAGGAATTTCTGATGTATTAAATATTGCAGATATTAATGCAGAAAAAATAAATTCTTATGATAAATTAATTTGTGGTACTTCTACTTGGGGAAGTGGTGATTTTCAAGATGATTGGGATGGTTTTGATTTTTCTGCTTTAAATCTTAGTGGCAAAACTGTTGCAGTTTTTGGTATGGGAGATAGTGAAAGTTATTCAGATACTTATTGTAGTGCTATGGGTAAACTTGCTCAAGCTTTAAAAACAGCAGGCGCAAATTTAGTTGGTGCTGTTTCTACAGGTGGTTATACTTTTGAAGCAAGTGATGCTGTAGAAGGTGATAAATTTGTAGGATTAGCATTGGACAATGACAATCATGAAGATTTAACAGAAAGTAGAATTGATGCTTGGCTAGAGCAAATTAGACCTTCTTTTTCTTAATAAAAAAGATGCCTAAAAGGCATCTTTTGTGTTTTAGAATTTTCTTTTTTTAGTTTCGCTTAATATATCTTGTGCTAAGGAATCTACTTCATTGGCAATAGCATTAGTTCGTATAGCTGTTTGAGAATTTTGCTGTGTAAGTTTTTCTATAGTAGCAACCGATTCGTTGATTTGACTAATATCATTTGCTTCCTCTTTGATAGAATCTCCCATATCGCTAATGGATTGAGCTAAGATATTAGTATTAGCTTCAATCTCACCTAAAGACTTTTGAGTTCTTTCTGCTAGGTTTCTAACTTCCTCCGCAACAACAGCAAAGCCTCTACCGTGCTCACCTGCACGTGCAGCTTCAATAGCAGCATTTAATGCAAGGAGATTAATTTGCTCAGCTATATCTGAAATTACTGTGGTTACGCTTTTGATGTCATTGCTTTGTTTTACCACATCTTGTGCTTTAATGGAAATTTCACTCATTGCTGAGTTCATTTGCTCTAAAGCCCTTGCACTTTCTTGCAATGATGATGTTTGATGGGTAGCATCATTGGTAAGCTCTTGCATGCTTTGTTTGAGTGCTTCAGCTTTTTGATTTAGTAATTCACCTTGATTAAGTGATTGTGAGAGCATATTCTTAATTTCATTTCCTAGTGCATTGATTGCTTTTTCTACATCGCCTTTTGGTGTGTTGATAGCTGCTGTAAAATCTAAATGTTTATAACTATCAAACACGGCTTGAATTTCGTTTAAATCACGACCTATTTTTGCTTGTAAGGTGGTAAGCATTTTGTTTAAAACTTCTATGAGTTCTTGAATTTGAGGGTTGTTGGCGTGAGAGCTAATGTGCAAATCAAGCTCACCTGTTTCTATTTTTCTAGCAACACTTACAGATTCTTCAATAGCTTTTGCATCTTTGCTTAACGCCTCTTTAATAATTTCAATATTTTCATTGATTTCATCAGCCATTTTTCCAAATTCATCTTGTGTTTTAAGTTTGATAGGATGAGAATGGACATCTTTATGATTTAGATAGTTAAAGAAATTATGTAATCCTGATGAAATAATTGCAATAGGTTTAAGATTATAAGAAATAATCATTCTAATAAATACTAAAGTTATGAAAATAGCAATTAATGAAATAATAATTTGTTCTATTAGTGTTTGTTTAGCTGTGTCACTATAAAAGTCATAATCAGCTATACTACAAATAGTATATTTTGGATTAATACTACCATTACAAATTAAAGCTTTAATTCCTTCTTCTTTAGTTTGAACTTTGAAAATGTCTTTAGAAAGAGTTTTATTTAAACCTTCAGGTGTTTTAAAATAACTTGAAATAATATCTTTGCTAATTTCAGTCGATGTTAAAATTCTAGATGAATCAGTGTGAAAAAGATAAGTTCCATCATGAGCCAAAACCGCTGCATGTGAATAAGGTGTTTTACCTATGGCTAAAACTTCCTCTGAGAATTTTTTCAAATCATAATCAGCAGCCACTACTCCTATAACTTTTCCATTTTCTATAATAGGACTAGCATAAGAAATTGTAGGTTTTTTCATACTAGATGATATATAAGGTTCTGTAACAATTAACTCTTTTTTTTCTTTAGCCTCTTTGTACCAACCTCTAGCTCTAGGATCATATCCACTTTCTGGAGTTTGGTTGTTTCCATTGGATCTGTATATTTTACCATCTTCAAAGCCTACATAAGTTAAGTCAAAACCTAAAGAATCTCCTATGGATTTTAGTAAACTAGTGTATTGTTCTGGTGTTAGATTGTTTTTATTTTCTTTAATGTATTTTGTTAAGGAATTAATCACATTGCGTCTGTCGCTTGCATATAAATCAAATCTTTTACTCACATCAAAGGCAACTTTTTGTTGAAACTGAACTAGTAGTGTATGGCTATTGGATTTAGACTTAACATAGTTAAAAATACCTAAAACGCATAGTAAAACTACAACAAAGATACAAACCAAAAAGGCTATTTTATTAGAAAAATTACCTAGTAGATATTTTTTTGCTGAAGAGAGCATATTTTCTCCTTGGAAAGCTAATTTTTAGCTTTGTGATTATAATAATTTATAAGATTTTATTCAAAAAACATTTAAATAATTATAAAAAATATTTATTTTAATTAAAAAATATTATATTTTTAATATTATTTTAAATAAAAAATTCTAATTTTTTGGAGAGTAGAATTTTGTTATCAGTGTATTTTGCCCATTGTATATTTAGAGCAAAAACACAAGCTTTTGCAAGTTTTGCAAAGGGAAATTTTTCATAATATATTTTTTCTTGTTCTTTGGTAGCTTTTTGAAAAAGAGCTTTAATTTGCACCCCTTTAATGAGATTAATAATATCTGTATCTAATGCTATATTAACTGCTACTTTGGGTGCTTTGTGAGCAAGCTGAACGTGTTTAGTGCGTTCTTCACTAGCAAAGATTAAAGCTAAATTTTGACTATCAAAGGCATAATAACAGCTTGCACAATATACTCCACCATCCTCATCAAGCATACTTAAATTTAAAAGTTTTTGAGAAAGGATGAAATTTTTAATTCTTTCATCCATTATTACTAGCTTTAAGTTTTAAAATTTTTTGATAACTTAAGTGAGTTAGAAAAATCACATAAAATACTTGCAAAAATAAACCAAGCAAAGGAATACTTGATAAAGCAAAAAAGATTAGAGTGATGATTTTAAAGTATAAAGGTGATGAGTCTTTATAAAAATCATCAAAGTTGTTTTTATCTAAAACATTGCTTAATACGTCTAATAATAAAAGTTTGTGAAATAAATAATAAAATACTCCATAATAAATCACAATACTAATAAAAGGTATAATTAACAAGAAAGTAGCTATCACAAATAACACACATGAAATGAGTATAATTTTGAATGTTTTAAGTAAAACTTCTAAAGAATTTACTTCTTTTTGTATGGGATAGTTGTAATATTTTTGATTAATCTTTTTAACAATATAAGGAGTTAAAAAAGAAATTATCAGCATGGTAAAAAACACTGAGGCAAATACCACTATAAAAAACCCACCTATGGCACTCAAAAATGCAAGTGAAAATTGCACTATGGAAAAACTAAAAAACCAAGCCATAAAAGATCCGCTAACTACATCTTCTATATAAGAAAAAAATATATCATAACTATAATATATAAGAAAAGCAAAAATAATTATACTGATTAAGAAAGGCAAAAGAGAAAATTTTAAAAATGGCTTGCTAAGAAAATCTTGCAAGCTTAGATATAATATACTCATTTAATTTGATTGTAATTTTCTTGAAGTTTTCGATAAATTTCTTTATAATCTAGTGTTTCTTTTAAAATTCGATTTAAAACTTCGTTATCTTCTGTGCCATTCCATGTTTTTTTATAAGTACCTTCTTTGTAGCCATTTTCTTGTCTGAATTGATTTAAAATATTTTTTCCAATATAGATTTTATAAAGTTCATAGAAATTTAAACCACATTTTCTAGCTAAAACAAAATACACACTCAAAAGCTCACCTAAATCATAATCAAAACCACTGCACTTATGGATAATAAGTTCAATATCATTTAAAATTCCATAAATATCTGCTTCATTTGGATTGGAAGTTTCTTTACAAAAATCATCAAAAAAAGTTACAGAAGAAACTTCTTCCGCGATAAAATTTTTATCATTGATTTGTTTTTCTTTATATTCTTCTAAAATCAAACTTAAAATAAAATGCCATATATCCACTATTTCAATGCGTACATTGTCCCAGTTTGCAGGAGTGTATATGCTTTTCCAGTGTTTCCAAGCAAAAGAATCAATAAGCTCAGCACACTCCATATAAATGCATCTTCTAAAACTAATTAATTTACCCTCTTTAGTATAACCATTTTCCCAACCTATGCCATTGGTATCATCGTTTAATTTTTGCTGGAGTTCTAGCATGCTTTTTAAAATATCTTTTACTTCCATTGCATTTCCTTTTTAAGCATAAAATCCAAATTCTTTGTTATCTTCTTTTTTTTCTTCTTTTTGCTTGTTGTATTGTTCCCAAATTTCTTCTAATAATTTAGCACTATCTTGGAAAATTTGCTTTTTAATATCTTCAAGGTCTGTTTTATTTATTTCTTTGTTTAAACTCTTATCCATGGTGTTAAATAATTCATGTAAAGTAGCTTTTTTATGTTCTTCATTTTTTGGTTCAGGTAAGGCATTGCCGATTTTCATTGCAGTGGTGATAAGCTCTTTTGGTTTTAAGGTTCCTACTCTTGAGTTTTTCATAAATTCATCTATTTGTGGTTGTACTTTAGCTACTGCTTCTTTTATTTCTTCAATTTCTTCTTGTGAAAGTTTGGTTCCATTATATGAGAATGAAAAACCAAATTGATTTCTAAGACTTAAAGAAGCCGAGTTACCATCTTTGTCTAATTTTGCTTCTTTTTTGTCATACATGGAAAAAGAAAGATGATTGCCATTTTTTGTTTTAATATCCATAGAAAAATTTTGAGAATTATAACTAGAAATTTGCATAACATTCCTTTCAAGTCAAGATAAAGTTATATCGTCAAAATAACTCAATCTTAAACAAATTTGCAAAGTTTTTATACTTTGCAAATTTCAAATATTAGGGAGATAAATATTTTAACATTAAGTCTTTAAATGCTCGTTAAATCCCAAAATAATTTTAATAATTTTTCATTTTTTGCACATATTAAAATTTGCTTTTTATTGTGTATTTTTTTGCATGCTTTTAAAGCTTGTTTTAAATGTTCTTTTAAAGAAAAAATCAATCCAAAAGCAATAGCTTCTTTATCTAAGCCACCTAAAATGTAAATCAAAGGCATACGCATAGATTTAGAAACATCAAGCTTTGCTTGTTCATTAATTGTGATTTTAAAATCAAATTTGCTAGGATGTTTAAACTTATAAGCTAAAGCAAGATCTAAAAACTCATCTAAATGGCTTAATTTTTTTCCGCTAATAATTGGATAGATAAAATAAAATAAATCTAAGATATTATTGCTAATTTTGCTTTCATCATCATAATTTTCTTGTATAAAATCATAATATGTTTTAAATTGCTCTTGGTAATTTTGCACTAAAGTCATAGCCATTTTGGTTTTTGCGAAATTATTTAAAAAAACTTTAGGATTAGCTTCAAAACTAAAATCTAAAAAATTAATCTTTGTATCATTTTGATAAAAAATCCCACTAATTTCGCTTTCTAAATCTAGTAAAATATTATCTGAATTAAGCTCGTTGATAGAACTATTATGAATTATTTTATCATCTAATATAATAGAAAAATCATTATAAGCAAATTCATTACTCATAGGTTTTTCATAAAAACCAAAATCATCCCAAAAATTTTCTTCACTACAGGCAATACAGCCATGTCCTGCAGCTACTGGCCAAGAGGTTTTGGAGTTAAATTTAACTTTAGGGCAGTTATTGTAAGCATAAGGTCCTTTGCAACCTACTTTAAAAAGACAATAGCCTTGTTTTATATTCTCATCATCAAAACTTTGAGCGAAATTTCCTGCTTCAAATTTAGCTTTTCTTTCACATAAATCATGCAAGCATTTTCCATAAAAGGCTAAAGGTCTATTTTGCTCATCTAAAGCCATGTCTTGTTCAAATAATATATAAAAGCAAAGCGCTGCGATGATATTTACATCACTTGGGGGACAACCTGGTATATTGATTACTTTTTCTTCTAAGACTTTAGAAATTCCTATGCTTTTGGTGGGATTTGGATGTGCAGCTTGAATTCCTCCATAGCTTGAGCAAGTTCCCATAGCAAAGATTGTTTTAGCATTTTTAGCACATTTTTGTAAAATTTCATATCCATTTTCACCATGTGCTCCTATAGTTAGATAAAAAGGATCTATAGCACAAACCCCACCTTCAACAGCTAAAAGAAAATCTTTTTTTTCTAAAACTTCCTCTAAATGCGATTCTGCTTGATGCCCACTTGCACTCATGAAGGTTTCATGGTATTCTAAAGAAATAAAATCAAAAATCAGATCTAAAAAGTCAGGCAATGAAGTTCTAAGCAAACTTTCACTACACCCTGTACATTCGCTTAAATGAAGCCATATAAGGCTAGGTGGGGTGTGAAGTTGGAAATATCTATGTGCCAAAGGGTTAAAATCACTTGGCAAACCTAAAATTTTAATGATAGAATTTACAGCCTCTAATGAGATATTTTTTTCTTCTTTGTGTGAGTTTTCTAATAGAGCGATTTTATGCTCTAATATGCTTTTTAACTCTTCATTGCTTAAAGACATTTTTTAACCTTTGGTTATTTGTATCATATTTAAAAAATCATTTGCATTTAATGCAGCTGAACCTATCAATACTCCATCACAATTTTTTAAAGCACAAATTTCTTTAATATTGCTTTGATTAACACTTCCACCATATAAAAGCTTAGCGTTAGTAAATTCTCTTAAAAAATTAAGTATGGTATTAATATCATCAAGATTAGCACTAACTCCTGTGCCTATAGAATAAATAGGCTCATAAGCTATAATAAGTTTTTTATAAGATAAGTCAATATTTTCAATTTGTTTTTTTAAAAAATCCAAACTTTTGTTGGCATTCTTAGTTTCTAAACTTTCACCTATGCAATAAATGATGTTAAAATCAAGATTTTTTGCAAAATCAAATTTAGCCTTTAAAAAGCTTTCATCTTCACTTAAAGCTCTTCTCTCAGAATGACCGATTAAAACACTCTTGATGTTAAATTCTTCTAAGTGAATTTTACCTATTTCTCCAGTATACGCTCCATTTTCACAAGGGTAGAAATTCTGCGCGCCTTGTTGAAAGGAAAAATTTTCTTTTAAAAAAGCTATACTAGGAGGGAAGATGAAAATTTCATCTTCTTTGTTTAAATTTTGATTTAATTCTTGAGCATAAAGTTCAAAGCTTGATCTTGTATGATTGCACTTTAAATTTGCTGCAAAAATCATTCATTATCCTTTATGGTTAAAGGTTTTACACCAGGAAGCTCTTTGCCTTCTATAAGTTCTAATGATGCTCCACCGCCAGTTGAAATGAAAGTCATCTCATCAGCATCACCTGCTCTTGCCACAACATCAGCAGTATCACCACCACCTATTACAGTTGTTGCATGAGATTCGCTAATATAATGGCTCATTTTAATGCTACCTTTTGAGAATTTATCAATTTCAAAAACCCCCATAGGTCCATTCCACCATATAGTTTGAGCATCAGAAAGTGCTTCTTTAAATAATCTTACACTAGCAGGACCTATATCAAGTCCCATCCAACCGGCAGGAATTTCTTGTACAGGGGTGTATTTCATCACTGCTTCTTGAGAGCAAGTTTGTGCTGCTGTAACATCTACAGGAAGATAAATTTTTACCCCTAGATTTTTACCTTTGAGTAAGATTTTATTTGCTTCTTCAATTAAATCTTCTTCTAAAAGAGAATTTCCTATATCATAACCTTGAGCTTTTAAGAAAGTAAAGGCCATACCTCCACCTATGATGAGCTTATCTACTTTTGGAAGTAAGTTAGTTAAAGCTTGTAATTTCCCACTTACTTTAGAACCACCCACTACCGCTACAAAAGGTCGTGCAGGATGTTTGATGAGATTGCTTGCAAACTCGATTTCTTTTTGGAGTAAAAATCCCGCACCTTTGTTTGTATTGTCAAAGTATTTAGTGATAGCTTCAACACTAGCATGGGCTCTATGACAAACCCCAAAAGCATCATTAATATAAACATCAGCCATAGAAGCAAGTTCTTTAGCTAAGTTTTCATCATTTTTAGTTTCACCCTTTTCAAAGCGTAAATTTTCTAAAAGTAAGATTTCGCTCGGCTTTAATTCACTAGCTTTTTTCTTTGCATCTTCACCTATAACATCTTTGGCCATGATGACTTCTTTAGCCATTAAACGCGCAAGTCTTTTTGCAACCGGTTCTAAAGAGTATTTTGAAGCTATTTCTTTTGGACGCCCTAAATGTGAAGCCAAAATAACTGCACAACCATTGTCTAAACAATATCTTATAGTAGGGATAGCTGAGCGAATACGACGATCATCGGTAATATTTAAAAATTCATCTTGAGGAACATTAAAATCACATCTTATAAATACTTTTTTCTTTGCAAGATCAATATCTTTAATCGATAAAATACTACTCATCTTAAGCCTTTGCCACAAATACTGCCATATCTACTAAACGAGAAGAATATCCCCATTCATTATCATACCAAGCAACCACTTTAACAAAATCATCACAAATTACTTGAGTTAAATCACTTGCTACAATTGCACCATAAGAGCAAGTTATAAAATCACTTGAAACTCTTTCTTCATCATCTACTAATAATATACCTTTTAAATTACCAGCAGCTGCTTTTCTAAAGGCTTCATTGATTTCTTCTTTACTTACTTTTTTCTTTAAAGTTGCAGTTAAATCCACAGTTGACACATCAGCTACAGGTACACGCATGCTTTGACCATGTAATTTTCCATCAAGCTCAGGCATAACAAGCTTCATAGCCTTTGCTGCACCAGTTGAAGTAGGGATGATATTTTGTGCAGCAGCACGTGATCTTCTTTTATCTCTTGCTTTTGCATCAATAATGCTTTGTCCGTTTGTATATGCATGAATAGTTGTCATTAAACCTTTTTCTATGCCAAAATTATCTTGTAAAACTCTACAAATTGGACCTAGACAGTTAGTAGTACAACTTGCATTTGAGATGATGTTTTCGCCTTTGTATTCGTGAGCATTTACCCCTAAAACATAAGTTGGAGTTTTATCTTTTGCAGGTGCGCTCATGATAACTTTTTGCACCCCATGATCTAAAAATCCTTGACATTTTTCCATAGTTAAGTGTGCGCCAGTACATTCTAAAACAATTTGTGCGCCATATTTTGCAAAGTCTAAATCAGCTACATTTCTGCTTTTTAAAACTTTTATTTTTTTATTATCAATTATTAAATCATCACCTTCATTTTTAACACTACCATCATATACCCCATGAACAGTGTCATATTTAAAAAGATATTTAGTAAGCTCTATATCAGTAGTATCATTAATCGCTACAAGTTCGATATCATCGCGTTTCATGATAATTCTTGCAACGCATCTTCCAATGCGTCCAAAACCATTTATTGCAACTTTTACAGCCATTTTCATTTCCTTTTTATGATTAAGTAGGTAAAATTCTACTAAAAAAAGGTTAAATTTTAATGAAAATCGCACTTTTTGGTGGCAGTTTTGATCCACCTCATTTAGGGCATAATGCTATAGTCTTTAATGCACTAGCAAATTTAGAGCTTGATAAGCTCATTATTATGCCTACTTTTATTAGTCCTTTTAAGCAAGAATTTACCGCAAATGAGCAAAGACGCTTAAAATGGTGTGATATGATTTGGGGAGGTTTGGAAAAAGTTGAAATTTGTGATTTTGAAATAAAAAAACAAAGACCTGTGCCTAGTATAGAAAGTGTTGATTTTTTGTATAAACAATATACAATTTCTAAATTTTATCTTATTTTGGGGGCTGATCATTTACAAAGTCTTGAAAAATGGCATGAATTTGAAAGATTGCAAAATTTGGTAGAATTTGTTGTAGCTAAAAGAGATGATATTTTTATACCAAAACATTTTAAAACCTTAGATACTAAAGTAAATATCTCTTCTTCTTTTATAAGACAAACCTTGCAAACATCACAAGTTTGTGAGCAAATCAAAGAAGAAGTTAAGCTTTATTATTCTAAATTTAAAAATATTTAGCAAAAGGAAAACAATGCAAGAAAGAATTAACAATATAGTGCAAATTTTAGATGATAAAAAAGCAGACTTAATAGAAACTTTTGATATGCAAGATAAGGATTATTTTGTCAAATTTGTAGTGATTGCTACCACTATGGGAGAAAGACATGCACTTTCTTTGATTGATGATTTAAAAACTAATCTTAAAAGTAAAGGTGAAGAGTTTTTAAATATAGAAAGTAGTGAAGAATGGACTGTACTTGATTTGGGAGATATTTTGATTCACTTAATGAGTGAAACTTATAGGGCAAAATATAATATAGAAGAATTTTTAAAAAGTTTAAACAAAGAAAATCAGAACTAGGAAATAAAATTGGATAATTTAATTACTGAGTTATCAGATTTAGCTAAAGAATATTTTGAAAATTCAGAATTTGAAAAATGTGATGAAGTCTTAAGTGAGCTTATAGCTTTTTGCAAGGGTGAAGTTACGCTTGCTCAAGATGGTAAAATGATTTTTATAGATGATGAAGATAAACACCGTTTGCTTTTAGAGGCTTACCATAATAGAGCGTTTTGTAGATTTAATTGCTTGAAATTTCAAGAAGCGCTTGAAGATGCAACTATAGCTGTAGAATTTGATCCTAGTAATGTATTTTTGTTTAATCTTTTGGGCTTGTGTAATTTTAAGTTAGATTTATTACAAGAAGCACTTTTGGCTTTTAATAAAACTATAGCACTGGATAATACATATTATTTAGCATATTTTAACAGAGCTAGGGTTTATATACTTTTAGATGAGCAAACAAAAGCTTTAAAAGATTTACAAACTTGTATCGATTTAGCTCCAGAATATTATATAGCTTATTATACTAGAGCCATTGCCCTGCTTAGTGTTGATCCAAAACAAGCTTTGCTTGATTTTAAGAAGTCTCAAGATTTGGGTTTTGAATCTTCGCAGATTTTTTATTATCAAGGGGTAGCTTATGAGAATTTAGAAGATTATCAAAAAGCTATAGAATTTTTTACTAAGATGATTGAGCAAGATGAGAGTTTTTCTGATGCGTATTATAAAAGGGCTAATAATAAACGTAAAGTCGATGATTTAGAGGGGGCTATGCAAGATTGCTTAAAATCCATTGAATTAGATAATGAAAATGCAATGGCATATTTGATTTTGGGACATATTTATAAAGACTTAGAAAAGATAGAATTATCAATAGATGCTTTTAAAAAATCAATCGAATTAGATGAAAATTTACAATATCCATGTTTTGCATTGGCTAGAGTTTTGTATGATTTAGAAGATTATGAGCAAGCTTTGAAATATTATGATAAAACAATTGAGCTTTATGAAGAATATGCTCAAGCATATATTAATAGAGGCAATACTAAAATTAATCTAAAAATGATTGAAGAAGCTATAGAGGATTTTGACTTAGCAGCTAAATATTATCAAGAAAGAGCAAGAAAGCATGATTTTACTCCATCAGAATTAGCAGAACTTGAACACGCAGTTCCTTATGGTTTTTATCATTTAGGTAATAGCTTATATAAGATAGACAAATATGATGAAGCTTTGATAAGTTATGAAAAAGCTTTGAAATATCAAAAAGAATATCCTGATGTGTTTTTTAATAGGGCTTATTTAAAATCTGATCTTGAAAAATACGAGGAAGCTTTAAAAGATAGCGAACTAGCTGTTAAATATTATAAAAAACAAAATAATACCCAAGATTATGCTAACTCCCTTTCTCAAAGAGCTTGGATTAAAAGCAAGCTTGAAAGATTTCAAGAAGCTATAGATGAATATAATGAGCTTATAAAAACATATAAAGATTATATTGATTTAAAAGATGTATTATTTGAAAGAGCATATTGTGCAAAAGAGCTTGAGTCTTATGAAGAATTAATAGCTTATTGTAATGCAGCACATAAAGTGGATAAAAATAATTTTAAGCTTTATTTTTGGCGTGGAATTGCTAAATATAATTTAAGCTTAGAAGAAGAAGCTATAGAAGATTTAAATAAGGCTTTAAAAATTGATAAAAATCATAATGGCGTAAAGTATTATAAGGGACTTTGTTATGAAGATCTTTATATGTTTGAAGAAGCGATAAAATGTTATGATAGTGTGATTTTAAGCAACGAAGAAGATGATGAATCGTATTTTCATAGAGCAAAATGTAAAAGAAATCTTGAAAAATACAATGAAGCTTTAAAAGATATCAATGAATGCTTAAAAATAATTGATGATGTTGCGGAATATTGGATAGAAAAAGCACAAATTTTAAGCTTTTTAGGAAAATATGATGAAAGCTTTGAAGCAGCAAAAAAAGCAAGTGAGCTTGAACCAAAATCATATGAGTGTTATCATTTTATGGGTGCGGTTAAAGTGTATTCACAAGATTTTAAAGAAGCTATAAAATATCTTAATATGGCTTTAAATTTAGATGAAAGTCAAAATTGGACACATTATTATAAGGCAGAGTGTTTAAGAAATTTAGGTGATTTTCATGATGCATTGCAATGTTATGAAGATTGTTTAAAGATAGTAAATGAAAATACCGATGCTTTAGTGGGAAAAATTCAGTGTTTAGAAGAGCTAAAAGAATATGAGCAAGCTTTAGAGTGCACTAAAGAATTGTTAAAGCTTGATGAAGAAAATGAGTTTGCATTAAAAAATCAAAATATTTTAATGCAAAAATTAAAACAACAAAATAAAAAATGGTGGCAAATTTGGAATTAAATTAGAGTTTGTTGATATATTCTTCAATCTCTTTTTTAATTTTGTCTTTTTTGTCTTTTAAAGCTTGTTTTTTATTTTTATACTCTGTTTTACTCATATAATCTTTTTGTTTTTTTAATTCTTTTAACTCTTGTTCGATTTTTTCTATCTCTTGCTCTTTAAGTTTTTTAGCCTCTAATTTTTTATCATAAAAAAGAGGATCTTTTGCACAATTTGCCTGAACTTCTTTTAAGGCTAATTCTAAACTTAAAGCTTTTTCTTGATGATTGTAATTTTTAGTATAAGCTATTTCTTTTTGAATTTGCTTTATTTTAACCTCACATTGCGTGGAAAATGCAAGTGAGCAAAGTGTAAGTAAAAATAACAATTGCTTCATAGTTTAAACCTTTCTTTTTTTGATATTTTAGTTTGTTATATTAAATAATTTATTTGCTGTTTTTAATAAAAACATGAGTTTTAAAAAAAGTTATTTGACCTTTTATATTGATATTAAATTCTAAAGGGATAAAAATCAAAGATGAGCCATTGTTAAGTTTGTAGCTTAACTGTGAATTTTTTTGGTAGTTTTTTAAGACTTTGTCAAAATTTTCAAGTTTTAAAAGTTCTTTTTCTTGAAGTAAAAAATACAAGGTGTTATCATCAATTTTCATAAAATATTTAAAGTTACTTGAATTAGCAATAAAATCAAATAATACTTCATCATAATTTTCTTTTAATTTGGAGTATTTTGGATGAAATTTTTTAGACATATTATGAAATTTTATTTTTTGTGGTTTTAAATGAGTTAGATTATATGTTTTTAAAAAATCATCAAAACTATAGTTGTTATTATAATTTTTATCAAGATCATGTAAGGTATTTTTGATATTTTTAATTTGATTGTAGTATTGCTTACTTTGAATATAGTCAAGCTCTAAAGAGTGTATAGAGCTTTCTAGTTTTTGTAATTGGTATTTTTGTGAAGAGAAGCTTATGTAATTTGCAAAAAATCCTAAAAATAAGGATATAAGTGCAAGTAGATAAAAAGAAAATTTTAATGCTATGTTTTGTTTAAATACACTTAGATAATTTGCAACCAAAAGCCATAAATTTAAAGCCAATACCGCTAAGCGTTCCGGTGTAAAGCCATATTGTGCAATTCTAATTATAATAGCATAAAATACGAAAATATTTAATAATAGTACTATAACAAAAAAGACATAGAGTAATGCTTTTTTGATTTTATAAGAAGATAAATTTATCCAAAGATTAATTAATAAAAAATTACCAAACCAAAGACATAAATGAACTATACTAAGATTTTTTAAAAGATTAAATAATACTCCTAAACCATAGGTAAAAAGCATGATTATATATAAAATACTAAAACTATTTAGTATAAATATAAAAATTTTATTAAAAATATATGAAGTAAAATTGCCAAGTAAAAACAAAGAAAAAATTCCAGCACTAAAAATCCATAATGACAAAACATGAGAATTTAGTTTACTTGAAGAAATATCAAATAAAAAATCAAACGAACCATAAAATATAGCCAAAAATACACCAAAAATTAGCCAAAAACTTATACTAAAAGAAAGGGCAGCTAAAAAATGATGAAAATAATTAAAATCACATAATTTTCTTGCACATACTAAAGCTATAAGAGCTGTTGCTAAAGAAATATATAAAGAATTATTAGTAAAAAATATTAAATAATTTTCTATGCCATCTTTAAAGATAAAATTTAAAAATATATAAAAAATTAGTCCAAAAAACCCAACCCATAAATTTTTCAAGTTTTTATAATTTTGTATTAAATTGTTTTTTGGGTTAGTGAATGTTTCGCAAAAAATTATAAATAGGGTTAAAAGTAAAAAAATACTAGTTTGATATGAATTATAAAAAAATGCTATAAAAAACCAAAAACATAAATAAAAAATAACTCCAAGTGGATGATGTAATAAAGCTATATAGCTAGAATTAATAAATTTTTTAAACATGAATATTTTTTATTTTTTTAAGTAATATTGATACAAATCCATCAAAATCAGGTAAATTTAAATTTTTAATTTCTCTTTGCTGTTTTCCCCACATGCATTCAGGAAAAAACCCATCTTCTTTAAAACGTGCCATAACATGAAAATGCACTCTTGGCACATAGTTTGCAAAGGAAGCTATGTTGATTTTTTCTGGGTTATAATACTCTCTAAGGCTTAATTCGCAAGCTAAAACATATTGAAAAAGCATATTTTGTAAAAAGGTTGGACAATCACTTAATTCTCTGTAATTTTCTTTAGTAAAAATTTTCACCCAAGGAATTTGAGAATTTTCTTTTTCTATAAATAAATAATCATTTTCATAAATCATACTAACTCTTAAGAAAAGACTAGGATTATTCCTAGTCTTTTGATTATTTTTTTGGTCCTATCATTTTTGTAGGATCTACAAATTTAGCAAAGTCTTCTTCGCTTACTAAGCCAAGCTCCATAGCACTTTCTTTTAAAGAAATGCCTTTTTTGTGGGCATTTTTTGCTACTTTAGCTGCATTTTCATAACCAATGTGTGGATTTAGTGCAGTTACTAGCATTAAAGAATTATGTAAATTATGATCTATTTTTTCTTTATTTGGTTCTATACCAACAGCACAGTGGATATTGAATGAATGCATAGCATCAGCTAATAAATCAAGGCTTTGCAAGAAGTTATAAATAATCACAGGTTTAAAAACATTAAGCTCGAAATTTCCTTGACTTGCTGCAAAACCAATTGCTGCGTCATTTCCCATAACTTGTACAGCAACCATAGTTAAGGCTTCGCACTGAGTAGGATTAACCTTACCTGGCATGATAGAGCTTCCTGGTTCATTCTCAGGTATGTTTAACTCTCCAAGACCACATCTAGGGCCACTTGCTAGCCATCTAATATCATTTGCTATTTTCATTAAATTTGCAGCTAAACCTTTCATAGCTCCATGTGTAAAATTAATGGCATCATGGCTTGTTAATGCATGGAATTTATTTGGACTTGAAACAAATTTAGTACCTATTAGCTTGCTTAATTCTTCGCTTACTTTTTCACTAAGTTCTGGATGAGCGTTTAATCCTGTGCCAACAGCCGTTCCACCTATTGCAAGTTCTCTTAATGTAGGCAAAGAAGCGATGATTTGCTCTTTTGAGTGAAGTAACATAGAAAGATATCCACTAAATTCTTGAGCTAGGGTAAGTGGTGTAGCATCTTGAAGGTGAGTTCTTCCTATTTTAATAATTCCTTCAAATTCTTTTACTTTTTTCTCAAAAGTTGCAATAAGCTCATCTAAAGCAGGGATAAGTTTTTTTTCTACTTGCTCTACTGAAACTATACTCATAGCAGTTGGAAAAGTATCATTTGAGCTTTGGCTCATATTTACATGGTCATTTGGATGAACAAGTTTTTCTTTTCTAAAATCACCGCCCATAATTTCAGTGGCACGGTTTGCTATAACTTCATTCATATTCATATTACTTTGAGTACCTGAACCTGTTTGCCATATTGCTAGTGGGAAATTATCATCAAATTTTCCTGCTACGATTTCATCGCAAGCTTGCACAATGGCATTTTTTTTAGCTTCGTCTAATTTACCAAGTTTGTTATTAACTAAAGCCAAAGATTTTTTAAGATTTGCAAAAGCATAAATTAAAACTTTTGGCATTTTTTCGCAACCAATTTTAAAATTTTCAAAACTTCTTTCAGTTTGCGCACCCCAATATTTATCATTAGGAACTTTAATCTCTCCCATAGTATCGTGTTCGATTCTATATTCCATGGCTTTTCCTTGTAATAAAATAAGATGTAATATTTAAACCAAATAATCCCTAAAGTTTGCTTATAATTTAAGAAGTATTTATAAAATTTTTTAAAAAAGTGTAGTTTTTTCAAAACTACACAAAATATTTATTCTACGGTAACACTTTTTGCTAGATTTCTTGGCATATCTACATCATTGCCAAGTCTTATAGAAACTTCCAAAGCAAGAAGTTGTAAGATTACCATCATTTCGAAAAATTCACACATATAGTGTTCTTGTTTTGAAGTTCTTATAAAATCATCGCTTAAATCAAAATCAAGCGGGGAAATAGCAAGCAAGGTAGAATCCCTTGCAGCTAATTCTTCTACATTTGATTTAGTTTTTTCATAAAGACAATTTTGTGGCATTAATGCAACGGTAAAAAGCTCACTATCTGCTAGAGCAATAGGTCCATGTTTCATCTCTCCTGCTGGATAGCCTTCAGCATGTAAGTATGAAATTTCTTTAAGTTTTAAAGCACCTTCTAAAGCTAATGGATAAAATACATCTCTTCCTATAAAGAAAAAGCCATGACCGTGTAGGTATCTTTTTGAAATTCTATGTACTTTTTCATGTAAGTTTTGTTCAACTTTAACTATACTTGGTAAGCTTCTTAGAGCTTTGATTTCTTTACTCATATCCAAATTTGCTTTTTGCGCAAGATAGATTGCAAGCATCCATAAAGTTGCCACTTGAGTGGCAAAGGCTTTAGTTGAAGCTACGCCTTTTTCAATGCCCGCTCTAGTAAGTAAAGATATATCAGCTAAACGCACGATGTTGGAATTGTCTACATTGCATATTGCTAAAGTTTTAACTCCTTGTGCTTTTGCTATTTTTAAAGCTTCTAGTGTATCAGCCGTTTCGCCACTTTGAGAGATTACTACAAAAAGAGTGTTTTTACCTATAATAGCTTCTCTGTATCTAAATTCACTCGCTACTTCAACTTTAGTTTTAATTTTTGCAAGTCTTTCAAGTAAATAAGCTCCACTTAATGCTGCATGATAGCTTGTGCCACAAGCACAAAGCGTGATTTCATCTATATTTTGCAAAAGAGTTTCATCTATATCTTCAAAAACAATCTGCTCACCTTGTAAGCGTCCCATTAAAACTTCACCTAAAACTCTACTTTGCTCATAGATTTCTTTTTCCATAAAAAATCTATAACCATCTTTTTGAGCATAGCTTTTATCTTTACTTAAAGCTACAAAAGTAGGTTGTATGCAAGCTTGATCATGGCAAATTTTGCATTCGTTTAAATTAACATATCCATAATCTCCATCTTCAAGATAAGCTACTTTATCCACTAAAGAAATTAAAGGCGCATCACTTGATGCAAAATAATATTCATTTTCATCACCATTTTTTCCGATGATGAGTGGCACTGCATTTTTAGCAAAATAAATTGTATTAGGATCTTTTTTACTTACAAGTAAGATTGCAAAAGCACCTTTTAGTTCAGCTATGGTCTTTTTAAAAGCTTCAAATGGTTCTAAATTACTTGCATGGTATTCAAATAAATGCACAATAACTTCAGTGTCAGTTTGACTTAGAAAATTAATACCTTCTTGTGTGAGCTTTGTTTTTAATTCTTGGTAGTTTTCTATGATTCCATTATGTATTACACAAGAGTATTGTCCCAAATGTGGATGCGCGTTTATTTCGGTTGGTTTTCCATGAGTTGCCCAACGCGTATGGCCTATAGCAAGTCCAAAGCCATCACTATTAAAATTAGCAGTTTTATTAGCTAAATTTTCTAATTTTCCAACCGCTTTAAAAAAGTCTAACTCACCATCTTTCATCACTGCTATACCAGCACTATCATAACCTCTATACTCAAGCTCTTTTAAGCCTTCTAATATGATTTTTTTCTTTTCTTTAGTTCCTATATAACCTACTATTCCGCACATCTTTTACTCGCTTATTAGTGATTTAAGAATTTGATCTTTATGATCTTGCAAGCTTTCATTTTTATGCAAAATCAAAACATTTCGCGTTCTTTCTTTTATGGTTTGAATTTTTGCTGCGCTTAAGATAATATCATATCTTGCAAGCACATCCATCACATAAGCCATCAAACCTTTTTGATCTTTTGTGTTTAAGGTTATTTTGGCATAGCTTTTGGAATAATTCATATCTAATTTTAATTCATCTTTTTTAATGTTTGGTTTTTTTGCCTTTTTTTGTACTTTTAAATGTAATTTAGAATTTAGTAAATTTTCTAAACTTTGCTTTTGAGTATCGCTTACTATATCTGAATATTCAAATTTCAAATAAACTTTTTCATCAAATAATTCAAAGAAACTCATAAAGACTAAATTTAAAGAACTTAAGGTATTGAGTATATTTTCAAGATTATTTTTTCTATTCATTATAAGCTCTAGGGTAAAATTATCTTGATTATCAAGCCAAAAAGTAAAATTTTCTTTTTGTGCAATTTGTGTTATTTTGATGATTTTTTCAAAACTATTTTTTATAAAAAATAGATTGGATTTAATATGAGTGATATTATCTTGAGTTTGCTCATCAAGATCTAAAAAAGCCTTACTTCTTTTTAGGGTTTGTTCTTTTTTTACTCTTCTTTGACTCTCATCAATTAAATTCTCATCCTCAAAGCCTTCTAATGCATTTTGAAACAATCTTTCTAAACTTTTATAATAAAAATGATTTTCTATACCCAAAGCTTTAGCATTGCAAAAAGATAAAAGATGTAAGGTTTTTAAGGTATTTATATCATTTAATTTGGAAATAAAATTTAAAACAATAGTAGAATTATAGATATCTTCTTTTTCTATAATGTCTTTAAAAGCGTTAAAATTTTTATATAATCTTAAGCCAAAATCTAAAAGTTCATTGTCAATTTCGAATTTTCCCACATAAGCTCTATAAATATTTGCTAAAGAAATTTCATTTTCTTCATGAATAGCACCTAAAAGTATGGTGAGTTTTATTATTAAAAGTGTATTTTCATCAAAGTCATAATCTTTTTCTTCAAAGTATTTTAAGCAAAGTAGTGCTCTATCTAATGCACTATAAATACCTTCTTCTTCGAGTAAAAATTTACTTTGAGTAAGAGGTTTGCAAAAATCTTTTAAAATATTAGCATCAGCAAGAAGTTTTAAAAGAGCAAAAGAATGTTTTCTTTTTAAGATCTTTTTGAATAATTCTAGATTTTCATCTTTATTTTCTGCTCTTTTTAATGCAAAAATGAGTTTGATATCAAAATTATAATCTTTATCATCTAATTTTAAAAGTTGATTTAATATCAAGCTTAGGTTTTCACTTTCGCTAGAATAAGTAAAAAAGCTATCTTGTGTTTCATAAAGCTTACTATCTTTATAGTGTTTTTCTTGGATACACCTTGCTAAAAATTGCGTATAAATTCCACAAGTTTGCATGCATTGCATAGCTTTTTGAATAAGTATGGATTTAAGATCTAAATTTTTCTTTTCTTTTTTTTGCATTAAGTTAGCAAGTTCTTGTGAATTTTGTATTAAGAATAAATTAGTGTTTTTACCTTCTAAAAGATTCATTGCACATTTAAGTGAAAATAAAAAATCACTTGCAAGTTTAAATTCACTTAATTCTTTTTCGTTGATAAAATTAAGCATATAATTTTTAGGAGAATCTTTAAATAATATACTTAAATTTTCTATATCAAGTTGCTCATCTAAACCGCCAAAATTTTTATTAATATCAAATTCTTGCTTAATTAAAGGTTGATGATATGGGTTAAATTCTTGCAAAATTTTCAAAGCAAATTCTTCTTTTAACTCATCTTGAGCTTGAGAAATTTTTTCTTTGATTTGTTTGAATAAAATCTTAGATCCACAAATATAACGATATTGTAAAATATTTTGTTTTAGCTCATTTTTGGCTATATTATAAAGTCCATTTATTTCACAAATTTGATAATTGATATTTAAATTAATATCATTTAAAGAAGTAATAAATGCTTTCATTAAAGGCTTGATATTATAAGCTTTTATATCTTTATAAATAAGCAATAAATCAACATTTTCTTTTATACTTAAATTCATTTTAGCATATTGTTTAATAGCGATGATACAAAAAGGGATTTTATCATTATGCGGAAAATAATCATCGAAAAAATCATTCAAAACAAGCTCATAAACATCTTCTATAAAACGATCAATTTCTTTAGAGTGATAAAAACTAAATGAACCTTGTTTTAAAAAAAGTCTAGAGCAATAAGCTTCATAATCTTTTAAAGAATTTTTTAATTTTTGAATTTTTTGCATATCCATAACTTGACAATAATCCTTATTTAATTTTACTAGTATCATACCAAAAATACTTTGTATTAAATTTTAAGTAAGTTAAAATTATAATTGTAATTTAAATTTAAAAAATGGTAAGAATATGCAAACAATTATAGAAAAACTAGAAAATCAAGAAAGATTAAATGAAGAAGAAGCTAATAAACTTTGGGATTTAGAGCTTTTTACTCTAGCTAAATACGCACAAAGAATTCGTACTAATTTACACGGTAAAAAGGTGTATTTTAATATCAATCGCCATATTAACCCTACAAATATATGCGCAGATACTTGTAAATTTTGTGCTTTTTCAGCACACAGGAAAAATCCTAATCCTTACACTATGTCGCACGAAGAGATAATGAAAATAGTCGATGAAACAGTTTTAAGAGATACAAAAGAAATTCATATTGTTTCAGCACACAATAAAAACACATCATGGCAGTGGTATTTGGAAATTTTTAAAATGATTAAAGAAAAATATCCATTTTTGCATATTAAAGCCTTAACTGCTGCTGAGATTGATTTTTTAAGCAGGGCTTTTAATATGAGTTATGAAGAAGTGATAGAAAAAATGCTCGAGTATGGTGTTGATTCTATGCCAGGTGGCGGGGCTGAAATTTTTGATGAAGAAGTTAGAAAAAGAATTTGCCATGGTAAGGTAAGTAGCGAAAATTGGTTAAAAATTCACAAACTTTGGCATGAAAAAGGCAGACAAAGTAATGCCACAATGCTATTTGGGCATATAGAAAGTAGAGAAAATAGAATCAATCATATGATAAGATTAAGAAATCTTCAAGATCAAACCGGTGGGTTTAATGCCTTTATACCTTTAGTTTGGCAACAAGATAATAGTTTTATTATAGGTAAAAAACCACTTGGCTCGGTAGAAATTTTAAAAACCTTAGCTATTGCAAGAATAGTGCTTGATAATATTAAAAATATCAAAGCTTATTGGGCAACCATGGGTATAAATTTAGCTATGGTGGCTCAAGATTTTGGTGCAAATGATTTAGATGGTACTATAGAAAAAGAAAGTATACAAAGTGCAGGTGGGGCAAAAAGTTCAAATGGCTTGAGTTTAAAAACTTTTATAGAAATGATTCAAAGCTCAGGTTATATAGCAATAGAGCGAGATAGTTTGTATAATGAATTAAAAACTTACTAAGGATAAAAATGGATTTTTTTAAACTTAAAGAGCATAATAGTGATGTAAAAACTGAAATTTATGCAGGTATTGCTACTTTTTTAGCAATGATTTATATCATACCGGTTAATGCGAATATTATGAGTAATTCAGGTATGCCACTAGAAGCTTTAATTGTTGCAACTGCTTTAGTAACTATTATAGCTACTACTTTTAGTGCTTTTTTCTCTAATACTCCTGTGGCTATGAGTGTGGGTATGGGGCTAAATGCGTATTTTACTTTTAGCGTGTGTAATACTTATCAAATTCCTTGGCAAAGTGCTTTGGGGGCTGTGTTTTTATCAGGTATTGTTTTTACTTTGCTATCTTTTACTAATTTTAGAATTTGGGTGATAAAAAGCATACCAAATGATTTAAGAAAAGCCATATCAGCAGGTATTGGAACTTTTATAGCTTTTATGGGGCTTGTGCAAATGGGGATGATCACTAAAAGCGAAGCAACTTTAGTAGGTTTGGGTGATTTTTCAAGCACTAAAGTGCTTTTTGGATTGTTTGGCTTGTTTTTGGTTTTTGTTTTTTGGGCTTGGAGGATTAAAGCTGCATTTATCTTAGCTGTTTTTGTCAGTGCTTTGTGTGCTTGGATTTTTGGTATTGATGGGGCTAAATTTCCAGAGCAACTTTTTTCTATGCCAGTTATAAGCGGAGATAATGGTTTAAGTGCAATATTTGGTAAACTTGATATAAAAGGAGCTTTAGAGCTTAGTATGATTCCTATAGTGCTTACTTTTTTTGTTACACAGCTTTTTGATAGTGTAGGTACAATCACAGGTGTAGGCTCAAGAGGAAAAATCTTTGATGATCCAAAGCAAGGTGAGAAAAAATTAGGCAAAACCTTGGGCGCTGATGCGGCTAGTTCGGCTATGGGAGCAGTTGTTGGTACCTCTACTGTAACTGCTTTTGTGGAAAGCTCAGCAGGGGTAGAGGCAGGAGGTAGAACAGGACTTACAGCTTTAGTTACTGCTATATGTTTTGTTTTTACTTTATTTTTATTGCCAGTATTTAAAGCTATTCCTGCAAATTCTATTTATCCTATTTTAGTGCTTGTTGGTGTTTTAATGTTTATGGAAGTTGCAAATATTAATTTTAAAGATAAAGCTATAGCAGTGAGTGCGTTTTTTATTATTATCATGATGCCACTGACTTATTCTATTACCACAGGTTTTGCTTTTGGTTTTATTGCATATTTATTTATGCGTATCATGCAAAAAGAATTTGATAAAATCAACCTTGGTATTATTGTATTAAGTGCGATTTCATTGCTAGTATTTTTATTACAATTTTTATAGGAAGTGATTATGTATTATTATGCTTATGAAGAATTTCAAAAAGAAATTATTCCTTTTACGCGCAAAATTAAGGAAGAATTTAACCCTGATGTTTTACTTGCTATTGCAAGAGGTGGTATGACTTTAGGTCATTTTTTAGCAGAAGGTATGGGAAATAGAAATTTATTTTCTTTAAATTCTATTCATTATGAAGGTACTCAAAAATTAGATACGATTAAAATTTTTAATATTCCTGATCTTAGTTCATATAAAAAAATTCTTTTGGTAGATGATATTATAGATAGTGGTGAAACTATGATAGAAATCAAAAGAGTTTTAATGGAAAAATATCCTCATTTAGAGCTCAAAGTAGCAAGTGTTTTTTATAAACCTTCAGCATTATTAATCCCTGAATTTTATATAAAAGAAGCTAAAGAATGGATTGACTTTTTTTGGAGCATTAAAATTTAGCTTTAAATCAAATACAAATGTTATAATATTATTTTGACTTTATTTTGTTAAGAAAGGATGTCTTATGAGTTTAACAAGAAGAAAATTTCTAAAAGGACTTGCTGCTACTTCGGCGATTGCTTCGGTCAATCCTTTAATGGCTGCAAGCGAGGGAACTAAATTTTATGATACCAAAAAAATTCCTCACGCAACTCACTTTGGTGCTTTTTGGGCTGAAGTAAATTCAGAAGGAAAACTTGTAAAAGTTACTCCACAACAATCTGACAAACATCCTTCTATTATCACTGATGCTATCATTGATAGAACTTATTCAGATACTAGGGTAAAGTATCCTTGTGTTAGAAAAAGTTTTTTAGAAGGAAAAAAAAGACCTAAATTAAGAGGTAAAGAACCTTTTGTAAGAGTAAGCTGGGAAAAAGCTTTAGAGCTTGTATTGCAAAAATTAAAAGAAACTCCTATTGAAAATTTATTTAATGCAAGTTATGGTGCTTGGGGGCATGTAGGTTTATTGCACAATTGTAACTCAGTAGCAGGAAGATTTTTTAACACTGCTTTAGGTGGTCACATCGGCACCGATGGAGAGTATAGTAATGGAGCTGCCGGTAAAGTTAATGCTAGTATAGTAGGGGATTTAGAGGTTTATTCTTTACAAACTTCTCACGAGGTTATCTTAGAAAATACCCAAGTTTATGTTTTATGGGGAGCTGATCTTTATAAATGTAATCAAATTGATTTTAAAGTTGCAAATCGTGGTAATGATGAGTATTATAAAAAATACAGCAAATCAAATATCAAATTTATTACCATTGATCCTCAATATACTCAAACAGCAGAGATTTTAAATGCCCAGTGGATTAAAATTCGTCCAAATACCGATGTAGCTTTAATGCTTGGTATGATGAATTATTTATATAAAAGTGGAAAATACGATAAAAAATTCATTGAAAAATACACCGATGGTTTTGACAAATTCTTACCTTATTTACTTGGAAAAACTGATGGTATTGATAAAACTCCAGCTTGGGCTGCAAATATTACTGGTGTTGAAGAAAAAGTTATTACTGCATTAGCAGATACTTTTGTGAAAAATAGAACTTTCTTAGCAGGCAATTGGGCTATGCAAAGAGCGCATCATGGCGAGCAAGCTGATTGGACTTTAATGGTTTTAGCTTCAATGATAGGTCAAGTAGGTTTACCTGGTGGTGGATTTGGCTTTTCTATGCATTATTCAGGTGGTGGGCAAGCATTTTCAGGCGTAAGATTACCGGTAGGCTTACCACAAGGTAAAAATAATCTTGATACTAATATCCCTGCGAGTAGGGTTTCAGAGGCAATTTTAAATCCTGGTAAAACAGTTAAATTTAAAGGCAAAGAAATTACCTATCCAAAAATCAAAATGATGTATGTAGTGGGTGCTTCTGTCTTAGGCCATCATCCGGATACAAATGAGCTTATCAAAGCTTTAAGAACACTTGACACATTAATCGTACACGAGCCTTGGTGGACACCTATGGCAAAAATGGCTGATATTGTACTGCCTTCAACTACAACTTTAGAAAGAGATGATATTAGTTTTGGTGGTTCTTATTCTCAAGATTATGTTTATGCTATGAAAAAAGTAATTGAACCTTATTTTGAAAGTAGAAATGACTATGATATTTTTGAGGAATTAGCAAAAAGAATAGGTGAGAGAGAACATAAAAAATTCACCGGTGGTAAAACTAAACAACAGTGGCTTGAAGGTTTTTATGGTAGAAGTGATTGCCCTTATTATATGGAATTTGCTGATTTTTGGAAACAAGGTTTTATTCATTTTGAAACTCCAAAAGAAGCTTACAACTTCGTAAGACATTCTGAATTTAGAGCTGATCCTATAGCAAATAAACTTGCAACAGAAAGTGGAAAAATTCAAATTTATTCACCAAAATTTGAAAAATATAACTTGGAAGACTTTAAAGCACATCCAACTTGGTTTGAACCAGCTGAGTGGTTAGGTAATGAAAAATTAGTTAAAAAATATCCTTTCCATTTAGTAAGCCCACATCCAAGATATAGAGTGCATTCTCAACTTGATAATACTTGGGTAAGAGATTTGTATAAAATTCAAGGTAGAGAGCCTGTGATGATTAATACTAATGATGCTAAAAAGCTTGGTATTACTCATGGAGAAGTTGTAGAAGTATATAATGATCGTGGATCACTTTTAGCAGGGGCTTTTGTAACAGATAATATTATGGAAGGGGTTATTAGCATTCAAGAGGGTGCTTGGTATGACCCTGAAGATGTAAGCGATAGCAAGCCAAGATGTAATGCAGGTCATGTAAATGTTTTAACAAGTTCAAGACCAACTTCAACTATGGCTCAAGCAACTAGTGTAAATACTTGTCTAGTGGGTATTAAAAAACTAAAAGAAGTTATAAAACCTTATAACTCAACTACACCACCAGAAATTATAGGAGCTTAATAATGAAGAAAATTATATTAGTATTGACTTTTTTAGCTAGTGCTTTATTTGCTAAAGATATGTTTATTTTTAATGAAAAAGTAGATCTTTTAGATAGTGCTAGTAAAAAAGTAGTAGGACAAATTTATGAAGGCTCTAAAGTAGAGCTTGTAAAAGAAGAGGGTGAATATTCTTTGATCAAAGTTAAAGGCGAGGTTGTGGAGTCAAATCCAAAAAGCCTTGCTTATACCAAAGATGGAATTTATCTTTTACTTACTTTAAATGCTAAAAATGCAAGTAATGAAATGGAATTTTTAGTCAAAAGTAAAGATTTAACCGATCAAGAAATTCTTGCCTGGGATGAGATAGAATTAACTTATTATGATACTTGTACAAGTTGTCATGCAGCGCATAAACCAAAAGAACATTTAATGGAAGAATGGGATGCATACTTATCTGCTATGCAAGGTTTTGCAAAAATTACTGATGCAGAAAAAGATAGAATTTTAAGATTTTTACAATCTCACGCAAGTAATGGGCCTGTAAAGCTTGACTAATTAAAAATGAAAAGGTATTTATTAGCCGTTTTATTTTTTGATTTTTGTGCTTTATTGTATGGCATAAGCACTTTATCTATAAGCTACAACGAAGCACAAATTTATTTTTATGATCATAGTTTAATTGCTATGATCGCTAGATTTGGGACTACTCTTTTTGGTCAAAATGATTTTGGATTAAGACTCCCTTTTGTTTTATTACATTCTTTAAGCTGTGTTTTATTATATATTTTAGCTTTAAAATATACCAAAACTTCCTTTGATGCCTTTATTTCTGTTGTGCTTTTTATATTGCTTCCTGGTAGTGTGGCTAGTGCTTTGCTTGTTAGTGAATCAAGTATTGTGATATTCTTTACCCTTTTAATTTTAGTATTATTTGAATATAAAAAAATATTTTTATTTTATGTTTTATTGGTTTTAGTTCTTTTGGTAGATGCAAATTTTGCAATTTTATATTTATCTTTTTTCTTTTATGCTATTTATAAAAAAGATAAATTGCTTATTATATGTTCTTTAATTTTATTTGCTATTGCAATGAGTGTCTATGGATTTGATGCAAGTGGAAAGCCTAAGGGGTATTTTTTAGATACTTTGGGTATTTTTGCAGCTTGTTTTTCACCTTTAATTTTCCTTTATTTTTTTTATGTTGTTTATAGAATTCTTTTGCAAGATGATAAGCCACTTTTATGGTTTATTAGTGCAACTACTTTTGTTTTTTGTTTAATTTTTTCTATAAGACAAAGACTTTTTTTAGAAGATTTTTTACCTTTTTGTGTAGTTTGTACTCCTTTGTTAATTCGTTATTTAATGTCTTCCTATCGCTCAAGGATGCCACAGCTGCGTTTAAAACATAAAATTTTTATAGAATGTTCTTTGGTATTTTTATTATTTTTTTATCTTGGTATTATTTTTAATCAAAGTTTTTATTATTTATTAAAAGATCCCAAAAAACATTTTGCCTATGATTATCATATAGCTAAAGAATTAGCGTTAAATTTAAAACAACACAATCTCACTCATATTTTTGCTCAAGATAAAGAACTAGCTTTAAGACTTAAATTTTATGGTATTTCTAAAGGCAAATTAGAGCTTCATTCTAGTAAAAAAGCTAGTAGGATTTATGTTAGTTTGGGTAATCATAAAGTTTATTATTCTATAAAATGAAGCAATCTTTTACTTCAATAGAACTAATTTTTGTTTGTATTATATTATCTTTATTATTTTCTATGGCTTATGTTTATTATAAGCCTGATTATTTGCGTTTAGGAGCTGAGCAAGTTTTAAATGATATTAAATACACAAGACATTTAGCTTTAATACAAAATGATTTTAGAGCAAAAGAATTTAACATTGCTAAACGAGAGTGGTTTAAGGCTAAATGGCAATTATATTTTATACGCTCTAAATCTGCTACCAACAATGAGCAAACTTATACCATCTTTTTAGATAAAAATGGCGATGGTAATGCAAACATAGGTAAAAATATGATTAATAAAGATAGAGAAATAGCTGTTGATCTTATCAACCCTGATATATTAATGAATTCAGGTCAAAGTGGAGTGATAAATCAAAATGATTTTAAGGCAAATTTAAAATACAATATAGAAAAAACTTATGGTATATCTAAAGTTTTATTTGAAGGTGTTTGTAAAGGAAGTACGCGTTTAGTTTTTGATGATTATGGCCACTTATATACACCTTTGAAAAATGCCACGCGTACTTATGATAAACTTGCTTCTTTTAATAATGATTGTATTATAAGATTATCTAATAACCAAAATCAACATATATGTATTGTTATAAATCCTATTAGTGGCTATGCTTATATTCCTAAATTTACCTCCCATAAAGAACAAAATATAATTTTAAATAATAAACAAATATTTTGTCATAATTTGTAATTATTTTTTATTTTATTAGTAATTTATTTTATTTTTACTATAATTTTTAATAAAATTATTACAAGGAGTATCAATGTTTAAATTTAATAGCTTGTCTAATAAATTAACTACAATAGCTTGCGTTTTGATAGCAATTATATTAATAGTTGTAAATATAATTAGCTATTATGAATCTAAAGAAAGTACAAGTTATTATCTAGAAGAAATACAAAAGAAAACCATGTTTGATGTTAACTATATGTATTCAAGTTATTCAAATAGCAAAAGAAGTATTATAGAATCGCTAGCATATAGCTTAAGTAATATTGTGCATAATGCTAATGATAGGGAAATTTTTAGTGTTTTAGATACCGCAAAAAGATCGGGTGGCTTTGATACCATTCATTTTGGTTTGGAAGATTCGGGTAAAGATTATCAAATTGACACCAAATTTAATCTTCATAATGATCCTAGTAAATTTGATCCAAGAACAAGGCCATGGTATAAAGAAGCAAAAGTAGCAGGAAAGCTAATTGTTACCGATCCTTATAAGAGTATAGTTTTAAACGGACAAATGGTTGTAACGTATTCTATTCCAGTATATAGCGACAAGGGGGGGGGTAAGTTTATAGGTGTAGTAAGTGGAGTTTATAATCTCAATACTTTCTCTAAAGATGTGTTAGCATTAGGTCATTCTGATAGCTCTTATGCAGGTGTGTATGACAAAGAAGGTATGGTGATATTTCATGAGGATCAGGAAAAAATGCTTAGTAAAAC